>CAYNFM010000099.1:0-12524 GCA_964396415.1 uncultured Treponemataceae bacterium | reverse complement strand
TAACGTGAAAAGGCCTTGTAGGCATCTGCCGGCGATGAGATCCTGTACGCTGGCGCACTGCGCTCGGACACAATTTGGTAGGTCAAAGAGGAGCCTCCTGTTGAACATATAGGTAGTCAGCGGAGGCGGCGATGTGCGGTCAAAGTGGATCGCAAGGAAACAATGTGATCCTCGAGTTAAGGGAGCTGTGGGCACAGTACGTGCCGAATTTTGGTAGGTCTCAATATTTCCAGATAAAGGGGTGGGTATTCATCGGGTGGGGAATGCAAGTTTCTTTTAAATGACCCCCGACTTTACAAGGCTTTGATACCGGGCCTCGGAGTCATGGAAAGCTGTCACTCGTTCAGAAAGAATATCCATAATTTCGTCGGGGGTGATAGGTTTCATTGAGCTGTTGGAGTTGCGACAGCAGAGCTGCTGGACATCATCTTGGCGCTGGCTCAGCTCGACGGATCGTGCACGACCATCGCGAAATCGTTGGAAATGATCTGCAACACGGTCAACCGCTACAGGGGAAGAATTGCTGCGCTGTGAGTCCCCTCTGAGACGAATTTCGCCGAAGCGCTCCGATGTCTAGTCCTGGCGAAACTTGAAACGACCGAACAAAGCTCTCCATGGCCCGCCTCTCTTCGCTGGAATAGAAAATCGCGGCGGTCACTGGCGATAATAATAAGACTAGGCGGCAGCCAATGAAGTCCAAGAAAACTACGATGCCCTTCGTCCGCGAGCGCCAAACCCTGGGCACACACATCAGCTACGAAAACCTGTGAGGTTTTATCTCGAGCGACGGAGCGGTGGAGGTGGACCTAAACCGACCTGCTGGTGAAGGACGATGAATAGGGCGGAAGGTTCATGCCCGACCTAGGGCGGGGCCAGAGCTCTTTAATTAGAAATATAAAGGTGTAGTTGCCTCGCCAAGAAGGCTAAGTTTATTTAAATGTTATGTCGCTTTGTAAAGTATACGATGGTGGCTTAGGGAGCTAAATGATATTAGTAGAATCTGGATAGACGTTTTTACATTTTTGAATTACACGCATCTGAATGTACAATCTTGTACGACCGCCGCAAGGAAGACCCCCGAGAGCCGGAGCTCTCGGGGGTAGATACCTTAGGCCGCGGGAAGGTCGTCCGCGCCATTAGGCAGAGCCAGTGGCGTGTGGTACGGCAGGAGAAGAGGCGTTGCCTTGGGTGCTGGTAGGAGCCCCCTCTTGATCCGGCGCGCGTCCCGAGCCTCCTCTTGGCGAACAATCCAGTCGAGGAAGCGTACCTCGTCCTCATTGCGGAGCTCGACCACCTCCACACTGTGGCCTGCGGCGACGAGTTCGTCGTACCGCAAAAAATGCCTGTTGGCCCGCTCGAGGGTCGTCTTCGAGAAGACCTCGAGGTCCTTGGTGGGGTCATAGCTCGGATTCCGTGCGAAGCGGCGGAATTTCACCGCCGCCAGCTTCCGGAACATTTCGATCACGTAGTCAGCCCGCCCAGGATAATTCCGGATAGCGACGTCGAGCCAGAAGAGCTTGTCCAGTGAGTTCTGGTACGCGACTTCAATATCACGGCCAAAGAGGCCAGCATACTCGACGAAGTTCCGAGCAAGGCGGACAAGCCATTTATACATTGACGCATCGACGTCTAGGAACTTCTTGGCGAATTCCTGGACATCCTGAACGCCAAGGGCCGGAAGTTGAGCGCGAAGACCGTCGCTCTTGAGGAGCCGGACGATGATGTAGCCCTTGACGAGGGTGATGTCGGCCTTCGTCTTGAGCATCGAGCGGACTACCCGCATGATGCCCTCGAGAGAAAACGCGGAGAAGTAGTCGTCGAGGGCGAGGATGCACTGGGGGATCAAGCCAGAGGGGTGGAGCTTCGCCGGGTCCTTGCCGATCAGGGTGACCTCGTCGTACGTTTTATCCTTTCGGAACCTGTCGTTAGCCTCGAGCCTGACTTTCATGCGCATGCAGACACGTGTTACGAACTCGACGTCGTGGTCGAGAACGAACCCAGGGAACCGGCCCACCCGGACCATCTCGGCGATGAAGCGCTTGGGCGGCGGAAGCGACTGTGAAACTTGGGCGTGTGGTGTACGCCCCTTTTGGGGACACGACCTTTTTGGCCGTGCGATGAGAGCATCTATGTATGCCCTGAACGCCTCCACGGTATCTTTGGCGAAGTGGTCGTAGACCTCTGCCGTGATGGTCATGGACGTGAAGTGAAAGAGTCGCCATAGTATGGGCAATTTTGAAAAATTGCCATACAAAAAGCTGATGTCGACCGAGGAGTCGCCTACCAGGCCGTATTTGTGGAAAAAGAATTTCTCCACGAGGACCTCTCCTGAACGGGCATAGTTAGTACCCGTCTGCCGCGTAACGCGCATGTCCTCGGGCAAAGAGTCGAGGAATTCCTCGAACGACGAGAACCCGCGCTGCCGCCATCGTTTGTCCCGGCAAATGACATGGAACGCGACAGCGTTGACAAAATCCGCTTTGCCATCTTCGAGAATGAGCGGGCGGCAGGAAAGGGCGATCTGCTCAAGATCCTCCGATGAGAGGCATACACGAAGCGCTGGGGCGATCAGGCCGGAGATATAGGCGAGATGCGCTGGCTGCTCTACAAGCGGGGCAGTTGCCGGCGGTGCCTGGACAGGCAGGGGCTGCGGAAGGGGAGCGACGAGATCGAGAATGGACGGTTTTACGTGTCCGTCTTTTGCCCGATCAGGATCCTCTGGAACACTGCCAGTGATAAGTGGTTGGTCCATCTGACCCTCCATGTTAGTGACGACATCGGCGAATATTAAATATCGCCGAATCCTTGATGCTAGTACTGACGTGGATTAGTGGCATAAGGCACCCCAAGTGGGTGAATCGGCCACATCTCTATGGATTGAAATTTTTGACGTTGTGCGCCTCCTCTTTCGCTATTTCGGAGCATAATAAAAAGGCGCGATGATGAAAAGCATAAGTTATATATGTTTCACAGATTGGCGCAGATTGGCGCAGATTGGATTAATCAAAAAGGCGTATCAATATCATGAAAAGAGCGCAGGCTGCCGCAGGTTTGCGCGGGTAGATGTTTTTACAAAGAATCGAGAAAAGCCTTCGCGGTGGCAATGGTGCAATATTTAATGAAAAGTTGTGGGGGGGCATTTATCTTAACCATACAATGCTACTTCTTGCAGGAATCATAGAATAAACGCATTATTTGAAAATCTATTTTCTTGCATTTTTTCTTTATAAACTGTTCCCGCTCAATGAATCCTTCGGAGCCTTCCATCTCTCCGAAGTATTCTTCGAGAGCGCAAAGCATAGGATTTTCGAATTTTTCGCTAGGCCCAGGTTCATCATTGATCCAGGCATTTATGCGCTTTTCAAAAAAGGTGGCCTCAATTTCGACAGGCTGAAACCAGTCACGGTCTATTCCATCAGAAATAATTTCACTAGTCTCTTTTTTTAACACTCGGAATTCTCGCATTGTCATAGCTGTGTAATCAGGGCGATCACCACTTGATTTTCCGTTTGAAGGCATATGAATGATATCGGTGTGTTGGCATAGGATGATAAAAGATGCGAGTGATTTTCTATTGCTCCTCCAGATAATCTCTTTAATATTTTTTCTGTTTGCGTTGGATTCGATCCAATTGTGGACATTTGAACAATCTTGAGATTCTATATACTCCTTTTTAATGAGACGTTGTACTAGCTCTTGGCCAAAGCTCTGTTTAAATGAGTCTATAGTGGTCCCCATATTGTCAACCCGTTTAAACCCGTTCAATGGATTTTTTGGGGAGGCAGGCACAATAGATTCTGCCAATCGCGAAATACTAGAGGATACGTTTTTCTGGCCGTAGCCGTACTTCCCATTTTCAACACACCATGCAATGACTTCACCTTTGCGAAACTTGACTAAGCGCCCAACATTGAAATAGGGAATACGTTCCTCTTTATAGTGCTTTTCAAACCAAGACGTTGCTTTCTCCGAACCAGTAAGGAAAATAGCAAGTAGTTCGATATCCATAACATCGGGAATAATCACAGTTTGCTCAGCTAAAATGGCCGAATCTTTAACAGGTGATGCGGCTACAGGAGCTGCTGGATCAGGTGTCGTGGGTATGACCGAGGCTGGTACGACTAATACCGGCGCAACAGATGGTGCGATCCCAGGTGCGATCCCAGGTGCGATCCCAGGTGCGATCCCAGGTGCGATCCCAGGTGCTGGCAGAGGTGCTTGGGCAGATACAGGTGAAAGTGATGGTAGCATTGGTGAAGCTGATGTCGCGCGATCAGCATCCTCTACAAGCAGGCTCATACGAAGTATACAAAGCTCGTTGGTCGCCTCATCCAAATCGGAACTATAATCCAAAAATGGTTGTGGATCATCGAGGGCATTTTGCTCGGTGAGCGTGTGGTACTGGCGCTCCCCTCTATCCTTGATCTGCTTGAGCTCCGCGATACCAATATCGATATAGTCAGTTTTAACCTCAAGCGTCTTGGCCTTGTCAACTTGTCGCCTTACCCTGGAGAGAAGAGCCTGAATATCGGGAAGAGGAGGGATAACGGGAACGGGTGGAATGATCTCCTGTTCTTCCGGAGTCTTCTTGGGGTCACCAAATAGAAGTCTAATAAAATCTGGGTCTGCCATGCTAAGCCTTCTTTGCCTTCTTCATACTGAGCGCTCGACGTCCCTTCTCGAGTGTTTCGGGCTGGACATGGCCACCGTAACGCGAGAGCATCGAGAGGTCCTTGTGCCTAGTGAGCTTCGCCACCTCGGCGGGAGTGAGCTCGCCTGAATCCAGGAGCCGCGTCGTATATGAATGGCGGGCACCGTGCATGACGAGATTCCTCTGCTTCCTCTGAGCCTCATCTATGCCGATCGCCTCGAGGGCCCGCTCCCACCCTCGACGTAGTGTAATATCGCTCACAGCCTCTTCTCTAGAGGTGCCGGGAAGGACAAAGTCCCCAGGCTTGGTATGGCCAAGCTTCGTGCTCAAGGTCTGAAGATCGCCAAGGATGGCCTCGATCTCGGGAGCGAGGGGTAAGACTCCAGTAGAGTCCTTCTTAGGCGCCTTATCGCCGTCGAATCGCACGAAGTTGTGCTGTACGTCGATCTGCTTGGTCTTGAGGTCAATGTCGCCCCAGCGGAGGCCTCGGATCTCGCCTCGGCGAAGGCCCGCGAATAAGGCGAGAAGGATAGCCGCCTTCTGCCTGATATCGAGCAGAGGAGGCACCTTGTACGACTCCTTACCTTTCAATCGCGGGCGTGGACTGATAGTGACTCGTATCTTGCCTGTCTGCTCGTTCCAGGGCTTAGTGTAGGGAAGAGCGACGATCTTCAGTATCTCCTCATCGGTAAGGATGCCGCGCTCGTGGTTATTTCTTTCAGGTAGGACTATCGACTTGAAGTCAAAGGGCGACTCGACGAGACCGCGAGACTGCGCCCAATTGAGGGGGGTCCTGATCGCATCGATGTTACGCTTAATGACATCCCGCGACTTCCCCGCGCGCCGGAGCTTGCGTACAAAGGCTTCGATACTGCTGATATGAATGTTCTTAAGCGATGTAAGATTGAACTGCTCAAACCCCCTGATCATGGTTCGAATGTAGCTTCTTGATGTTTCGACGTATTCGCGCGAGAGGGGGCGACCCGCATCCTTACGCTCGGCGATGTAGTAGCTCAAATCGCTCCAGAACCAGTTGACGAAGTCGTAGACGGATAGTGCCGCCAGACGCTCCTCGTCATCGAAGTTAGCCTCTCGTGCTTTGTCTTTCGCCTTGGCAATAGCCTTGAGATCGAGTTCAGCGAGAAGCGCTGCAATCTTCGGTTTAGCGGCCTTTTCGGTCTCCTTGCCTGTGGATCGAGTGGCGATGATCTCGCCGGTCTCCGTGTCAATGAAGCGAACATAAACAATAGAGCGGCCATTGCTGGCCGCTCTAGAGAAAGTGGCGTACGTGAAGCGGTTCTTCGAACTAGTTCGACGCATACTCGACTCCGTTTTCAGTAACAGTATCAAGTAACAGTGCCGAATTCCAGTCCCTTACCTCACGTAACTCCTTATCGGGCTGAGTGGATTTGAACCACCGATCTCTTGGTCCCGAACCAAGCGCGCTAGCCCCTGCGCTACAGCCCGTAAAAAAATCCCGTCGTACGACGGGATAGGCGGGAGCGACGGGGCTTGAACCCGCGATCTCCGGCTTGACAGGCCGGCGCGATAAACCAGCTTCGCCACGCCCCCGTGTCGTTGCCGACGAAGTGAAACTATATCGACGCGTCGGCGGCGCTGTCAAGTGGGAAGGATTATCGCGCCAGACTTCTCGTCGTTGCGCTGCAGGGGCGAGGAGGTCACCTCGAGCAGGTCGCCCGAGCCGAAGCTCTCCTCGCCGCGCTGTCTTTTAAGCAGCGTGTAGCCGAGGCTGGAGCAGGCGTACTGTCCCGAGGAACCGTCGGGAAGGGGGAAGGGCTCGGAGACCACGCGGACGAGTATGCCCCTTCCGGCCCTGGAGCGGCGTTCGCGCTCAGTGCTCGCTACGGGGTTGGGGATTCCGACGGGATTTCGGACGATCGTCCCGCGCGCCGCCCAGAGATAGGAGAGCACGGCGCGCTCCTTGGGAAGTCCGGCCTCTTCGGAAAGGGCCTCGAGCCAAGCCGGGGCCCTCAGGGCGTCGATGCCGAAATGGCACCACGGGAACTTGTCGCGCTTCTTGGGCATGACGACTGCGGGAAGCACGAAGCGCGAGGGGGCGACATTC
Organism: uncultured Treponemataceae bacterium; assembly: GCA_964396415.1. Classification (GTDB taxonomy): domain Bacteria; phylum Spirochaetota; class Spirochaetia; order Treponematales; family Rectinemataceae; genus UBA1306. The sequence continues at coordinate 5,787 of CAYNFM010000099.1, read as the reverse complement.
GGATCGCTTTTGATCGTCCGCGTCTCTTCGGGCGGGAGGAGATGGCGGAAGATGCCCGGCATGGGGCAGGATAATGAATGGGGACAGGGGCCGAGGGGCGGAGCTCCCTCGGCGAGCAGCGCCGCGCGGAGCGCGGCGACGAAGGCGCCGGATCGGGGGTCGCCGGGTTCCATCACGAAGAGGCTTCCGTTCTCCTTCAGGTACGATAGGAGGGTCCGCGCCGTATCGAGCGCCCGTTCGCCGAGGTTGCGCCTGTCCTTCCAGAAGAACTCGTTGAAGACGTTGGCGGCGGTGAGCAGGTGGGCGCGCTCGGGAAGCGAGTTCCCGAAGCTGTCCTTGCGAGTCTCCAGTCGCCAGGGCGGGAGCCTGCCGGCGACGCGCATGCAGAGAGTCTGGAAGACATTGACGCCCGCCTCGAGGACGCGCTCGACTCTGTCGACGCAGTAGATGGTCAGCGGCACGTCGCGGAGCTCGGGCCGCGCGATCCATAGGGCGATCGGCACGGTCAGCGGGCCCGAGCCTATGTCGGCTACGACCGCGTTGTCGGGGAGGCAAAAATCGGCGTTGGCGAGGAGTGAAACGAGTCTGAAGGCGTTCCAGGGGAGGAAGTATCGCAAGTAGGCCGAGAGGGCGGGCGCGGTGCCCAGGTAATCGGCCGAGCGCGACTCGCGGTCCGAAGTGAGCTCTTCCCACAGCTTGCGGATATCGCCGCGTAGCGAGGCCCGGTGCTTGGACTGGAGGGGGAAGGCTTCGTCGAGGACGCCCTCGAGCGCCGCGAGGGCGGCGAGGCTCTCCGAGGAGGGCGAGAGGGTCTCGAGCCTGCGGGCGGCGTTGGGCGGCTTGGGCGCCGCTCCGCGAGCATGGCCGCGAAGGTTCGAGACGTTGCGGGGCATGGCGTCGAGGTCTTCGGCGCTGAGGGGAGGGAGCCCTTCGAGGTGCCCGCGCCGGTGCGCGCCGCCCTCGGACAGGCGCCTATCGCGTTGCGCCTCGGAAGAGCGCGGACCGTAGGAGCGCTTCTCGGGACCGCGGGGCGCGGGGCCGCGCGCGCCCGAGGAGCCCGGCCTGAGCTCGCGATGGGCGCCCTCTTTATGGGGCGCGCCTTTCTGGAGCGGCCGCTTGGGCGGGACCTTGGGCTGCGGCCGGACGGCCGAGGAAGGAGCGTCGCCGTCGGATTTCGCGGCCTTGCGCCTCTCGCGCCGACGCTTGGATCGGCTTTTGCGCGCCTCGGACTGAGGATCGTCGGGACCTTGCCCGCCATTGGGCGGAGGAGGAGCATGATCGTCGAAGAGAGTGCCTTGGGCCGAGTCTCGCTCGGCGTTTCGCTTTGACGGGCGTCTTCTTGGACCGTCGGGGCGGTCGTTCCGGGCCTTCATGGCCTTGCGTCCGTCGGGGGTCTCGGAACCGCTCTCTTCTCGCGCGGGCTTCTCGGCTCGCGGATCGCCGGCCTCTTGGGAGGACCTGGAGCGTTTTCTCACGTTGGGGCGACTATATCACGCATGCGCCCTCCCTTCAATATGCGCGGTTTCATGGACTGAGCCTCGTATACACCTTTATATTGGTGAATATCCCTTGAAGTCATGTAGACCAATTCTGTTTCCATCGGGTCGCCGTTGCTTCAGCGACGCCAGGCAAGCGCTTAAACGCCTACCGAGGCGACAACTTCAATCCGGGTTGACGTGCGTTATTCGCAGGTGCGTCGAATACCCCGCAGCTTGCTGCGGTCATTTTCAAGTAACGAAAGGGGTATTCGATCCCACATATAATCAATTACCTTGCAGAACCAACATACCCCCCAACTTGCTGCGGGGTTGTTGATTTTCATATAGTTTCTGCTCCCTTACCGGCATCCATTCCTTTCAGTATGTCCAATAGCCTTAATGTCGTGTTCCAACTCCGGATGGTCATGGATTTGTAGAGCGGCGATGCCATGATCTTACTAAGTCGGCTTTTGGTACGCTCGGCGCTAAGACGTTGCGAATAGATTACGCCGTCGCCCGGCCACACCTTGTCGACACCCTCGCGCGGATTGAATGCCGACATGGCCTGGGCCGCGTCGATGTCCATCAGAAAGATGGCATCACTGTGGTATTTCTCCGGCTGTTCACCGAAACCTTCGGGCTTGCGTTCGATGACGGCCTGAAGCTGCGTACGGCTCAACACTAAAACCTTGATGAGTTCGCTATCGAGCTTGAAGCTTTTAGACAAAGCGGCTTCTATCCGGGCTTTAATTTCATCGGCGGGTTCGTCGGACGCCAACATCGCGTTGCCGCTGGCAATGTAGGTTGAAACGTCCGCAAAGCCCAGTTCCTCCAAGCATTTTTTCAAATCCGCCATGGGTACGGCATTTTTGCCGCCGACATTGACGCCACGCAGCAGTATTACCTGAGATGTCCCATTTGGCCTACAAAACTTGGTCGCCATAGGGTAGTCCCCGACAGCATGGCTCACCAAGCGCCGGGGCGCTTGGCGGCGACGAAGCGCCTTGGAATCCCGGGCGCGCTTCGTCGGGGCCGCGCAGGGCTTCGACGCCAATGACCGTTGCGATCATAAACTCAAGATCACCTTGCCCGACTCTCCCGACAGCATGGCGTCGAAGCCCTTCTGGAAGTCGTCGAAGACGAAACGGTGGGTGATCACCGGGCCGATGTCGAGGTGGGAGCGGATCATCGCTTCCATCTTGTACCAGGTCTCGAATATCTCGCGTCCGTAGATCCCCTTCACGTGCAAACCCTTGAAGATGACCTTGTCCCAATCGATGGCCGTGCCGTTGGGGATGAGGCCGAGCAAGGCCACTCGCCCGCCGTGATACATCGTATCGAGCATCTGGGTGAAAGCCTCCGGGCTCCCGGACATCTCGAGGCCCACGTCGAAGCCGCCGACCATGCCGAGCTCGTCCATGGTGGCCTTGAGGTCCTCGCGCGCGACGTTGACGACTCGGTCGGCCCCGAGCCGTTGGGCGAGGGCGAGTCGAAAATCGTTGACGTCGGTCACGACCACGTTTCGGGCGCCGTTGTGGCGGCAGATGGCCGCGGCCATGCATCCGATGGGCCCGGCGCCGGTTATGAGCACGTCCTCGCCGACCATGTCGAAGGAGAGGGCGGCGTGCGTCGCGTTGCCGTAGGGATCGAATATCGCGGCGATGTCGTCGTCCACGCTGGAATGCACGCGCCACAGGTTCGTGGCGGGGACGGAAAGGTATTCGGCGAAGCAGCCGTCGCGGTTCACGCCGATTCCGACGGTGTTGGGGCAGAGATGGCGCTTGCCCGCCTTGCAGGCGCGGCATTCCCCGCAGACGATGTGCCCCTCGGCGGAGACGCGGTCGCCGATCTTCCAGTCCTCCACCTCGCCGCCCAGATCGACGATCCGTCCGACGAACTCGTGGCCGATGGTCATGGGCGTCCGTATCGTCCGCTTCGCCCAGTCGTTCCAGTCGTAGATATGGACGTCGGTACCGCAGATCGCGACCTTGCTTACCCGGACGAGAACCTCACGGGGACCTATGCCGGGCATCGGGACGTCCTCCATCCAGATGCCCCTTTCCGCTTTCGCCTTGACGAGGGCTTTCATCTTACGTCTCCTTGATCGTCTGCGATAGTATAAGCTCAAGGAGCTGACATGGGAAAGGACACGAGGCCCATCCTGGCCTTGACGATGGGCGACCCCGCGGGAATAGGGCCGGAGATTTGCGCGCGCGCCCTGGCGGACGATGCCGTGCGGGGCGCCGCGCGCTGCGTCCTCTATTGCGACGCCCGGGTGATGCGAAAGGCCGCCTCCCTCGTCGGGGTGGAGCCCCGCGATTGGGGCGACGCGAGGCTGGTCGACCTGGCCAACGCGGATCCCGCCTCCTTCGCGCCGGGCGAAGTCTCCGCGCTCTGCGGCCGCGCCGCATGGGAGTACGTGGAGTCGGCGGCCCGAGCCGCTCTCGGCGGCGGCCCGGAGGGCAGGGTAGGAGCGGTCGTCACGGCGCCGCTCAACAAGGAGTCGGTATCGGCGGCGGGGGTCCCCCATATCGGCCATACCGAGATGCTCGGCGCCGTCGCGGGCGTCGACGACCCGCTCACGATGTTCGAGACGCTCGGCCTCCGCGTCTTCTTCCTCACGAGGCACGTCTCGCTCCGCGAGGCCTGCGATCTCGTCACGAAGGGCCGTCTCGTCGATTATCTCGAGCGCTGCAGCGCGGCTCTCGCCGGCCTGGGCCTGGTCGGGGGAATCGTCGTGGCGGGACTCAATCCGCATTGCGGCGAGCACGGCCTCTTCGGCGACGAGGAGGGCCGAGAGATCGTCCCCGCCGTCGCCGAGGCGCGCTCCCGCGGAATCGACGCGGCCGGGCCGGTCGGGGCCGATTCGGTCTTCCATCTCGCCAAGACCGGACGCTACGCGGCCGTCCTGTCGCTCTACCACGACCAGGGCCACATCGCCTGCAAGACCCTCGACTTCGAGAGGACCGTCTCCCTCACGCTCGGCCTGCCCTTCCTCCGCACGAGCGTCGACCACGGGACGGCCTTCGACATCGCTTGGAAGGGCGAGGCGAGCGCCGTCGGCATGGTCGAGGCCGTCCTCGTCGCGGCGAAGTACATTCGGTAGTTATCAGGGACCGGATTATAGGCTATCATCGTAAAGGATGCCGGATCCTGACGCGGTCAAGCTGCGCATAGAGAAACTCGTCGCCGGGGGCGATGGGCTCGCTTTCCACGAAGGGAAGGCCGTCTTCGTGCCCTTCGCCCTTCCCGGCGAGACCCTGCTGGCTTCGATCACGGCGAGGCGTCGGGATTACTCCCAAGCCTCGATCGTCGAGCTGCTCGAGCCGAGCCGGCACAGGGTCGAGCCTCCCTGCCCGATCTACGGGGAGTGCGGAGGCTGCAATCTCCAGCATCTTTCCTATTCGCGCCAGGTCGAGGAAAAGGCCCTGATCGTCGGCGAGGCCTTCTCGCGCACCGCTCGCGTCGAGATCGGCGAGATGGCCGCCGTACCGTCGCTGCCTTTCGCCTACCGCAATCGGATGCAGTTCCACTTCACGAAGGAGCGTCGCCTCGGCTTCATGAAGCGCGCGTCGTCGGACGTGGTCGAGGCGCCCACCTGCCTGATCGCCCTACGTCCGATCCAGGACTGGATCGAGGAGAGGGCGGGCGACGCGCGGGCCTACTCCGAGCTCGAGCCCTACGTGCTCGGCAAGGACCGCTTCCTCGTCTTCGGCTACGGCGACGAGGTATGGGTCGAGGGCGAGAAGGGTCTCGTCGAGGTACTCGTCGCGGGTCAAGCCATCCGCTTCCATGTCAGGGGCTTCTTCCAAAGCAATCTCTACCTCCTGGACTATTTCGTCCCCGACGCCGTCGCCGGGCTTTCGGGCGGAAGGGCCGCGGATCTCTACTGCGGCGTCGGCCTTTTCGCGCGCTTCCTCGCCCCGTCCTTCGACACTATAGTCTGCGTCGAGCAGAATCCCTACGCCCTCGACCTGGCCAAGACCAACGTGCCCGGGAAGGGGCACGAATTCTCGCCGTTATCGGTCGAGGATTGGGTACGGACAGATTCGGCGAAGCGGCCTTTCGACCTCGTGCTCGTCGATCCGCCGCGCACGGGACTCGCCCCGTCGGTGCGCCGTTGGCTCGCTTCGGCGAAGCCGCCTTCGATCGTCTACCTCTCCTGCGATCCGGTCACCCTTGCGAGGGATGCGGGCGAGCTGGCGGGGGCGGGCTACGCCCTGCAAAGCCTCAAGGCCTTCGACTTCTACCCTCAGACGAACCATGTGGAGTGCAATGCCCGCTTCGTCCTGCGCTGAGCGGGGCCTAG
>CAYNFM010000098.1:0-12602 GCA_964396415.1 uncultured Treponemataceae bacterium | reverse complement strand
CGTCGGGCTTCGCGCCGTCGACGGCGGCGACCATCGCCCTGCCCGCGGCCACTCGATCGAGCGGGACGCCGACTTCGAAGAAATACAGGCTGAAGCCCGAGCGCCACTCGCTGCTCCCGGCTTTCCCTCCCGCGAGGACGAATGTCTCGTCGAAGCGGTCCCGGATGAAGAGGGTCGATAAGGTGCCGGCGTCCACGAGGATGTCCAGAGCGTGGGTCCCGATGGCGCTCCGGATCCCGTCGGACGGCGCTTCGGCCTTCCACCGCGTCGCGAATTTCGCCGATAGGCTCAGGGCGCTCCTCCCCCGGTATTCGGTCCTCCCCGAAAAGCGGTACTCGGCCAGGAAGGGCATGACGACGAAATTTCCGGAATCCTCGAAGTCGAGGGCCCGGGCTCCGGCTGCCGTCCATGTGGAGCCCGGCTCCAGCGCATCGATCCGCTGAGGAGACGAGCCTTCGGGAAAGGCGGGCACGCCGCGCAGACTGGGATAGCCCGAGTCCCCTTCCGCCTCGAAGGAGCCCCAGCGGGCCACGGAGAGGCGGACCGGAACGGTCCTGTCCACGCGGCGGGCGGCGTCGCGCGCGTCGTGGAGGGTCTCCTCGAGGACGATGAACTCCCCCTCGTAGTCCAGCGCGCCGACTTCGGCCGCCGGGCGCAATTCGCCCCGCGACTCGCGGTAGACGTGACCCTGATAGCGGCCGTCGACGTAGCGCGAGAAATCGCTTCTCTCGGTGAGCCTGAATGCGGCGCCGGGCGCTACGCCTTGTCCTTCCTCGGCGGAGGCCGCCATCGAGGCCAAGGACACCGCTAGGGCAGCGGCCGCGATAGCGCGTCTCAGGCCCGTTTCCCGCCCGGCATGATGCCGGGCTCGCAGGGCGAACGGCCGCAGACGGCGAGCATCCTGGTGAAGGAGGCCCCGCCCTGTCGGCGATAGGAGCCGAGCCTCTCGTCGCAGCACGTGCAGGACTCCAGGGAGAGGAGATGCCCGACGCCGAGGCGCTCGGCTATCGACAGGTTGGCGGATCGGAGATCGAGAAAGCTGGAGGCCCCGCGGCTCCGCACGCATTCGGCGCCGAATTCCGCCGAAAATCGCGCCGCCCTCTCCTCGCCCACCTCGTAGCAGCAGGCGCCGATGGCCGGCCCCAGGATGACCGAGAACGAAGAAGGACGCGAGCCGAAGCGATCGGCCAAGGCGCGGACGGCGACGGCGAGTATCCCCGTCCCGCGCCAGCCCGAATGGAGTATGCCGAAGGCCCCGGATTGGCGGTCGAGGATCCAGATGGGCATGCAGTCCGCGACGGTGACGGAGGCCGCGAAGCCGCGGCCGGCAGGATCCCCGCCGAGGACGAGGCCGTCGGCTCCGCCCGCTGCCCGCGCGAGCTCGGCCGCTTCCTCGGCTCCGGAGGGGAAGATCACGTTGCGAGAATGGGCAAGCTCGAGGCCGATGACGAGCTCCGTTCTCAAGCCCGCGTCGCGGAGGAAGGCATCGCGGTTCGCGGCGCGGCGCCGATCGCCGAACTTCATGTCGCCCGCGGCGGCGAAGGAGAGGAGGGCTATCGGATCCGCCTCTGAGACAGGTCCCGGAAAGGCCGCGGCGAATCCGAAGCCGGGACCGGCGGGCAGCGCGACCATCGTCAGGTTCACGGTTCAATCTTCCATCGAGAAGTCGAGGCCGGATAGCTCGGAGAGAAGATTCAGCGCCGTCTCGCAGCGGTCCTTGGCCCGATCCAGGCTGCGCAGGAAATCCTTGTTCGCCTTTCCGTCGATATACGAGAGGTTCGCGAGAGAGTCATAACGCCCCCCCGCCTCCCCTTTGAGGAATCCCCGCAGGATGTCGATCATCGTCTTCAAGGCTCCTCCTTCGCGCTTCAGGATGCGCTCCGCCTCCTCCTCCGCGACCCTGATGATCGATTGAGTCTTGTGCCGCTTCACGGAGCTCGAACCAAGCTCTCGCGACGCGGCGAGCCAGGCGGCGCCGATCTCGCCATCCGGCCCCATTTTGGCATCGAGGACCGAAAGCAGCTCGGGAAGGCGGAGCAGGGCATCGTAGGCGTCGGTGAATTCGATCCTGTTATCCTTGCGATAGAACTCTCCGTCGACCAGCACCACCTTCATCGGCCTGTTGAGCTCACGGAGGAAGGGGCCTCGATAGAACGCGTCGAGGAATACGAAGGCTACGGCAAGGCGGAGGGGAGGAGAGCCGTCCTTCCCCTCGCGGGACATATTGGCGAAGCCGGCCGGTCCCGGTTCCCCGACGAAGGCCGCGATCTCCGCCATGAGTTCCTTGTTGCGGTGCTCGGCCTTCCATTCGTCGAGGGCCGTCTCGATGCGCTCCCGCCAGAAAGCCTTGTAGATGGCCAGCCAATCCTCGCCGCCGGGAAGCTCGCGCGGCAGGTACTCCGGGTCTCCCGACACGAGCCGCAACAGGGCCCCCAGGGGCAGGCGCGAGTTGAAGGAGCGGATGCGCCCGAGGAAAGTCTCGGCCTTGGCCATATCCTCGCCGAGGACGGAGGCCGCCTCCTCCTTTCCCCTCCCGATCTTCTCGCGGTCGGCGAAAAGGAAAATCGCCTCCATGAGTTCGGTCGAGGGAGCCTCGGACATCGAGAAAAGGATGTCCCCCAAGTCCAGGAAGAGCTCGCGCAGCTCGAAGAAGGAGGCGGAAAGCCTCTCGTTGGGCAAGGCGCCCGGCTCGAAGAGGCCTATGAGCCGATCGAAGAGGAAGCCCGAAAGCCGCTTGAGGAATAGGACGCTGCGAAGGTCGAGGTACATCGCCTTCCTGCCTTTGTCCGACAAGCCGATAAAGGCGCTATCGAAGGCGGTCAGGGCCGCGCCCCGCACCTCGGAGTCCTCGGCCTGCCCCGTCAGGCCGGTCATCGAGGCGGCTATAGCCGCGGGATCCGCCTCCCTGAGGAGACGATCGTGCGTCAGGGGCAGTTCTATGGATCCGAGAAAGGCGTAGAAAGCGGCCCTGTCCTTCTCGACGCTTCGGTCCAGGGCATCGTAGAAAAAGCGAGCCGCGTCCCGTAGGCCCCGCAGCTCCTCGGCGACGCTCTCGAGAACGAGGCCTTTGCGCCTGTCTATTATTCCCGGATATCGGGTCTCGACCTTGCGGCCTATCTCCTTAATGGCGTCCTCGCGCAAAAGCTCGTCCCTCCCCTTGCCGGTGAACATGCCTCGAAGGAAAAGGACGAACCTGGCCAAGAGTCCGAGCTCCTCGGGCTTGAGCGCGGTCGCGCTCAAGGTGTCGGGGGCCGAAGACGGGTGAAACAGGGGCTCGCTCGAGACCGGCATGGCCGCCTTGATGCGTTCGAGGAGGAGACTCCGCTCTTCCGCGCTGAGCTCGGCCACGAGGCTATCGAAGGAAGAAGCTGCTGTCATCGCCATTAAGCGTATCGGAGTTATGCCCTAAAAGCAACGATCGGCGGTAACGCCTGTCGTCAAGGAACCGACCTCGTCCGGCGCTCCTAGGGCTTCACGGTCAAGGACAGGCGCTTGCCCGTCGCGGGGTGCTCGAAGGACAGCCCGACGGCATAGAGGCGGAGGCGCTCGTCGGGCGCCCCTCCGTAAAGGGAATCCCCCGATATCGGCAGGCCGATCCAGGACAAATGGGCCCGCGCCTGATGACGGAAGCCTCGCGATAGGCCCACTCGGATCTCCACGAGGGGACTCGAAGGGCTAGGGCCCGACGGGGATTCCGCCTCGCCGCCGACCGCGGAACAGGTCAGTAAATCGCTCGTATAGATCGGTCCGTCTCCGCCGCCGGGGTCCGAGCAGGCTACGCGCGAACCCCTGAGGCCATAGGCCCGGAAGCGAGAGGCGACGCGGGAAACGGGCCCGGCCCTCGTGCCGCCGAGCATGGCCGCGAGGGCGCCTCCGTCGAGCCGATCGCGGGCATCGGCCCAGGCCCTCGCGTCGAGGCCGGTCGGAAAGGCCTTCCGCGGCGCCGAGCCGACCGGCATGTCTTCGCGGGAGGCGCTGGAAAGCGCCAGGTACTCCTTATAGAAGGCCCCGCGTTCCTGCTGCCGAAGGAGCGAATCGAAGGCCGCGGAATTCCGCGCGAAGAGGACGATGCCCGACGTCTCGTAGTCGAGGCGATGGAGGAGTCCCCCCTCCGCGGGCGAGCGCCTCGGCCGGCGGGGCCCGGCTCCGGCAGTCTCGACCTCGGGGTAGCGCCGGAATACCCAGGCGCAAAGGTCGCCGGCCCCGAGGCCGGGCGCGCTGTGCATGCGCGCCGGCTTGCGGACCGCGACCAGGCACTCGTCCTCGTAAACGACGAAGGGAAGGCCGCCGATATCGTCCATTCCTCACTTATACCCATGGCGGGGTTAAGGGGGGAAGCCGTATCCGCCGATATTACTAAGCGGGGGACCGCGGGATGAGATCCGAGAACAAGAGGAAAAAAAGCTCCGCGTCCGCCGAGAGAGGAGACGACCGGCTCGGGGACTTCTTTAAAAGAGGCTCCCTGCTGTGGACCGACATCGAGCGCTCGAACCTCGTCGGGATCTTCGGCTCCTTCGCCGTGGCCGTCCTCCTTTCCGCGTTGATCGTCTGGCTCATCGAGCGCCGCCCCGGCCAGGGGATGTTCCATTCCTTCTTCGACGGGATATGGTGGGCGGTAGTCACGCTCGCGACCGTCGGCTACGGCGACAAGTATCCCCTCACGGTCGGGGGAAAGATCGCGGGAATCGCGGCGATCCTCTCCGGCATGGTCATCACCTCGCTCATTTCGGGAACGGTCGCTTCGATATTCGTCGAGCGCAGGATTCGGGAGGGAAAGGGATTGCAGGATCTCAGGCTCAAGAACCACCTCATCATCTGCGGCTGGAATCCCAACGCGGCATCCGTGCTATCGGACCTCGAGGCGATGGAAGGCGCGAAGTCGGTTCCGGTCGTTCTCGTCGATTGGATGGAGGCGGAGGCCTTCGACGCCGAGAAGGCGCGCTTTCCCGGCCTCGACCTCCGCTTCGTCCGCGGCGACTTCACCCAGGAAGCGGTCCTGAAGCGGGCCTCGGCCGGCAACGCGCGCGCCTGCGTGGTCGTCCCCGACTCCACGGGCGGGAACTCCCTCAACAACGCGGACGAGCGCACGATACTGGCCTGCCTGGCGATACGCTCCCTCAATCCCGATATAGACGTCAGCGCGGAAATACTCCATCCCGAAAGCGAGCAGCACCTGAGCCGCGCCAAGGTCGACAACGTCGTGGTGGGCGGAGAGTACTCGGGCTACCTCCTCTCGTCGGCCTACGCGTCGAAGGGCCTGCCTCGGGCGGCCCGCTGCCTCCTGACTCCCGGTTGCGGGCCGCGCCTCAAGGAAACGGCCCTTCCCTCGTCGCTCGTCGGCAAGACCTTCGCCGAGGCCTCGGCCTGGTTCCTATCCAACGGCAGGGGCGTCCTCGTGGGCGTCCTATCGGAGGAGAAGGGAGTTTCCCTGAACGACATCCTCGGCGACGGCACCAGCGCCATCGACGGCTTCATCAAAAGGAAATTCATGGAAGCCGAAATCAACCTCGCGGCCGAGACCTCGGCGGGCAGCAATGTCAGGCTGGCTCCGGGAGCGGACTACGTGATGCGGGAAGGCGACCTTGCCTTCGTCGTGGCATAGGACGGCGGCATGGCGAAGAAGAAGATCGAGGAGATTAGCCTCTTGCGCAAAGTCGGCATACTCGCCGAGCTCGGGGACGAAGAGCTGGCCAAGGTCCTCGCCATCTCGCGCCGGGTCGTCTTCAAATCGGGCGAGACCATCATGCGCGAGGGGGAGGAAGGCGAGTCCATGTATTTCTTCGTCGAGGGCGAGGTCGACATCACGAAGAACCTCACCCTCAAGCTCGGCGACCGGGATTTCGCCAGCGCCGAGAAGTCGATGAACAAGCTCTCCGCGGCCAAGGCGTCCATCTTCGGCGAGATGTCGGTATTCGGACCCGAGCCGCGAAGCGCGACGGTGACCGCGAGCAGCGACTGCGTCCTTTACAGCGTGAACGGGCCCGAGTTCTCCAAGCTATGCGACGAGGAGCCGAAAATCGGCCTCTCGATCGTGAGGCGCATCGCGGCCGTGCTCTGCTCCCGAGTCCGCAAGAGCAACGAAGAGATACTGAAGCTCTCGACCGCCCTGAGCATCGCCCTGTCGAGGTAATAGACGATGAAGGGAAACCGAGCCGCGTTCGCGCCCTTCCTCGCGCTGCTTTTCGGCCTCGCCGGCGCGCTCGGCGTCGGCGCGCAGTCCGCCGCCCCTTCCGCGGCCGCCGCATCGCCTACGGCCGCTCCATCGAGCGCAGCCGGCCCGAACGCGGCCCCGAGCGACGCGGCCGCCGGAGCGGTTCAAGGCGCCGCGCCGCAGGCGCCGGCAGGTCCGGCCGCTCCGGCAAGGTCCTTCCACGGCGTCGAGCTCGGGATGGACCTCGACTCGGCCATAGCGGCCCTCAAAAAGGATCCGATATTCTCCTACCGCGGGCCCGAGGATCTTTCCTTGCTCCCCTCTCCCAATCAGAGCCTGATCGAGGTCGAGGGTCTCTCCTTCGTCAGGCGAGGCTATTTCCAGTTCTACCAGGGCAAGCTTTGGGCGATAATCCTCGAGCTGAATCCCGACAAGGTCGATCATTATTCGGTGTATACGAGCCTCGTCGCTAAATACGGGGATCCCACTTCCTTGGATCCGAAGGAGTGCCGCTGGGAGGACAAGACGACCCGCATGGCCCTCGAGCGCCCATTGAGCCTTCGATACATGGACATGACCGTCTACGGCCGGCTTAGCGAGGGAGCGAGCGCCAAGGAGTCGGTCCAGGAACTCGACCGAAGGTCCTTCCTCGGCGGCCTGTAGGCGGTACCAGCGGGACTACCGGGCCGATTCGACGCTCGCCGCGATCCTGAAGGCGTTTACCGCCGAGTCCAGCCGCGCGCTCGCCTCGCCCATCTTGCCGGCGAGACCCGAGACGTCCTGGATCGAGGCCGATATCTCCCCGAGCCCGGAAACGATCTCGATGATGTTCGAGCGCACTTCCTGGGAAACGCGGGCGGCCTCCGTAACGGCCCCTCCAACCGAGCCCGCGGCCTCCCGGATTCCGGCCGAGCCCTCGGCCGTCCTGGCGGAAGTCTCGCGCAGGGCGCGCATCGAAGCGAGAACGGCGCCCGTCTTCTCCCTGATTTCTCCGAGAAGGGAATCGATCTTCGAGGCGGACGAAGTCACGCTCACTATCTGGACGTCCATGGCCTCGAAGGTGGCCGAGGCTCGGTCTCGAGCGCCCGCGGCCTTGGACATCCGATCGCCGACCGAGTGGATCGTATCGCCTATCCTCTTCGAGCTTTCCGAGGCCGCGCTCGCCAATTTGCGGATTTCGTCGGCTACGACGGCGAAGCCCTTCCCCGATTCGCCGGCGTGCGCCGCCTCGATGGCCGCGTTCATCGCGAGGAGGTTGGTCCTCGAGGCGATCTCTTGGATCACCCTCGACATATCGTTTACGTCCTCGACGCTCTTGGCGATCCCCGAGAGACTCTCGAAGGTCTCCCCGAAGACCACCCTGCCCTCGCCGGCCGCCGCTACCAGCCTCTCGGCTGCGGAGCGGTCCCCTTGCGCGATCGTGCCGATCGAGTCCATTGAGTCGAGGACGCCTTCCATGGACGACGAGGAAGAGGATATCATCGTATCCTGCTCGGAAATCCGCTCCGTGTATTCGGCTATCCCGCGAGTCATCCCCTCCAACGACTCGTGGGCCCCGATTATCCTCGAGTCGAGGCCCTCGACCTGGCGCCTGATCGACGAGGCGCCGGCGTCTATCTCGACCGCGGAGCTGGATGCGCCGGAGAGGGCCTGGACGAGCTTGCGCTTGAGCTCCTCGTTCTCCCTCGATACGGCCTGTATCTCGCCGATCGAAAGGGAAAACGAGTCGAGGAAGGAATTGAGATTCGAGCCGAGGAGGCCGAGCTCGTCTTTCGTAGAGACATCGACCCGCTCCCGGAGATCTCCCCCGCCCATCGATTTTATGGTCCGCTCGATCGAGATGATCGGCATCGCGAGGGAACGGCTCATCCGGAAGGCCAGGAACAGGGCGAGGGCGACGAGAGCCGCGCCTATGCCGGCGGTAATGACGAGGCTGCGGGCCCTCTGATCCGTCAATTCCTTGTCGATGAGGGCGTTCTTCTCGGCGATCACGTCGCTCGAGGACAGGAGGGTGTCGGTGAGCCCCGCCGAGAGGGTATCGAAGTCGTCGAGGCGCTTATAGACTTCCTTTAAATCGTATTTTTTCCTGGAATACTCGTCGGTATAGAACTGTCGCAGCGTAGTCTCCCTGGTCGACATGAAATACTTGAGGGCGTCGGCCTTCAGCGCGGCGAACGAGGACGCGAGGCTGACGATGTCGTCGGAGGCGAGGGCGCGAAGGTTTTGGATGATCTCGACGGCGTCCTTGAGGGCGGCGCTGACGCGAGGCAGGTACTTCAGACGTCCGGCGGCATCGAATCCCGCGGAAGTCGCGGCCGCTGCGGCCTTGAAGCGCGCCTCGGAAGCGTCTATCTGTCCGGAATCGAGGATATTGATGGCTCCGATCAAATCCTTGACGGAATCGTTCAGGGCGAGAAGGATGCGTCGCTCGCTTTCTATCTTCGCGCTCGAGGCCTGGCTTACCAGGTAGACCGCCGCGATGGCCGCCATGAAAGTCATGGCGCTGGAAGCGAGGAGGAACATTTTCGACCGAATCCGCATCTTCACCCTCGAATCGCAGTAATAAAGCCAAACTAGTCCAAAACGAGGATTCTGTCAATTTAATGGACTCAAACGAAATCCGGTTGCGATTCGAGCGCCGGCATAGCATACTGACCACATGAATTTTCTCAGGCTGGCGGCGGTGGCGATGGCCGTCGCCCTGTTGAGTTCCTGCGCCGTCCTAGGAGCGGCTTCGAAGCTGCAAACGGTCATTCCAAGCGAGGAGGACCCCGAGCTGGCCGCGGGAGCCCTGCCGACCTTCATTATGGCGGAAGAAGCCATTCTCGAGGCCGATCCGAAGAACCAAGAAAAAGCCGTGACGATGGCGTCTCTGTACGTGATGTACGCCAATGCCTTCGTTCAAGGCCCGGCCGCCGCCCTCCCCGATGACCGCTTCGAGGAGAAGCAGCAGGCAGACCAACGAGCCGGCGCCTTATATCGCCGCGCCTTCCGCCTCCTCGCGGAGGCCCTCGACAGGCGCTCTCCGGGCATAGTCGAGGCCGCGGTCGACGGCAAGGCCGACTTCGCGCGCCTGCGAAAGTCCGACGTTCCCATGCTTTATTGGAGCGCGGTCTCGGTGCTGGCGGGATTCGGCCTCAATCCCCTCGACTTCAAGAGCGCGCATTACCTCGGCGCCGCTCCCCTCTTCCTCGCGCGCGCCGCCGAGCTCGATCCCGGTTGGAATGAAGGGGCGATTTACGGGATATACCTTTCGTATTATGGGGGGATGCCGAGCTACCTCGGCGGCGACCAAGCCAAGGCCGAGGAGGCCTACGATAAGGCCCTGGCCTATTCCAAGGGCGGGACGGCCTCCCTATTCGTATCCTATGCCACTTTCGTCTGCGTCCCCAAGAACGACTACAAGGGCTTCCGCGCCGCGCTCGAAAAGGCCCTGGCCATAGACCCGGACCTCGTCCCCTCGAATCGGCTCGAGACCGTCCTAGCCCAGCGGAACGCCCGTAGGCTCCTGGCCGCCGCGGCTGATTATTTCGTTCTACCCGAAGGAGAAACTACGCCATGAAGGCCCGTAACGGAGTCCTCGCCCTTCTCCTATCGGTCATCGTCCCGGTCGCCGGCCTCCCCGTCTTCGCAGGAGCCCCCGCGAGCGCATTGACTTTCAGGATGGCGGCCAACGTTCCCGCCAACAGCCCCTGGGACCTCGGGCTCAAGCGTCTCGCGGCGGAATTCGACCGCGTGTCCGGAGGGCGCGTCAAGATAGTCTTCCCGCAAAGCGCCCATGTCTCGACCGAATCGGATATCATCCAAAAGATGAGGTTCGGGGTCGACGGGGCGCTCCTGACCACCTTCGGGCTGGCCGAGCTTTATCCCGATAGTCTGGCCCTCTCGATGCCCAGCTTCATCCGCGACGACGCGGAATTCGACGCCGTCCTCGGAGCCGTCGAGCCCCTCATCAAATCGAAGCTCGGGGAGCGGTATACCGTCCTGGCCATCTCGAAGGGAGGATGGATACGCTACTTTTCCAAGACTCCCATTATCTACCCCAGCGACCTTTCGAGGCTGCGCATCTCGATAGACCCGAGCAACGACAAAGTCATCCAGCTGATGGAAAGCGTCGGAGCGAGGACGGTCAAGGGCACGACGGCCGATTTCCTGCTCCAGGTCAACTCGAATACGGTCGACGCGACCTGCGTCAGCCCCATCTACATCGCCAGCCTCTGGTCCCAGCTCCGGGGCAAGATCGCCTATATGTCGGGCTTCAAGGTCGCCCCCTTCATCGGCTCGATCGTCTTCAACAAGTCCAGCTGGGATAAAGTGCCCGCCGACCTGAGCCCCCTGCTCGAGCAGGTCGTCAGGGACATGGCACGGCAAATCGGACTCGACAGCGCGAAGCTCGAGTCCGAGGCCATCGCGTCCTTGGACGGGATTCAAACGCCGCCCGAGCCGCCGGATGCCGCGGAGAAGTGGGCGGAGCTGATCGCCCAGAGGCGCCACGGCCTCATCGCCCAGCTGTTCTCGCCCGACATGCTGGATACGATGGACTCGGCGCTGGCCGCGGTTCGGAAATCCAAGTGAAGGGCGGGGACCGGAGCGCCCTCGCGAGCGAGATCGAAGGCCCCGCAATCCGCGCCCTTCGAGGCATTTTGATCGCCATAGCCTCCCTCGCGGTGGCCGCCATAATCATCCTTCCGATCGCCGACCTGACGCTTACGCGGCTCTTCTGGATGGGGATCGCCTCGGCCGGAACTATTGCCGACCATGGCACCATCGTCCTCGCCTATGCCGCCGCCGCCCTCGCCTCGCTCGACAAGCGGCAACTCTCCCTCTCGGGCGGCGACCCGGCCTCCGAGCGGGGCAAGGTCCGGTCCATCCTCGCTCGCTTCGGGGATTTCATCGCGATCGGATCCCAGGCATGCGTCTTCTGGGCGGCCCTCTCCTTCACGCTGACCGGCTTCGACGCCTCCGCGCGCATATGGATCATACCGACGATGTACGTCGTGGCGATCATGCCGCTCTGCATGGCCCTTATGACCGCCTTCTCGATCAGGAACGCCCTTCGCGGCGGGAAAGGCCCGACTGTCTTCGCCCTCGTCGCGGCCCTCCTCGGGATCGCCTTGGGCAGCCTCCTCGCGGTCTCGTCCATCCGCGACTCCCTGGCCGCCCTCTTCGGATCGGCCCCCGCCTTCCTGGACGCCGCAACGGCCTCGGTCGGGGCTTTCGTGGCGGCCTACGGCCTGCCGCTGGGGCTCCTCATCATCCTCGCCGTGCCTTTCGGCGCGCCCATTTTCACCGTGCTCAGCGGCGTGGCGGCGATACTCTTCGTCGGGGGCGGCTCCTACATCGCCCTGGCCACCAGCGAGGCATACTCCCTCCTCAAGGGAGGCTCGATCTCCGCCCTGCCCCTCTTCGGAATAGCCGGAATCCTCCTCGCCGAGTCGGGGGCAGGCAGGCGCTTCGTCGCGGTATTCCGCGAGCTTTTCGGCTGGTTTCGCGGCGGAGAGGCGATCGCGGCCGTACTCGCCTGCGCCGTTTTCAGCACCTTTACCGGCATCAATGGCGTCACTATCGTCGCCCTGGGCGGCATACTCGCGACCGTCCTCCACCAATCGGGAGGGCTCTCCGAGGACAGGAGCCGGGGCCTGATAACCGCCAGCGGCGACATCGGCCTCCTCATCCCGCCGAGCGCCGCCGTCATCGTATACGGCGTCAACGCCCAGTTCCTCTACGACTCCTCGGCCGGCTTCAGCATCGTCTCGCTCTTCAAGGGCGCCCTCGTCCCCGGCGTAATCCTCATCGCGGCGATGTGCGCGGCCGGCATCTTCCTGTCGCCGAAGCGGACGGCCGGCGAACGCGCCTTCAGCCCGCGCGCGGCGGCAGGCGCCCTGAAACCGGCCGCGCTCGAGCTTCTCGTCCCCGTCGCCGCGGTCCTGCTCTATTTCACGGGCCTGGCCGACCTGCGCGAGATAGGAGCGCTCGCCGTCCTCTACATAGCGATCGTCGAGTCGGCGGTAAAGCGCGAGCTCGGGCCGAAGAAGCTCGTGGCGGCCCTCGGCAAGGCCTTCCCGATAGTCGGGGGCACGCTCATGGTCATCGCGGCCGCGAGGGGCCTCTCCTTCTATCTCATAGACGCCAACGTCCCCGCGGCCTTTACTACCTGGATACAGGCCCGCGTGGACTCGCAGTTCCTGTTCCTCCTCCTATTGAACCTCTTCCTCATCGCGGTCGGCTGTCTCATGGATATCTTCTCGGCGATACTGGTCGTCTCGCCCTTCCTCATACCGCTAGCCGCCGCCTTCGGCGTCCCCCCCGTCCAATTCGGGGTCATCTTCATCATGAACCTCCTCCTGGGCTTCCTGACGCCAACCGTGGGAATGAACATCTTCCTCGCCAGCTACACCTTCAAGAAGCCGGTGCCGCGCATCGTGCGCGACGTCTGGCCCTTCCTCATCGT
>CAYNFM010000097.1:0-12816 GCA_964396415.1 uncultured Treponemataceae bacterium | reverse complement strand
CGAAGAGCGGGACCCGGCGTTGGTGTCGCGCCGAGTGCATGAACCGCGCGAGGGCGCGGGAAAATTACCGAAAGCGAAAAGAAGAGGCCTAAGGCAGTTCTGGCCGTTATCGCCTACTTCGTAATCCTTCGCCGGGATCCCGATCCGGCGCTCTCCCTACGATATCTCAGCTACCAGTACAGTGATATCGTCCGCCTGAGGCGCCGAGGCGATAAAGGAGCTGATCTCCTTGTCGAGCTCCGAGACGATGACTTGCGCTTTCTTCATGCATCTCGGATAGAGGAACTTCCTGAGATTCTCCTCGCCGTACTGTTCCCCGCGCTCGTCGCGCGCGTCGGTGAGGCCGTCGGAGTTCAGGAATACCCTGAAGTTCTTATATATGGGGAAGGTACTTCCCTGCGGATCGGAGAATTCGTTGATCCCGAGCGGCCAGAGGTCGGGATTGATTATCTTGCCCCTGGTCTTCCCTTCCTCCTCGTCGGTATAGAATACGTACAATGGAGAGAACCCGCAGTTGTAGAATGTCACCTCGCGCTTTGCCCGATCGATGAACACGAGCACGCCGGCGACGAAGATCTCCTCGGGCGTCTGGTCCATTATGACGGTATTGAGCGTGGTCAGGATCGAGGACGGAGACAAGGCGGGAAGGGTTCCGCAGACCTTGAGCGTCGAGAAGAACGAGCTCAGAATGCTCGTAAGGAGGGCGGCTGCCGTTCCCTTGCCGCAGACGTCGTAGCAGGAGAGCAGGGAGAGTTCGTCGTTGATGTCCATGCACTGCGTATAGTCTCCTCCTATGGCGTGGGCCATCTTGATGTAGCGCTCCACGGTTATGCCGGTACCGGCGACGACGTTCCGCGCCATGAGGAATTCCTGCATGCTCCTGGCCTTGTCCAGATCCACGTTCCTGATCGCCGCGATGTTCCTCGACAGGTCGGCGAAAGTCCCGATCCCGAAGAACCTCCCATGCTCATAGATCATGAAATCGTCGTAGAGCTTCTCCGGGTCGCGGCTCAGGATGAGGCCCATCGTCTTCTCGCAGTTCTCCGAGGCGTCGACGGTGAAGGTCGAATGCCCCAGGAATCTCTCTACGGGAGGATCGGTCACCGACATCAGCGCCGTCTTCTTCTGCAGCACGTCCTTCTTGTGGATGATGCCCATTACGCCGCGATCGCCTTCGACCGGCAGGGAATTCACGTCCTCCCTCGAGGCGAACATCTGCAGCGCCTCGGAGATGCGCAGGTTGCAGTTGATCGGCTCGACGAACTTCGTGATGTAGCCGACGTTCAGGATGGAAAAGGAATCCAAGAGCGCATGCAGCCTCGTGGATACGAAGTCCCGTATCTCGTCCCCGGAATTGAGCTCGAGCGTTTCCATGTCCCCTCCTGTATTCGGCGCTTGGCTTATGGTCGCTTCCCCTTCGGGGTCTGTCAAGGCGACCATCGCCGCTTCCGAGATCGCGGGATCGTGCTATAATCGCGCGGGCATGAAGAAGATCTCCTGGATTTTGGCGATAGTTTTCGGGCTCGCCTTCCTCGGCGCGACCATGATGAACGTAGTGCTCGTGGGCAAGGCGAGGGCCGCCCTCGCCGGCGCCTACCTCGGCCCGCGCCGGGTCGGCGAGGGCCCTCCCGGCGATCGCGCGCCGTCCCGAGTCTCCACCGAGGCGGCGCGCTTCCAGCTTTTCGTAGTCATTCCCGATACCGACGATTCCTTCTTCAGCGGGCTGCTGGAGGGGATTTCCGAAGCCGCGCCCGCGGCGGGGGCGGCCATCCAGGTTTTTCGCTATCCGGGAACGGACGAAGGAGAGGCGGACCGGTACTTCGAGATAGCCTTGCGGGCCAAGATCGACGGCTTGATCATGTACGCGCCGCGGGGGCGTCGCGGTCCTTCCTCGATCGCCGCCCGAACGGCGGCGGCGGAAAGGAACGGAGTCGTGTTCATCCCCGTGGGCACGGACGCTCCCTCGGGCGAGAAAGGGCCATTCATCGGCTCCGGCTCCCTTCTCCAGGGTATAGCGGGCGGGAAGCTCATAGGGAAGTTCCTCGGCTCAGGCGCGCGCGTCGGCATTATCATCTCGACTTCCGAAATCGAGAGCGGCACCGACGATCCTCTCTATAGAGGCGTCCGTATGAGCCTGAGCGGCTTCCCGGGAGCCGAGATCGTGGCGGTGGCCGAGACTCAGGCCGGCATACTCTCGGGGCAGGCCGTCGCGGAGTCCATGCTGCGCTCCCATCCCTCCATCAACGCGGTACTCTGCTCGAACGCCCGGGACACGGTCGGAGCGGCCCAGGTCCTCGTCGACTGGGGCGACGTGGGTAAGGTCCTCATCATAGGGGCGGACGAGACTCCGGACATCCAGCGCTATATCGACAAGGGCGTCATCGCGGCGAGCGTCGTGCGCGATTCCAAGTGGATAGGCGAAGAGGCGGTCCGCGTCTTCTCGCGCCTGAAGGCGGGCGAGAAGGCGCCGGCGACCGTCGAAACGAGCTTCCTGGTAATAAAGACCAAGGAAGGCCAGTTGTGATCCTGGGCACGGTCCGCGGCAAGATCATAGCCAATTCGGCTCTCATCCTCCTCATCCTCGCCCTGACCACCCTGTATTCCGGCTTCGCTTCCCTGGAATTGACGAGGAGCGTCGAGCTTCTTTTCCGCAGCAATCGCAATATGGAGAGTCTGCGGGACCTGCTCGGCTCCACGGAGACGGGACTCGAGGGCTACCTTACGACGAAGAGCTCCGACTCGCTCAAGGACTACATCAGGTCCTCCACCAAGCTTTCGGACGAGGCGCGAAGCCTGAACCAGAAGATCGTCCAGGACGATTCCCTCCTCCTGCAACGCGACTTGGCCGGCCTCATCGACTACTATCTCGAGGACACCGACGCGAGCGTGGCAGCGAAGAGGGGCCGCGACGTGGCGGCCTATACCGCGCGCTACGAGAGCTCGGAGCGCTCGGCGGAGCTCGCTCGATTCCTCATAGCGAAGATTGACGGGATATTCATCTCGAATTCGCTGGCGGCCTATTCCGGCTATAGCGCGCAAATATCCGCGGTCATCCTCTCCAACGCCGCCCTGGTCGTTTCGGCCAGCCTCCTCGGGCTCATGCTCCTCCTGCGATTCTCCTACAAGCTCACGGGTCCCATCTCGAGCCTCGCCGAGGCGGCGAGGGCGGTGGGCCGCGGCGAGTACGATTCCCGGCTCCCCGCGCTCGATTCGGCCGACGAGATCGGGACGATGACGGCAGCCTTCACCAGCATGCAGGAGAGCGTCCGGCTGGCCTTCGAGGAGCTGAAATCGAAATCGGAAGTCGAGAAGCGCCTCATGGCCGAGCGCATGCGCGTCCTGGAGCTCGATCACAAGCTCAAGGACGCCGAGCTCCTCGCCCTCCAGACTCAGATAAACCCGCACTTCCTCTTCAACACCCTGTCGGCGGGGATGCAGCTCGCGCTCACCGAAGACGCGGACAGAACGGCAGAGTTCCTCGATAACCTCGCGGCTTTCATCCGCTACGTGCTCAAGCCCCCCGCGCGATCGGTTCGCGTCTCAGACGAGGTCGAGTGTGTCGAGCGCTATATCTGGCTGCTCAGGCTCCGCTTCGGCGAGCGATATCGGTTCCGGCTCTCCGTCGACGAGGATGCTTTGTCCGTGGAGACGCCGGCCCTTCTCCTCCAGCCCCTCGTAGAGAACGCGGTGGCCCACGGGCTCCGGGACCGCGAGGCAGGCGGGGATATCCGCGTGGTCGCGAGGCTCGAGGACGGCATAGCCCTGCTAGCCGTCGAGGATAGCGGGGAGGGCATGAGCCGCGAGGAGATCGCCCGCGTCATGCGCGAGAGCTCGGGCGACGACGGTTCCCAGCTGGGGGAAGGGGGCATCGGCCTCCACAACGTCATAAGGCGCGTCTCCCTCGCCACGGGCGGGAAGGGACATGTTGAGATAGAGAGCTCGCCCGGAGCCGGAGCCTCCGTGCGGATCTATCTTCCCGCGGGGAGCGGATCATGATACGCATATTGGTGGTCGACGACGAAAAGCCGGTGATAGAAGGGATCTCGCATATCGTCCGACGCGACCTATCCGCGGAATTCGCCATAGTCGGCTCCGCGTACTCGGGGAGGGAAGCCATCGAGAAGGCGGCCGTCCTCTCCCCCGACCTTATCCTCATGGACGTCAGGATGCCCGGCATCTCGGGCCTCGACGCGATCCGGGAGATCCGGAAGCGGGGCCTTCCCCCGGCCTTCGTCCTCATCACGGCCTACGAGCGCTTCGATATAGCCAGGGATGCGGTCGAGCTCGGCGTCCTCGATTACCTCCTCAAGCCCGTGTCCAAGGACACCCTGGCGCTCTCGTTGCGATCGGCGGCGAGCTTCATCGAGAAGAAGGGAGCGATCGAGCACCGGGAGATCGAGCACCGAGAGCGGGAGGAGGGGATGCGGGCCTTCGTCGGGGCGGCTCTCCTCCAGGGTATCATGCTGGGGGAGCGTTGGGGCCCCGCGATCGAGAGCTACTTGGCCGCGCTGGAGATATCCGAGCCCCTGGCGGTCCTCGCCGCCGCCGCCTTCCTCCCCCCGCAGGGAGCCCTCGATCCGGGAGCCGAGGCTCGCGTGGCCTTCGATGCCTTCCGCAGGACCGTCCGCTACAAGACGCGCGCGATCGTCGGGCCTCTCGTCTCGGGCTTTTGCGCGCTCTACGTTCCTCTTCGCGACGAGGGGGAGGCCGCGGAAGCCGCGGACAAGCTTCGACTCGCGATCCGATCCGGCCATTCCTCGGATCTTTCCCGAGGGCGCCTTCGACTGGGCTTCGGCAAGCCGAAGCCCCATGGCGAGGCTTCCTCGTCCTGGCAAGAGGCCGTCTCCGAGCTCTTGAGGGGATGCGTCTCGGAAAATGGGCATGGAGCGGAACTTCCGGCGGTCGAGGCCGATATCCGGCCGTTCGAGGATGACGAGACTTTCCTCGAGTCTCTGCTTTCGCCCTCCTACGAGCGGGCGGCCATCGCCTTCGAGCGCATCGTGGCGCCGTCGCGGGGATCGTCCACGGTCGGTCGCGAGGAAGCCTTCCGCATGATTTCCCTATTCGGCGAGGCGATACGCGTCCTCTGCCGCCGGGGCCTCATGAGCCGGGCCGAGGCCTCGGCGGCCATGGACTTCGAGGATCTGCTGCGATCGGCGAGCGGCGATGCCTTCGAATTCGCCTTGCGCGGGCGCTTCTCCGCGCTCGCGGCGGTCGCGGAGAGGAATCCGAGGCGTCCCACTCCCCTTCGGGCCGCCATAGACAGAATCAAGGAAAATTTCTCGAAGCCCATCACGCTCGAGTCGGTGGCCGACGAGCTGGGCATTTCCCCGAACAAGCTGTCGCGGCTTTTCATCGAGGAGACCGGCAAGGGCTTTACCGATTTCCTCATCGACTACCGGATCGAGAGGGCTAAGGAAATGCTCGCCCTCCCCGGCGTGGCGATCAAGCAGGTAAGCGCCGCCTGCGGCTATCCCGACCCGAACTATTTTTCGCGCCTGTTCAAGAAGGAGACGGGTCTCACGCCCAGCTCCTTCTCCTCGGGCTCCGCGGGGGGCAACGATGAGACATGAAGCTCGCCGATCGGCCCGTATTCCGGGCGCCGGCGCGCGGCCGATGCTGGCCGTCTGCCTGGCCGCATCGGCGGTCGCCATCCTGGCCTTAGCGCTGTCGGACTGCGCGCCGAAGCGCCACAAGGTCCCGGCGGGCAAGGCTCCGCTCATCGGCTTCTCCATGGACTCGCTCGTCGTGGAGCGTTGGCAGAGGGATCTCGATGTCTTCACCCGCGCGACCCACGATCTCGGCGCCGACCTTCTCCTGGAGGTGGCGGATCAGGATCCGGTGGTACAGGAGAAGCAGGTTCGCGATCTGGTCGATAAAGGCATAGATGTCCTGGTGATAGTCCCCAACGACGCGGACCGGCTTTCCGCCGTAGTGAAAGAGGTGAAGGCCCGAGGCATACCCGTCCTCAGCTACGACCGCCTTGTGCGCAGGGCGGGGGTCGACCTTTATATTTCCTTCGACAACGAGAAGGTGGGGAGCCTCATCGCGGAGAGCCTGGTGCGGGTCGTCCCCACCGGGAAATACGTGATAATAAACGGGGCCCGCAACGACTATAACGCGATCATGCTCAACTCCGGCATGCACAAAGTCCTAGATCCCTATGTCGCCGCGAAGAAGATACGGATCGCATCGGAGAGATGGCCCAGCTTTTGGGACAGCGACGAGGCCAGGACGGATATGGAAGGAGTAGTGGCGGAGAACAGAGGCATAGACGCGGTGATAGCGGGCGACGACATGCTGGCCGAGGCGGTGATCGGAGTCCTGGCCGAGAATCGGATATCGGCGAGGGTGGCGGCCCAGGATGCCGACCTGGCCGCATGCCAGCGCATCGCCGAGGGCTCGCAGTACGCGACCGTCTACAAGCCCGTCGATCGACTCGCCCTCAAGGCGGCGGGTTTCGCCGTTATGCTCGCCAAGGGCGAGGCCGTGGAGACCGATTCGACCATAGATGACGGCCAGGGCAAGGTTCCCTACGTCCGCCTGGAGCCGATTCTGGTTACCAAGGAGACGCTCGAGGCTACCGTGATAAAGGACGGCTTCCATTCCGCGGGGGAGGTGTACCGCAACGTGAAGCGTTGAGCGGATCGACCTGGACTTTGCCCCGATCGCCCTCGCGTAGAGTGCTATATCGGAAATTCGATCCGGCGCTTCGGGCATTGTGCGAGACATAGCCCGATTATTCCCGATGACCTCCCGTAGGAAAGGGTCCAGAATGACCGCGATACGAACGCGTATCGCGCACGGCGTCTTGCCGCGCGATTCATTCTCAGGAGGTCTCTGATGAAACGCTTTTCCATCCTTCTGATGGCCGTCCTATCCATGGTGGTAGTCGGGTCCATGGCATTCGCCCAGGTCCAGATCGGCGTTGTCCTTCCGACCAAGGACGAGCCGCGCTGGATCCAGGACCAGAATAGGTTCGAGGCTGCCTTCAAGACGGCGGGCATTCCCACCCAGATCCTCTTCTCCCAGGGCGACACCGCCAAGGAGAAGGCCAACGTCGAGTCCCTGATCTCGTCCGGCGCCAAAGTCATAGTCATCTGCCCGCAAGACGGAGCCGGCGCCGCCGCCGCCGCCGACGAGGCCAGGGCCGCGGGCGTAAAGGTCATTTCCTACGACCGCCTCATCCTCGGCACGGCCTCCGTAGACTACTATGTCACCTTCGACAGCTTCGCCGTCGGGGCCGCCTGGGGTAAATTCCTCGCCAGCAAGGCCACGGGCAAGAAGAACAACCTCTACCTGTACGCCGGGGCCGCCTCCGACAACAACGCCTTCATCTTCTTCGCCGGCGCCTGGAGCGTCCTCCAGCCCAAGATCGCCGACGGCACCTTCGTGATCAAGAATTCCTCCGAGGCAGTGAAGCTCCAAAACAAGATGACGCTTACCCGCGACGAAGAGGGCGCCATCATCGGCCAGGTCACCACCAACTGGAACTTCGGCGACGCCAAGAATAAGGCCGAGGCCAATCTAACCTCCGCCAAGAAGGCCGACAAGGGCACCGTATTCATCGAGGCCCCGAACGACGGCACGGCGCGCGCCATCGCCGACGCCTTCCGCGCCGACAAGGACGTCAAGAAATACTACATTACCGGCCAGGACGCGGAAGTCGCCTCCGTCCAGTACGTAATCGACGGCAAGCAGTCCATGACCGTCCTCAAGGACGTCCGAACTCTCGTCGCCGACGCCATCGCCGCCGCCCTGGCCTTCGCCAAGGGCCAGACGCCCGAAGCGACCACGACCTACGACAACGGCAAGATCAAAGTCCCCGCGAAGCCCTCCGCCATCGTCACGGTGACCAAGGACAACGTGAAGGCCGCGATCGTCGATTCCGGCTACTATCCTTCCAGCTACTTCTCCGGCCTGGAATAAGCCTCGCCTAGCCGGTCCCGCGGGCGCGCAGCGCGCGCCCGCGGCCGGCGCTTTTTCACACGCGATCGGATATAATCCTTCCATGGAGCGACGACCCTGATGAATCCTACGATCCTCGAGATGAGGAAGATCACCAAGACCTTTCCCGGCGTAATGGCGCTGAGCGACGTTACCTTCAGCGTAAGGCAAGGCGAGATACATGGTCTCGTCGGCGAGAACGGCGCAGGCAAGTCCACCTTGATGAAGGTGTTGAGCGGCGTCTACCCGCACGGTTCCTATTCGGGCGACATCGTCCTGGACGGCGCGGTCCAGGAGTTCCGCGGGATCGCGGACAGCGAGAAGGTCGGCATCGCGATCATCTACCAGGAGCTCGCCCTGGTTCCCGACCTCTCCGTATACGAGAACATCCTCCTCGGCAACGAGATAAAGCGCGGAATCACGATCGATTGGAACGCGACGATCAAGAAGGCGACCGAGATGCTCAAGAAGGTCCGCCTGGACCTCAACCCCGCGACGAAGATACGGGAGCTCAGCGTCGGCAAGCGTCAGCTCATCGAGATCGCCAAGGCCCTTTCCCGCGACGTCAAGCTGCTCATCCTTGACGAGCCTACGGCGGCTCTCAACGAGGACGACTGCGAGAATCTGCTCGAGATAATAAAAGGGCTCAGGGACAGCGGCGTCACCTGCGTCCTCATTTCCCACAAGCTGAAGGAAGTAATCAAGATCGCCGACACCGTCACCGTACTGCGCGACGGGAAGACCATCTGCACTCTCGACGCCCATAAGGGAGAGGTGGCGGAAGGCGTAATTATCAAGCATATGGTCGGACGCGAGATCGACAACATATACCCGAGGCGGACGAGCGCCGTATCCGACGAGATCGTCCTCGAGGCCAAGAACTGGCAGGCCTATTCGCCGAACGAAGGCAGGAATATCCTCAAAGGCATAGATTTCAAGCTCCGCAAGGGCGAGATAGTCGGTTTCGCCGGCCTCATGGGCTCGGGGAGGACCGAGCTGGCGAAGAGCATTTTCGGGAACCCGGACGGCTACGCCATCACGGGCGAGCTCTTCGTCAATGGGAAGAAGCGGCGCTTCGCGAACCCCAAGGAGGCGATCGCGGCCGGCATCGCCTACGCGACGGAAGACCGCAAGGGCAACGGCCTCATTCTCATCCAGGACGTAAAGCAGAATATCACCCTCGCCAACATCTCGAGCCTGGCTCAACGGGGGGTCGTCGACAAGAACGCCGAGATAAAGGTCGCCAACGAGTACAAGACGGCGCTCAGCATCAAGACTCCGAGCATC
Source organism: uncultured Treponemataceae bacterium (assembly GCA_964396415.1). Taxonomy (GTDB): domain Bacteria; phylum Spirochaetota; class Spirochaetia; order Treponematales; family Rectinemataceae; genus UBA1306. Next base: position 3,582 of record CAYNFM010000097.1, on the reverse strand, counting down.
GCTCAGCTCGTGGTCAACCTGTCGGGCGGCAATCAGCAGAAGGTCTCGGTCGCCAAATGGCTTTTCGTCAAGCCCGATATCCTCATCCTGGACGAGCCGACGCGGGGCATCGACGTGGGCGCGAAATACGAGATCTACACTATCATGAACAGGCTCGTGGAGCAGGGGATGAGCATCATCATGATCTCCTCCGAGCTGCCCGAGGTGCTGGGCATGAGCGACAGGGTTTACGTGATAGCCTCGGGGAAGATGGTCGGCGAGCTTCCCGTCGCGGAGGCAACGCAGGAAAAAATCATGAGCCTCGCGACAAACTACTAGGGAGGACCGAAACGTGAAGGGCACAGATATCAGGAAATTGATGCGGCAGAATATCCGCGATTACGCGATGTATATCGCTCTCGTGTTCATCATGGGGATATTCGCGGTGATGACCCAAGGCGTATTCATTTCCTCGAGGAACATCTCCAACCTCCTCAACCAGACCGGCTACATCGCCGTGCTCGCGGTGGGCATGACCCTCGTCATCGTCATCCGGCACTTCGACATGTCCGTCGGCTTCCTCTCCGGCTTCCTCGGCGCCATCGCGGCGATAGCGATGGTGGGCTGGGGCTTTCCGAGCTGGCTCGCGATACTCCTCGTCCTCGTCCTCGGGATCATCGCCGGGCTCATAACGGCCTTCCCGATCGCCAGGCTCGGAATCCCGGCCTTCGTCGCCACGCTCGCTGGCTGGCTCATCTACCGAGGAGCCCTCCTCCTCGTGACGCTTCGGACGGGCACGATCATCATCCCGGACAAATTCTTCGACGCGATCGGCAACGGTTACATCCCCGACATACTGCCGACCGACGCCCTCATCCCCGGCATGCATAAGTTGACCCTCCTCCTAGGCTTGATAGCCGCCGTATGGTTCATCGCGCGCGCGGTCATCGACCGCAGGAATAAAAAGGCCTATGACTTCGAGGTCCTGTCGATGGATCTCTTCGTCGTCAAGATGGTCTTCATGACGGTCGTCATAGGCGCCATCACATGGGTCCTCGCCGGCTACAACGGCCTCTCCTGGACAGTCGTGATCCTCATCGTCATCGTTCTCGTCTACGACTTCATAATGAACCAGACCGTCCTCGGGCGGCGCATCTACGCCGTAGGCGGCAACCCCGAGGCCGCGGAGCTTTCAGGCATCAGCGTCAAGAAGATCACCTTCCTCGTCTTCGGCTCCATGGGCTTGCTTACCGGCGTCTGCGGCGTGCTCTTCGCCTCCCGCCTGCAATCGGCCACGACGACGGGAGGAACGCTCTTCGAGCTGGACGCGATAGCGTCGGCGTATATCGGCGGCGTCTCCGCGGCCGGCGGCGTAGGCAAGGTCACCGGCGCCATCATCGGCGCCCTCGTGTACATGACGCTCATGAACGGCATGAATCTCCTCGGCACCGACATTTCCCTGCAGTACATAATCAGGGGCGCCGTCCTCGCCGCCGCGGTGATCTTCGACGTGACCACGAGCAAAGCCAAGCGCTACTAAGGCGCCAAGCGGGAGGCCCGGCCTTTTGAATCGACGCGGCCCCCGGGACGGGGCGGGGCGCAATCCCGCCAGGTCTCGGGGGCCGCGTCGCGTCCTCATCACGGAGGCCTAATGAAAGCGCGCTTCTTCTTGCGGGCGAGCATCGGCACCAAGCTCGGCCTGCTCTCCTTGGCCGTATTCCTGGGAATCGGGGCGACGATCTTCATCGGCTGGGAAGCCCTCACCAGTCTCTCGGGGACGGTCAGGCGCCAATCCTCGGCCTCGACGGTCGCCTTCGCGAGCTACGATATCCAACAACGATGTTTCGTGTCCTGGCTGTCCCTGTTCCGTCTCCAGGAGGACTCGCTTGCGCCGCGGGGCAAGGCTCCGCTCTCCGACGCGGATTTCCTGTCCTCGCTTTCCGACGCCGAGAACACGCTAACGAATCTCCTGGCCCTTCACGTGACCGGCGAGACGGCCCGGGTATTCGCCGACTTGGATTCGGCCTTCAAGGGATTCAAGGACGATGCCGCCAGGGCCGCCGGCCTCCTCGTCGCCGGGGATAAGCAAGGGGCGAAGCTCTTCCAATTCGCCGGATATTCCTTCAGTCTCCTCGAGGCCCAGTTGACGAATCTCGATAACGTCACCCGGCAGGGCTCCACGGCCCTGGCCGCGGAAGGAGGGAAGAAGGCGGCCGCGGCCGCGAGGGCCCTGACCATAGTATCCGCGGCCGTCCTCATCTTCGTCCTCGTCCTTTCCATAGTAATAGTCCGCTCCATCACGATGCCCCTCGGCCGCCTCGTAGCCGCCTTCGAGACGGTGGGCGGCGGCGACCTCAGGGTCGCCAAGGTCGATGCCGGCGGCGGAGAGCTCGGCAGCATCGCGCTCAGGCTCGACTGGCTCGTCGCCGAGCTGCGAGGCCTGGCCGGCACCGTGAAGGAAAGGCTCGGGCAGCTGGACGAGGAGGGCCGAGCCCTCGCCGAGACGATGTCCGGCACGGGCGACGAGGCGCGGCTGATCCAAGGCCGCGTCGCCGACTCCAAGGTCAAGCTCGACGAGCAGTCGGCGGCCGTCCGTCAAGTCTCCGCCGCGATAGAGACGACGGCCAAGAGCGTGGGGGACCTTTCCTCCAAGATCTCGAGCCAAGCCGACCTCCTGTCGGAGTCTTCGGCTTCCGTCGAAGAGATGATAGCCAACATCGAATCCGTCACCGCGAACGCCCAGTCGTCCGCCCAGGCGTCGGAGCGTCTCGCCGAGGAAGGCGAGGAGGGGAAGGCGAGGATCGACGAAGTCGATTCCGCGGTGGCGTCGATAGTCCTTTCATCGGAGAACCTGGGCGAGGCCGCGCGCCTCATCACCGAGATCGCCGACCGTACCAACCTCCTCGCGATGAACGCCTCGATCGAGGCAGCCCATGCCGGCGACTCGGGGAGGGGCTTCGCCGTCGTGGCCGAGGAGATACGCAAGCTCGCGGAGCAGTCGACCTCGAGGGCCAAGGAGATTTCCTCGGACCTCAGCCGCGTGACCAGCTCCATCGAGGCGGTACGGGAAGCCTCGGCGGCGGTCGTCGGATCCTTCGCCTCGATCCTCGAGAAGTCGGGATCGCTGGGCGCCTCGGTGCACGCGATAGGCGGCGCGATGTCGGAGCAGCGCGACGGCGGGAAGCACGTGCTGGAGGCTCTCGGCCGCCTCAAGGACATAACTCGCGAGATCTCGGACGGGTCCGACGCGATGGCGGCGGAGAATAGGTCCATACTCGGCCAAGTGGCGCGACTGAAGGGAGCCAACGAGGACGTCGTCAGGAACGACGACCAGATCATACGCGGCATCGCGGAGATCGGCCTCGCGATAGAGACGGCGTCGAGTCAGAGCCGACGCAATTCCGAGCTCATCGGAGAGGTCGAGGGCGCCGCGGAGAAGTTCAAGACCTGAGGGGGGCCCGAATAGGGCATTATCCGTATAGCAATCCGAGAAAGGCGTCAGTATAATTATGTCTAAAGTCTAAGTACGCCGCTCATGGCGGATTTCTAGGAGGATTTGGATGAAAAGGATTCTCGTTGTCGCCCTGGTGGGCATCGCGATGG
>CAYNFM010000096.1:0-12910 GCA_964396415.1 uncultured Treponemataceae bacterium | reverse complement strand
GTCCGGGGAGGGCAACCTTGTCCAAGGTTTCCCTCCCCGGGCCCCTCCTTTCCAATGAGGAGGGAAATAAATCGAGATAGCGTTCTTATGCTAAACGGTATAAACTATCTAGTTAGGCCCCAATAAATGGATGGATCCATGATTTAGAAAAGATTCGGCGAAGCATCTCGCGAGGAACACTATGGCACGACAACGAAACAATGGACAAACGGCAGATGCCACCGGCGCGACGATGGGCTACGAGGCCCAACTCTGGCAGATGGCCGACGCCCTGCGTGGCAGCATGGACGCTTCCGAGTACAAGCATGTCGTTCTCGGCCTGATTTTCCTCAAGTATATCTCCGACGCCTTCGAGGAGCGGCACGCCAAGCTCGCGGCCGAGAAGGCCAAGGGAGCCGATCCCGAGGACCCCGACGAGTACCGGGCGCTGAGCATCTTCTGGGTTCCGATCGAGGCTCGCTGGCCGCACCTGAAGGCCAAGGCGCGCCAGAGCACGATCGGTCAGCTCGTGGACGAGGCCATGGCAGGTATAGAGCGCGACAATCCGGTGCTCAAGGGCGTGCTGCCCAAGGATTACGCCCGCCCCGCCCTCGACAAGACGAGGCTCGGCCAGCTCATCGACCTCATAAGCAACATACGAGTAGGGGACGAGGCGAGCCGGGCCCACGATGTCCTCGGTCGCGTGTACGAGTACTTTCTCTCGCAGTTCGCGAGCGCCGAAGGCAAGAAGGGCGGCGAGTTCTACACGCCGCGATGCGTGGTCAAGCTCCTCGTCGAGATGCTCGAGCCTTACCGGGGACGGGTGTACGATCCCTGCTGCGGCTCCTCGGGCATGTTCGTGCAGTCGATAGAGTTCATCCGCGCCCACGCGAAGGGGAACGGCAACGGGGGCAAGGCAAAGGCCGACATCTCGATCTACGGCCAGGAGTCGAACTATACCACCTGGCGCCTGGCCAAGATGAATCTCGCGATACGAGGCATCGACGGACAGATCGCCCACGGCGACACCTTCCACGGCGATCATCATCCCGACCTCAAGGCCGACTTCATCCTCGCCAATCCTCCCTTCAATGTCTCCGACTGGGGCGGCGAGCACCTGCGCGAAGACAAGCGCTGGCAGTACGGTGTGCCGCCCGCGGGCAACGCCAACTTCGCGTGGGTGCAGCACATCGTCCACCACCTCGCGCCCGCGGGCGTGGCAGGCTACGTCCTCGCCAACGGCTCGATGTCGTCGAACCAGTCCGGGGAGGGCGAGATCCGCAAGAATCTGCTCGAGGCGAACCTTGTGGATTGCATGATCGCTCTGCCGGGCCAGCTCTTCTACTCGACTCAGATTCCCGCCTGCCTCTGGTTCCTCGCGCGCGATCGTAAAAACAACAAATTCCGCGACCGGCGCGGCCAGGTACTCTTCATCGATGCTCGCAAGCTGGGACGCATGGTGGACCGCACCCACCGCGAGCTCACTGACGAAGACATCGCCCGCATCGCCGGCACCTACCACGCCTGGCGCGAGGAGAAGGAGGCTGGCACGTACGCCGATGTGCCCGGCTTCTGCAAGAGCACAGCGATAGAGGAGGTCCGCAAACACGGCCATGTGCTCACGCCCGGCCGCTATGTCGGCGCCGAGGCACAGGAGGACGACGGCGAGCCCTTCGAGGACAAAATGAAGCGGCTGGCCGCAACCCTGCGCGAGCAGCAGGCCGAGGGGGCGAAGCTCGACAAGGCTATTGCGAAGAACCTGAAGGAGCTGGGGTATGGCGGCTAATTCTCCTATACCACACCCAAAGGATTGGAAAGAGGTTCGCCTTGCTGAGGTGACTACGAAAATTGGCTCTGGCGCAACGCCAACTGGTGGGAGGGATTCATATCTATCATCACGCGAGCGCTATGCGCTGATCAGGAGCCAGAATGTCTTCGATCGCTACTTCGACCCAACGGGACTAGCGTTCATCACAGATGAACAGGCAAGTCGTTTGCAGGGGGTAGTCGTCCAACCAGGAGATCTACTGCTCAACATTACAGGAGACGGAGTTACATTCGCGCGCACCTGTGTCGTTCCCGTTGGAGTTCTCCCGGCCTGTGTAAATCAGCACGTTTCGATCGTCCGCGTTGACCAATCCGCTGTAGATCCCGGCTATGTGCTATCTTACCTCACCCATCCTATATTGAAGTCATATATTGAGTCATTCAACGCAGGTGGTTCGAGGCGTGCAATCACGAAGGGCCATATCGAGTCATTCGTAATCGCCCTGCCTTCGCTTCCCGAACAACGCGCTATCGCCCACATCCTCGGCACGCTGGACGACAAGATCGAGCTGAACCGGCGGATGAGTGAAACGCTGGAGGCTATGGCTCGAGCGCTCTTCACGTCCTGGTTCGTGGACTTCGCCCCTGAACACGCCAAGGCCGAAGGGCGTGACACTGGTTTGCCGAAACTCATCGCGGACCTCTTCCCTGACCGGTTCGTGGATTCGGAACTGGGGGAGATTCCAATGGGGTGGGAGGTAAGTAAGCTCAGCGATGTTGTTGAAATCCTTCGGGATCAAGAGAACCCGCTAGACTCTCTCCATGCTACCTTCAATCATTTCAGTATTCCTGCTTTTGACGATGGTCAACGGCCGAGGGAGGAGTTTGGCGAAAGTATTATGAGTATGAAGTCGCGTGTCCCGCCAGGTGTTATCCTATTGTCCAAGCTCAACCCCGAAATTGAACGCGTATGGCTAGTGGATGTGCAGCCTAATGACCGGGCGGTCTGCTCCACGGAGTTTCTTGTGCTTCGCCCCCACCCACCCGTCGGCCGAGCTTACGTTTACTGTTTAGCCCGGTCGCCTCTCTTCAGACAACAAATCGAGGGGCTCGTCACGGGAACATCGAAAAGTCATCAGCGTGCACAGACTGGTTCCATCCTCAACCTTTCAGTAGTGCGCCCATGTGTGGCACTTGCCGAGGCCTTCGCGAGAGTGGCTGAACCTTTGCTACAGCGAACCCTCGAATGTCGGCGCGAAACGCGCACCCTTGCCGACCTGCGCGACACGCTACTGCCCAAGCTTATTTCCGGGGAGCTGCGAGTAAAGGATAGAGCATATTCCTTAAACGAGGCTATGCATGAAACATGAGGCGAAGTTTCTTCTGGAGAAGGCCTGCGATTCGTTGGTTCTCGCAATCGAGCTTTTCAACCGACCACATGATCGCGGTCGGATTAGTGGAACGTTGATCCAGCTCGACCACGGCTTCGAGATGCTCTTAAAGGCAGCAATCTTGCATCGGGGAGGGAGTATTCGTGAGAACCGCGCCAAAGAGACGATCGGCTTCGACGCCTGCGTGCGGCGATCATTGAGCGACGGCAAAATTAAGTATCTGACAGAGGAGCAGGCTTTAGTCCTGCAGACGATTAATGGGTTGCGGGATGCAGCACAGCATCACCTCTTGGACATCTCTGAGAACCAGCTCTATGTGCATATTCAGTCTGGCGTCACACTCTTCAAGGATTTGTTGAAAAGCGTCTTTGACCAAGATCTCTCTTCCTATTTGCCAAACCGTGTGCTCCCAGTCTCATCTTCACCACCGACAGATCTGGCGACACTCTTTGATTCTGAAGTGACTGAGATCAAGAAGCTCCTTCGCCCGGGTCGCAGACGTAGAATCGATGCCCTGGCGCGGCTCCGCCCTCTCGCTATTCTGGATAGCACCATACGCGGGGAGAAAGGTCAGCCGAGCGATTCTGATCTGAGACGCCTCGGCGACGAGGTCCTAGCGGGGAAGGCTTGGAGCGATGTATTTCAGGGAGCAGCAGCGATCGAGATTTCGCCCGACGGCGCAGGTCCAAACCTATCGCTCCGACTGACAAAAAAGGAAGGCATCCCCATCCAGCTCGTGGCCGAAGGGACGCCGGGAGCTTCGGTCGTAGCCGTGAAACGTGTTAATGAGCTCGACTTCTACAGCCTGGGTGCGACGCAGCTTGCCGAAATGGTTAGTCTAACAATGCCGAAGGTGGTGGCTGTCGTGGATCACTTTCGCCTGCGCGACCAACCGGATTGCTATAAGGAAATCAAAATCGGGAAGTCCGTGTTCAAACGATACTCCCCAAAGGCAGTGGATACGATCAAGAACGCATTACAGAACGAGAGTGCTGACGATATTTGGGCCAAACAACATCACCGAGGGCCGACCGGATGAACGCCTTCGGAGCCTCTCATTGAAGGAGGTGATGAGATGATAGTCACTGAGAATCAACTCGACGTATGGGTCCGCGGTCATGCGCGAGAAGCACAGGGCGTGGTCGTTGAGCTTGTCTGGCGCCTAGTCGCAGCGTCTTCTCCCAGACCGAAAGAGCGCCGGTTCCAAATGAGTGACAGTATCGGACAACATGGTCCTGATGGGATTTTGGATGTCGATATTGCGTTTGACCCATTCGTACCCGAGGGGCGCTCTTTTTGGGAAATAGGAACAGGGCAAAAAGCAAACGACAAGGCCACCTCCGATTACAATGGCCTCGTTTCAGCAATCCCCGAAAACATCCGACTTGAATCTGTTTTCGTATTCGTGACCCCCTTATCCGGGCACAAAGATTGGAAACATACATGGAAAGAAGACGGGCAGGGTGCATGGCTTGAGGAACGACGCAGAAAACACGAATGGCGGGATGTTCGAATTATAGATGGCACAAAGCTGATCGACTGGGTACTCCAGTTCCCTCCCGTGGAACTTTGGCTTGCGCACAGGACGATCGGCGTGCCGGTGCAACAGCTTGAGACACCTGAACAGTGTTGGGATTTGATACGCACGATCGGAGATCCACCACCGTTGACGCCAAAAATTTTTCTGACAGACCGGGACGAGGCGTGCGCGAAGATGAAAGAGGTTGTCGCCGGAACAACGGTTCATCTCAAGCTTGAAACGCATTTTCCTGATCAGGTAGTCAACTTTATAGCCGCATTCATGGCAGATCTTGACGATGAAAATCGTGCGGAAGCGGCCGGTCGTTGTTTAATCATTTCCGGAGTCGAAGCGTGGAATGCGATGGTTCCCCAAAAGGAAAAACTCATCCTGATCGCTGACTCGGCTCTCGATTTGAATGGTGATCATGGCATGAAGTTAATCCAGAAAGCCCAGAGGTCCGGGCATACTGTTATTTTCGGTGGACCTGTAGGAGGCATTCCAGATCCTGCGAGTGCCCCGCTGCGCACTCCTCGCCCATATAGCCTTCAAACTGCACTCGAAGCGGCAGGTTACGGTGAAGAGCGAGCACGAACCTTGGTGCAGAAGAGTGGTGGGAACTTAGGTTCATTGCTTAGGTGCCTCCAAAACCTTTCGCTAATGCCTGAGTGGGCTGAAAACTCTGCCGCCTCCGAACTGGCAATCGCGACGGTCCTAGGGGCCTGGACGGAAAGTTCGATGGCTGACCGCTCAATCGTGGAGGGCCTGTCGGGAAACTCATACGGGGAGTGGATCGGGAAGATGCGTGACGTCGCGCTTCGACCGGCCACTCCCCTAACTCATCGTGATGGCATCTGGCGGTTCATTGCGCGCTATGAGGGATGGCACGCTCTCGGTCCGAGACTTTTTGATGAGCACCTTGATCGGCTGTACATTGCAGCGATGACTGTATTAGGAGAAAAAGACCCGCGATTCGAGCTCCCGGTCGACGAACGTTACGCAGCAAGTATCTACGGGAAAATTCTAACACATTCAACTATGTTGCGAACAGGTATTGCTGAGACCCTTGCGCTACTCGGAAGTTACCCCTACGCACTCACGTCGTGTAGCTTAGGGAAAGCCGAAGTGACGGCTATTCTTGTTGTCCGAAAACTTTTAGCTGATACAGAATGGCAGCGCTGGGCTGGTCTCAATGATCTGCTTCCTCTACTTGCGGAGACTGCACCGAGTGAATTTCTTGCCGCTGTCGAAAAGGCACTGAGTAGTGATCCTTGCCCGTTTGATGGTGTGTTTGCCCAAGAGGGTGACGCTGTCATGGGCGGCACATACATCAGTGGCTTATTATGGGCTTTGGAGACGCTAGCCTGGGACGAGAGCCACCTCAGCCGAGTGCTGATCTGCCTAGGGGACCTCGCAGCCCGTGATCCCGGTGGACAATGGGGCAATCGTCCGGCCCATTCCCTTACCACCATCCTATTGCCGTGGTTGCCTCAGACTTGCGCTTCGATCAGCAAACGCGTTGCAGCCGCAGCAATGCTACTCAGAGAAGTCCCAGAAGTCGGATGGAAGTTAGTCCTAAGTCTTCTTCCTCAATGGCAATCGACATCATTTGGTACACGAAGGCCGGCGTGGCGAAAAACAATTCCGGATGATTGGAGGAAAGGCGTAACACCGACTGAATACGGGGAGCAGGTCAAACTTTACTCAGAAATGGCAATCACTGCTGCAAAAAAAGATGCCAAGAGACTAGCGGAGCTAATCGACCATATGGAAAATTTACCGCGCTCAACGTACGAACAGCTGTTGGAATACTTTGGGTCCGACGCCATGACCGAATTGCCAGAGCCTGATAGGCTAGGTTTATGGACTAAGCTTGTAGATATGGTAGCGAAACATAAGAGATTCCCAGAAGCCCCGTGGGCGATGAAGTCTGAGCAAGTCGAAAAGATAGCCATGATCGCTAAGCGGCTCGCCCCTGATGCACCTTCGCTTCGGCACCAACGACTTTTCTCTGACAGCGATTTTCTCCTTTATGAAAGGAATGGTGACTATGAGGAGCAGAGCGACGAACTTGAGACCCGTCGTCAAAAGGCCATAGAAGAAATTGCCACAAAGGGAGGGGTGCAAGCTGTTCTGGAATTTGCTACTACGGTAAAGTCACCCCTACGTGTAGGGATAGCCTTTGGCGTTGTGGCGAAAAAAGAGATCGATCATACGGTGGTGCTTGAGTTTCTCAAATCTGGACAAAAGCAATTTTCGGAGTTCACTTTTGGATTTATATTAAGCAGATTTCGTATTGGTGGCTGGCAGTGGGTTGATGACATTGATACTTCGCGGTGGAGCCCTGAACAGATCAGCTATTTCCTATCCCTGTTACCTTTTACTTTGGATACTTGGAAACACGCGAAGCTTCTTCTTGGGGAAAATGAATCGGCTTACTGGAGCAAGACCGATGTGAACCCTTACAGCACAGCAGAAAACCTGACATTCGCTATTGATCAACTCATTCGCTATGGAAGACCATTCGCTGCGATTCGATGTCTTCAATCAATGCTATTTCAAAAACAGTCAATCGATAGCAGACAGGCCATCCAAGCACTACTCGCAGCGCTTTCGTCAACAGAAAAACCTAATTCAATGGACTCTTATCAGATCATTGAGGTAATCAAATATCTCCAAGACGACCCTAGCGCTAACCCTGACGATCTTTTCCATGTGGAGTGGGCATACTTATCTTTGCTTGATCGCAATAACGGTGCTTCTCCGAAGTTCCTCGAAAGAAAGTTGTCAGAGGAACCTTTGTTTTTCTGCGAAGTTATCCGAGTCGTATTTCGCTCAAATCAGGAAGAGAGCGTGGTTGAAGAACCGACAGAAGAAAAGGAAAAGATCGCCACAAACGCTTATCGCCTGCTGAGCGAGTGGAAAATCCCACCTGGCCTAAGAACCGACGGACTTTTTGATGGCGACTCGTTTGCATCGTGGATAGACAATGTGAAGAGAAAGTGCTCAGAAACCGGGCATCTTCAGATTGCTTTGACAATGGTTGGCCATGTACTAATACACGTTCCACCGGATCCTGATGGACTTTGGATCGACCGGTCGGCGGCGGATACTCTAAATATGAAGGATTCGGATGACATGCGCGAAGGATTCAGAACTGAATTGTTTAATACTCGAGGTGCACACTTTGTTGACCCGACGGGGAAGCCGGAGAGAGAATTAGCAGACAAGTATAAGGCTCAGGCCGAAGCAGTTGAGGCCGCTGGATACTCCCGATTGGCCACTACGCTCCGAGAGTTATCGGTGTCATACGTGCAAGAAGCTAAACGTATTTTTGCTAGAGAGAACATTGAAGATTGAGGCACTTTAACAGAAATGATAGGGAGATTGTTGTGAAGCTACGCACCGTGGAGGGTACGAGATGACGCCCGACCATATCGCTACTTGGGCCGCCTCCGGCGAGTCTGAGACGATTGAGTTCAAGCGAACCACGGGCGAACGCCGCGAAGCGATGCACACCTTGTGCGCGATGCTCAACAATCGAGGGGGACGCGTGCTGTTCGGCGTTGAGGCCGATGGTCGCGTCGTCGGCCAACAAGTCAGTGATCATACGATAGAAGAGGTGGCGCAGGAGCTTAGGGAGATCGATCCACCGGTTTTCCCTTCGGTCGAGCGCGTGCCCTTGGCCAATGATCGCGAGGTGTTGGTCGTGAGCGTCTCGATGGGACCTAACCGGCCCTATAGTTATAAAGGTCAAGCATATCGGCGTGTCGGCAATACGAACCAGTTGCTATCGCGAGACGAGTATAACCGCATGCTATTCGAGCGAATGCACGGCGAGCAACGTTGGGAGAATCAGCCGGTCGTCGATTGGTCGGTCGCGGACCTCGACATATACGAAGTCAGGCGCACGGTCGAAGAGTCGATACGCCGCGGGCGAAGCGACGATCCTGGAACGAGAGAACCTGAAGAATCCTTGCGGGGCCTCGGTCTCGTAAAGAACAATGTGTTGCTGCGTGCTGCGGTGGTGCTGTTCGGGCGCGCCGAACGAGTCGAGGCCGAGCTGCCGCAGTGTCTTCTACGGGTCGCCCGCTTTCGCGGAATCGATCGCACTGAGTTCTTGGATAACCGCCAGTTCCACGGCAATGCCTTTGAACTGCTGCTGAAGGCGGAGCGCTTCCTACGCGAGAACCTGCCGGTGGCAGGGCGCATTGCGCCCGGCTTATTCGAGCGGGTGGACGATCCGCTCTATCCGCCGCAAGCCTTGCGCGAGGCGCTGGCGAACGCCTTTTGCCATCGTGACTACGCGATCGGTGGCGGGTCGGTGGCGGTGGGCATCTACGATGATCGCCTGGAGATCACTTCTTCGGGATCCCTGCACTTCGGGCTTACCGCCGAGGCGCTGTTCGCTCCCCATGAGTCACTGCCCTGGAATCCGCTAATAGCCCGAGTTTTCTACCGCCGCGGCATCATCGAATCTTGGGGTAGGGGAACGATCAAGATGGCGGAACTGACTGTATCCGCAGGATTGCCGCGACCCGAGATAGAAGATGCGGGAGGTTGTGTCACGGTACGCTTCAGGCCTTCTCGCTACGTCCCACCCCAGCGAGTCGGTCGCGACGTGACCGAACGACAGCGGCAGATACTGGCATTGCTGGCTCAAACGGGAATTGGCCTGGCCCTGCACGAAATCTTCGTAGGATTGGATTCGCGGGTCAGCGAGCGGCAAATTCGAGAAGACCTGACGACTCTCCGGACTCTCGGTCTGGCTATTCCCGAAGGGCATGGACGAGGAGCGCGATGGAAACGCTTATAGAGCAAATATTTGGCTTATTCTGGCTAATTCCGGCTTATTCCCGTTCATTTCGGCTTATTCCAAACAAGCCTTTCTGCGCGGCGCTTTTGGTTAAGGAATGGGAGCTACTATCATGAGTGAAAGCGGGGTCACCGAATCCACCGTCGAGGCAGCCGCCCTCGCCTGGCTTGAAAGCTCAGGCTGGCAGGTCAGGAACGGTGCGGATATAGCTCCGGGAGAGCCCGCGGCCGAGCGGGACGACTACGGGCAGGTTGTCCTGGCGCGGCGGTTGCGCGACGCTCTGGCGCGGCTCAACCCTGCGCTACCCCCTGATGCCCTGGAGGATGCCTTCCGCAAACTGACCCGACCGGAAGGCACCGACCTGGTCGCGCAGAATCGCGCCATGCACCGTCTTCTCGTGGACGGCGTGCCCGTGGAATACCGCTCGGCTTCGGGCGACATACGGGGCGCCCAGGTGCAGGTAATCGACTTCGAGCGTCCGGCGGCCAATGACTGGCTGGCGGTCAATCAGTTCAGTGTCGTCGAGAACAAACATAGTCGCCGGCCGGATATAGTGCTCTTCGTCAATGGCCTGCCCCTGGCCGTGCTGGAGCTCAAGAACGCGGCCGATGAGGGCGCGACCATCTGGACCGCTTTTCGGCAGCTACAGACCTACAAGGCCGAAGTCCCCACCCTCTTCGCCGCGAACGCGGTCCTCGTCGTCTCCGACGGGGTCGAGGCGCGCGTCGGCACTATCAGCGCGGGGCGCGAGTGGTTCAAGCCATGGCGCACCATTACGGGCGAGACACTGGCCGATCCGCACGCGCCCGGACTGCAGGTAATGATCGAGGGTATCTTCGAGCGAGGCCGCTTCCTCGATCTAGTCCGCGATTTCCTTGTCTTCGAAGATGATGGCGGCGGTCAAGCTATCAAGAAGATGGCGGGCTACCACCAGTACCATGCGGTCCGTGTGGCGGTGGGCGAGACGCTGCGGGCCGCAACATTGCGCCGACGAGCCGATGGAGTCGCGGAGACAGGCGGGCGCTGGGAGGCAGGTCGCAAACCCGGCGGCAAGCCGGGAGACCGCCGCGTGGGCGTGGTGTGGCACACCCAGGGCTCGGGCAAAAGCCTCACCATGGCCTTCTACGCGGGGCGCATCATCCGCGAAGCGGCGATGGAGAACCCCACCCTCGTCGTCCTCACCGACCGCAATGATTTGGACGACCAGCTCTTCGGCACATTCTCGCGCTGCAGGGAGCTGCTGCGCCAGCCTCCCGTACAGGCCGAGTCGCGCGCGCAGCTGCGGGAGCTCCTGTCGGTGGCCGCGGGCGGCGTGGTGTTCACGACGATCCACAAATTCTTCCCCGAGGAGAAGGGCGATAGACACCCGATGCTCTCCGATCGCCGCAACATCGTCGTCATCGCCGACGAGGCGCACCGCAGCCAGTACGATTTCATAGACGGCTACGCCAGGCACATGCGCGACGCCCTGCCCAATGCTTCGTTCATCGGCTTCACCGGCACTCCGATCGAGCTCACGGACGCCAATACGCGGGCGGTCTTCGGCGACTACATCAGCATCTACGACATCCAGCGCGCCGTGCGGGACGGCGCCACGGTGCCGATCTACTACGAAAGCCGTCTCGCGAAGCTCGCGCTGGCAGCGACCGAGCGACCGCGCATAGACACCGATTTCGAGGAAGCCACCGAAGGCGAGGAAGTCGAGCGCAAAGAGAGACTCAAGACCAAATGGGCGCAGCTCGAAGCGGTCGTCGGCGCCGAGAGGAGACTCGCCGTCATCGCGCGCGATATCGTATCGCACTTCGAGAAGCGGCTCGAGGTCATCGACGGCAAGGCGATGATAGTCTGCATGAGCAGGCGCATCTGCGTCGAGCTCTATCGCGAGCTCGCGAGGCTTCGTCCCGACTGGCCGAGCGATGACGACGACAAAGGCGCGATCAAGATCGTGATGACAGGCTCCGCCTCCGATCCCGCCGATTGGCAGCCGCATATCCGGAACAAGGCCAGGCGGGAGGCTCTGGCCAATCGATTCAGGGATGCCTCCGATCCGCTCCGGATCGCCCTCGTGCGCGACATGTGGCTCACCGGCTTCGACGCGCCGAGCCTCTCCACGATGTACCTGGACAAGCCCATGCGCGGTCACGGACTCATGCAAGCGATCGCGCGCGTGAACCGCGTATTCCGCGACAAGCCCGGCGGGCTCGTAGTGGACTATCTGGGCCTCGCTCAGGAGCTCAAGTCCGCGCTCGCGACCTATACGGAGAACGGAGGCACAGGCAGCACGGCCCTCGACCAGGAAGAGGCTGTCGCCGCCATGCTCGAAAAGCACGAGGTCTGCTGCGGCCTCTTCCACGGCTTCGATCGTTCCTGCTGGACAAGGGGTTCGCCGCAGGAGCGTCTGGCCCTCCTGCCTGCGGCACAGGAACATATACTGAGCCTTGGAAGCGGCAAAGATCGCTACCTTAAAGCCGTGCGCGAGCTGTCGCAGGCCTTCGCCCTCGCCGTGCCGCACGAAGAGGCAATGCGTATCCGAGACGACGTGGCTTTCTTCCAGGCAGTGCAGGCCGTGCTCGCCAAGCGCGCACCCGGGGAGGCACGCCCTGAAGAGGATCTTGACCATGCCGTCCGCCAGATAATCTCGAGAGCTGTCATTCCGGAAGGAATAGTCGACATCTTCTCGGCGGCCGGACTCCAGAAGCCGGACATCTCCATCCTTTCCGACGAGTTCCTGGCCGAGGTCCGGGGCATGCCCCAGCGCAATCTGGCCGTCGAACTGCTCCAGAAGCTGCTCAAGGGAGAGCTGCGCGAGCGCGGCCGCAAAAACGTCGTCATGGCCCGCTCCTTCGCCGACATGCTGGAGCAGACTCTCCGCCGCTACCAGAATCGGGCCATCGAGGCGGCTCAGGTGCTGGAGGAACTGATCGCCCTGGCCAAGGACATGCGGGAAGCGAATGCCCGCGGCGAGTCCCTGGGCCTGGGCGAGGACGAGGTGGCCTTCTACGACGCCCTGGAGACGAACGACAGCGCGGTCAAAGTGCTGGGCGACGAGACGCTCCGGACAATAGCGCGCGAGCTGGTCGAGACCGTCCGCGACAATGTCACTATCGACTGGACCCTGCGCGAAAACGTCCGAGCCCAGCTGCGCGTGCTCGTCAAACGAGTCCTGCGCAAATACGGATACCCCCCGGACAAACAGGAGAAGGCCACCCAGCTGGTGCTGGAACAGGCGGCGGTACTGTCCTCGGAATGGGCGAATGTATGATATGCGTTCAGTGACCAGTATCTACCTTTTATAATCCTCCCCCTTCACGGAAAGCGACGCATGGATTATCCTGGCTCGACAGCGAGGCTAAACAATGGCATCCGATGAAGCAGTACTCCTTGGGGACGAGGCGATCGCCCTGGGCGCCGTCCATGCGGGACTGGGCGCGGCCTATG
>CAYNFM010000095.1:10829-13105 GCA_964396415.1 uncultured Treponemataceae bacterium | reverse complement strand
GTCTTCAAGACGTCGACGCGACCCGCCCCGTAGGAAGTCGATATGGCCGAGGCGGAGGATCCGTCGATGGAGTCCGCGGAATCCATGAGTACCGTCTTCAATTGGTCCGGTAGCAGGGCTGGAGCGTAGGCCAGGGTGTAGGCCGAGAGGCCGGTGACGAAGGGCGTGGCCATCGAAGTGCCGGAATCGTACTCATAATCGCTCGACGACCCGTTGTAGGTCGAGATAATATCCAAGCCAGGGGCCGAGACCGCGATCCAGCTCCCGCTCGTCGAAAAGGGCGTGATCTGGTCGGTGCCGTCGGTGGCACCTACTGCTATGACGCCGGTATAGGCCGCAGGGTATTCCGCCGTCGTCCTGCCGTCGTTGCCCATGGCCGCGATGACAACGACGTGGTTTTGCAGGGCGTAGGTGATCATTTCCATTTCGAATTCGCTGGCATAGAACCCGCCGAGCGACATGTTCACGGGGAGGGTAGTTTGCGTCCCATGGTTCGAAATCCACCATTTCGTAACATCCTCCAAGGCCCCATAGATCGCCCAATCGCTGCCTGAGCCATTATAGGGGTCGGATTCGTTGTCGGTGAACACCTTATAGGAAATAAGCTTCAAGCCCGACCACATGACCCCGGCTATTCCTATTCCGTTGTTTCCGACCGCGCCCAGAATGCCAGCCACATGGGTTCCGTGTCCATCGTCGTCCCAGTTCACTGTCAAATCAGAGGAAGTTAGGGGATAGAACTGATTATTATCTCCCACGTAGGTATACGACGTCGCGCTTTGCCGGTTGAATGCGCTTTTGGCATATGCCACTATCAGGTTTCCGTTGGCATCGTGAAAGTCTTGATGAGGAAAGTTGAGCCCCGTGTCGATGACAGCGGCGTAGACAGCAGCGGTGAGACTACTAGGGTCATTGGTCGCATACGAAGACAGGGCCTTAGTAATGGACAGGCTGTATTCGGCCGATGCGACGTAGGGATCGGGATCGGTAAACACGGTATCGTACGCTGTCGTAAGATCGTAGCTACTAATTATTGATTTTGTCTTCGACGCGGCCGCCACGACCGATGAGGAGAGCCCCGGGGCCCTGATCCTGGCTTCGTTCGAGGGCAGATGCAGCCGCATCTCGGGTTCGGCGACCTGGACGCCCTGGGTTTTGCGCAGCGCCTGGATGGTGCTCGCCTCTGTGCCAAGGGCGACGCTGAGATGCCTCCAGGTTCCTCCCAGGCCGGCTATCGTGCCCGTTTGCGTGGCTCCCAGGGACGCTAACGACGCAGCCGAAAAGCTCGATCCCGTTTTTATCAGGACGGTGCCCTGACGGACGTCTCCGGCTGAAACGGCCACGGCCCAGGCCGAGGAGTCGGTCGCATCGAGTTTCGCGTAGGCGGCTTGAGTGGAGGAACCTGTAGCGGCAGCGAGGGATTTCGAAGCGGAAGGCGCGATGGGATTGGAGCAGGCCAGGATGGAGAGAAGGCTTGCCGTGACGATGATGAATCTTATGGCTTTCATGCTCCGGTCCCCCCACTAGTAGCTGAAAGAGTAGGATCCATTGAGGCTACCCTCTCCGTTGATGTAGGTATTCGCGTAACTTACGCCGTCGCCCGTGGCCGACGCCGAAGTCGTGGCCTTGGCGAAGAATGCGGAGTCCATGGCATCATAGACTCCCACATCGTCATAGCTCGTTCCCAGCCAGTCCCCGAAGATGTCCCATTCGTAGCTGTGGCCCGATAACAGCTCGAAGGCGCCATAAGCGGAGCTTACATAGGAATCGTCGTTGCCGCTGACGGTAGAATCGAGGAGGTCGACGGATATTGTCGCGGAAGAATAACTGATTCCCGTGACCTGGGTGGCTGTGCTGCTCGTCCAGTTCGCGGTGCCGTTGTGATTGTAGCCGCCCGGGGCCTGCCACTGACCCATCGAAAAATCGTAGCGGAATTCTCCGTAGTACACCGGGTCCCCGATCTTATCCTTGATGAAGAGCGAAAAATAAAAATAATCGGATAAGCTGGCAGTCCACAGGGTCGTGTCCGAAAGCGTAAAAAAGAAAGTCCTCGTGGAACTCGTTACGGCCGTCGTCGTGCCATTGGAGGGCGATGTGAGAGTAAGCGTGAAAGGCTTCATGAAAAGGGCGCTGGCCACCGGCGACATCGAAGAAAGATTGCCCGAGGCGTCGAACGCTTGAGCCTTGTAGTAATACGTCGTCCCCAAGACGAGAGTGGCGTCGTAATCGTAATACTCGAAGGGAGTACCGAGACTGTTGGTGGAAGTCAGGCTTCC
>CAYNFM010000095.1:2544-10729 GCA_964396415.1 uncultured Treponemataceae bacterium | reverse complement strand
TAAACTCGCCGGTCGTCGAATCGAGGGCCGCGTCGGTCATCGTGCTGACCAAGGACGACGAGGACGTGTAGTAGCCGTTCGTTTCCGTAGGCATCTGATCAATATCGATCCCGATACCGAAACCGGAAAACGAGGTGGCCTTTACGGCGACGACGCCGAGCACGCTGGCCTCGATCTCGAAGGGGCCGCTTATCGTTGTGCCATCGGCAAGCGCCGTCCAATTCGCGCCTCCGTCGGTAGAATACTCGATGTCTTCCACCGTCGGGGGCGTGGCCGATACCCCGGTGATTCCGAGCTTGTGGCAATAGAGCGCAACCGTCGCGCCATCGGCCGCGACATAGTCGAGCATCTCGGAAGCCGCGAGTCCCGTTCCGGTCGCCGTGATGTCATAGCCGCTTCCCGTCGTCAGCGTAAAAGGGGAGATGGTTCCCTCGCTTCCTGTAGTGTCCGAATGAACCACCGTGCCCGAGGAATCCGTCACCGTGATCGCCGCTCCGGACACCGGCGTCCCGCCGATAGAATCGAGGACGATGACGTCGGTGACCGCGGATGACGAGGTCGTGGAAGTAGAGGATGTAGACGAGGAAGACGGCGAGGCGCATGCCATTGCGGAAAAAACCACTATCGTCAAAATCGAGAATCGATGCGACCTAGACATGTGGGCTCCAAATGGGGAAACCTGGCACCTTCAAAGAAGTACTTAATATGGATGGTATTTGTCTAGTCCGCGCCTCACCGGAAGAAGCCGGCCGATAGCCCGATCAGGTATTGCCCGACGAAATAAAAGGCCGGCGCCCAGAACATGGGGAACTTCTTGTCGACGAAATGATAGATCGCGAGCTGGGAGTCCCCGAGCATGAAGAGCGTCGTCCCGGCGACGAGCATGACCGCCTGGGCGGTCGAGAAGGCGGGCGAGTAGAAGGTCGAAAAGGCCCTCGAAACGCAGAAGGCGAAGGCCAAGCCATAGATCATGACGGGGATTTTGAGCTTTCCGAGTCCTTTCCATAATACGCATATGAAAATCGCGTAATAGGCCAGGAGTAGGGGGGCGCAGTAGAGGTCGCGCCAATGGAAGCCGCTCGCGCAAATAAGCGTCGTCGAATAGACCAGGAGGGCGACGAAGAAGAGGATCATGCCCTTCATGAAGGCCGTCCCATCCGTCCTGTCGATCAGGATCATATCCGCCGCGAAGGAAATGATCAGGCCGATCGCGATTCCGAAGGTAAACGATACCTTCAAGCCGCCCGAAAAGAGGGAGAGCAGGGCCGCGACGATGACGACGAAAGTGGTGAGGGGCTGGAAGATAGCGGCCATCGCGTCGTCGTTCCGCTTGCGCGCGAGCATATCCAGGACCATGGATGCCAAGAAGAACGGAATCGTGATCAGTGCGATCATCTGCCTGCTCCTTTTTAACGTAATGCGTAAATAAACGGGAATTCGGTACGGGTTTCGATTATACTCCAGCTCACGCACCAAGGCAGGAAAATACATGAATATCCGCGCGATCCGAAACCTCACGGTCATCCTGGGTTTTTCCGTCCTTTTTCCGCTCGGGCATGCGCTCGCCGAAGGCGCCCTGGGCCCCGGCGACGGTCCGCTCGTCATCAAGGATTTCCTTCTCCTGGAATCGCCGCGCGTCGAACGCGGCTATCTCGATCTTTCCGCTGGGACTCCCGGCGTTCGCCGCTATTCCGGCGGCTTCCTTCCCTCTGGCCTGCGCTCGTCGCCCAAGATGTACACCTTCAAGGCGAGCTTCGGCGTCGATCCGGCCTTGAAAGGGGTCGATCTCGCCTTGTACATGGGTCTCGCCGAATATCCCTATCGCATCTACCTGAACGGCTTCGAGATCTCCTCGAAGGGCCGCTATTCGAGCGGTCACTACAACTCGAGCCTCCGCGCGGTGAACTCGGTTTTCCTTTCGCCCGATATCCTGAGATACGGGAGTCCCGCCAACGACCTCGTCCTGGAGGCCTACCCCCTCTACGAGAACTGGGGACTCGACCGGGTCTACGTGGATCGCCGGTCCTCGGTCGAGAGGGCGGTGTTCCTCCGCAATTTCCTGGGAATCAACCTGATCCAAGGCGCCTTCGTGCTCGCCCTCATCATAGGGGTTTATTTCGCGGCTCTTTTCCTCGTCCAGCGGCGCGACAACGGCAAGTACATCGTCTTCAGCCTCATCTGCGTCTCCTTCTGCCTCTCCTATTTCAACGTGACCGTCCATTTCGACTCTAACGACGAGATCCTCCTCGAGGCCCTGTCCAAGGGGGGCCTCGTCCTCATGTCTTCCTTCATGCTGGTCTTCTGCTGCGAGTTCACTTCCGTGCTGAACAGGCGGCGGATATTCCCCCTCGCCGTCCTGGCCCTGGGGATCCTCGCCGCGTCCCTGGCGATGACCAGGAACTCGAAGGAAACCCTGCTCTCCGCCTTCGGCTACCTCATGAACTATCTCATCGTCCCGCAGCTTCTCGTCGATATCGGGATACTCTGCTATGCCCTCGTCAGGAAGGGGAACCGCTATGTCCTGCCATTGCTGGCCTCCTTCGTCGTGGTCATCGCCGCCGCGGCCCACGACGTGGTCTACCTCGACAAGGCCGTCCTTCCCTACGCCTGGCTCACCGCCTACGGCTATCTCGCCGTCGTCGTCGCCATCTTCGCGACCCTCGCCAAGGAGCAGGGCGACCTCTACCACAGGTCGATCCAGCAGACCGCCGACCTCGTCGTCGATCAAAGCCGCATCGAAAGCCTGAACCGGGAGCTCACCCGTCAGAAGGACTCCTTCTACCGCTTCGTCCCGACGCAGTTCCTCGAGCTCCTCGGCCGGAACTCGGCGGTGGACATATGCCTGGGAGACAGCTCGCTGCGCTATCTGAGCATCCTCTTCTCGGATATCCGCAGCTTCACCGCCCGCTCGGAGCGCATGCCTCCGGGGGAGAACTTCGAGTTCCTCAACAGCTACCTCTTCCGCATGGAAGGCGCCATCCAGCGGAACGGGGGCTTCGTGGACAAGTATATCGGGGACGCCATCATGGCCCTGTTCGCCTCGACCGGCGTTCCGGTCGGCCGCGGGGCGAGGTACTGCGCCGACGCGGCCCTCGTCGCCGCCCTGGAGATGCGCCGCGAGCTCGATAGGTTCAACGGGATCATGAGGGAGCGGGGTTCCCCCGCCGTGGAGATCGGCGTCGGCGTGAATACCGGCGAGGTGATGATGGGGACCGTCGGCAGCGAGAACCGGCTGGATACGACGGTCATAGGGGACTCGGTCAACCTCTCGTCGCGGCTCGAGTGGCTGACCAAGTTCTACAAGACCCCCACCCTCGTCTCGGAGCAGACCCTGGGAGCGCTCGAGGACCCGGGAAGCTTCGCGTTCCGCCTCGTGGACAACGTCTCGGTCCCCGGGCGCAGCGGGCCGCTCAGGATATACGAGCTCCTCGACGCCGAGAACGAGACGGACGCCGCGAAGCTGCGCGGCTCCAAGCGGCTCGAGCTGGCGATGTCCCTGTACTTCTCAAGGGAATTCGAAGGCGCCGGCGCGATCTTCAGGTCGATGAGCGAGGAGGGCGCCGAGGACTTCCTTCCCCGCCTCTTCGCGGACCGATGCGAGTCCTACGTCAAGTCGCCGCCCGCCGCGGGCTGGAACGGGGTCTTCAAGTTCCAGCGGAAGGAAGACTTCATCAAGGAATGAGCGGCGCGCATAGGGAGGCCGATGAATGCCGGAACTCAGCTTCTTCATCAGCGATCTCCACATGGGGATCAACGGACCCGAGAATCTCTATCAGGCGAAGTACCACGAAGCCGGCCTGAAGGCGGCTCTCAGGCACCTGACCGCGTCGGCCCGCCATGTTCGCGACCTCGTGATCCTGGGAGATTGGTTCGACATGCTCGCCTCGCCTCCGGATCGGCGCCCCTACGCCTTGGCCGAGGTCGTCGCCGCGAATCCCGGAGTCTTCGAGGAGAAGAAGGACGGCAGCGGGGACTTCATAAGCCTCCTCCGCAAAGTCAGGGGGCGGGTGAGCTTCGTCAACGGCAACCACGACCAGTTCGTCTCCCTGGCCGACATCAACGCCGTCCTCGAGCCCCGCTGCGGGCGGCGCATCGAAGGCTTCCCCGACCCCGTGCGGAATTCCGAGTTCCGGGCGGGCGACATCCTCGCCGAGCACGGCCACATGCATTCCCTGTTCTTCCGGGCCACGACCCACGTAAGCCGGGCCGATCCCCCCTTCGGGACCTTCATCACGCGCCTCCTGGCGGGAATCTGCGCGCGGGAGCTCGCGAAGAGCGGCAAGTCCTGCGCGCCCGAGCTCAGGGGCGCGGGCGAGCCCGTCTTCGGCATCGAGGCTGCCGCCTTCGCCCTGAAGGAGCTCGTCGAGCTCGCGCTCGGCCGGGAGGATCTCGCCCAGGCCGTCCTGGACCAGACGCTCTTCCTCGCCGGCGCCCGACGGGAGGATGCCTCCTTCGTCCTCGACGACGGATCGGTCCTCGAGGCGAGCGCGATTCCCGCGAAGTACCGGGATCTCTGGACCGGGCGCGCCGAGGACCTCGAGCCCCTCGTCGTCGACGCGACCAACTCCTTGAAGAAAGCCGCCGAGGAGCGCATCGCCTCGGGCGCGCGCATCGTGGCGATGGGCCATACGCACAGGCCCCTGCTCCACGTCGAGCGCTATCCCGCGCGGGCCCTGTACGTCAATTCCGGATTCTGCTGCCCGACCCTCGACGGCCTCGAATCGGGAGAGCGCTTCCCCACCTTCGTCGAGATGAGGCACCGCTCGCGGTCCGACGTCGTGATGCTCAGGAAGGTGGATCGCGCCGGACGGATCTCGACCTTGGAAGCGGCGGAGGTGAAGAGGAGGGAATAGGCAGGAAGGATGTCGGATTCACGAAACCAAAACCTGACTTTTCCCTTCATGAAAATGTCGCCGCTTGGCGATTTAAAAGGAGATGAGCATCAAGCATATAGTTTCGTTGGCGATTGTCGCGGCTTTCCTGGGACTGAGAGGCATCGCCTCGACGGCGAGCGCCGCCGAGGCTCCCGTTTCCGACGATTCCGCCGCTCCGAGCGGAAAGATCCTGTTCTCGGCCGATAATTTCGCTCCGGTCGAGGGCAAGGCCGGCGAGCCCCTCGTCGTGACTATCCAGGCCTCCCCGAGCGCCGCGAGGATAGTGTCCTGGGATATGACCGTCTACGACCCCGGAGCCATGCCCTTCATTTCCTTCAAGGGCCAATGGCCACAGGCTACGGTCTCATGGGACGGCCGGGGCGCCGAAGGAGACCTCGTCGAATCCGCCTCGCGATACACCTTCGTCGCGCGGCTCCGCGATTCGCTCGGCAATGTCGGCGAGGCGCGAGGGATCCTCAACACGGGCATCGTCCTGCTCAAGGGGAGGTCGCGCTACCGGATCGGAATCTCGAGCATCGTATTCAAGCCGGATACGGCCGACTTCAAGGACGTGACGCCGGCGCAGAAGGCGCGCAACCTCGAAACGCTTCGCCTCCTCGCCGCGAAGCTCAAGCTGTACCCCGGCTACGCGATCCGCATGGAAGGCCATGCCGTCTCGACGAATTGGCAAGACGGGAGGAAGGCCGCGGAGGAGGAGCGGGAGAGCCTGATCCCGCTCTCGAAGGCGAGGGCCGAGGCGATCAAGGCCGCTTTGGCGAAGTCCGGCATCTCGCCGACCTCGATGACGACGGTCGGCCTCGGGGCGAAGGACCCGGTCGTGCCGGACAGCGACGTCAAGAACCGGTGGAAGAACAGGCGGGTGGAGATCTACCTGGAGCCATCGGCGAAGCCCTAGCGCAGCCTCAGTCTCAGTCTCAGTCTCAGCCTCTGCCTCCGCCTGCTCTCATCTCAGCCCGATCAGCGCCACTCCGGCCAGGGCGAGGGCGATGCCCGCCGCCCTCGGGCCGGAAATCCTCTGCCCATGGAAGATCCTCGCGAGCAGCACGGTAGGGGCGGGGAAGAGGGAGCTCGTGAGGGTGACGAGGATGAGGAGTCCCGAGCGGCTCGCGAGGAGGAAGCAGACGTTGGCTCCCATGTCGGCCAGTCCCGCGAAGAGGGCCGCCGGCCTGTCCTTCCGCGCAACCGAGACGCGCTTTCCGCCCGCGACGACGAAGGCCGCCGTGGCCGCGAGGGAGGCCGCGCGCGCCGCGATCAGGGGCCAAAGCCCCGAGCCGGAAGAGGTCCGCGAGATCGCGATGAAGAAGGATCCGAAGCCGAGGCCGGCGACGATGCCGTAAAGGAAGGAGGCCCTGAGCTCGGACCTGTCCCCGCTACCACCTTTCTCGTAGGAGAGGAGAAAGATCGCCGGAAGGCAGATGACGGCGCCGGCGAGGGCGAGCCGGGAGGGACGCTCGCCGAGGATGGCTCCGAAGGCGGCGGGCACCAGGGCGCCGACGAGGGCCGATACGGGGGATACGATCGCGGCCCGGTGCAGGGCGAGACCTCGATAGAGGGCCGCGAGCCCGATGGAGCCCGTGAGGCCGGAGAGGAAGCCCCAGGCGAAGTCGACGGCCCTAGGCGCGTCGCGCCCGACGATGGGCGCGACGATCAGGGCGACGATCGCCCCGGCGGCCTGCGAGAAGAGCATCACCGAGAATACCGAGTTCCTCCTCGTCGCATGGCCGCCCGAAAAATCGGCGCTGCCGTAAAGTAGCGCCGAGAGGAGGGATAATATCGCCGTCATCCGCCCTCTCCGAGGGCGGCCAGCTCGCGGCGCATCTCGGCCTTGGGGTCGGCCTCGGCCTTCGCGATGCGCGCCACGGTCAGGATGAAGCGCCTCATGTCGCCCCCGCAGAGCTTGTCGTAGAAGTCGCGATAGAGCCGGCTCTCCCCCTCGTAGAGCCTGTAGAGGTCGATGTAGGCGTTATTGATCCTCTCCATGTGGAAATCCCTGTAGGCGCCGCCCTTGAATAGCGAGGCGTATTCCTTTTTAAATTCGTCGGCGCGGGCGGCGATGATCCGGGCCTTGCCCTTTCGCTTTTCGTCGTCGCTCGCCCTCGAAGCGTACAGGGCCTCGAGCTCCTTGCCCGTCTCCAGCAGGTAGCTCGAGAACGCCGCCTCGTCCGCTCTCGAGTCGCGGGCGGCCGCGACTTCCGGGGAGTCCGCCCCGTACTTGGACGCGAGATAGATGAGGGAGCCCTCTCCGCCGACGAAGGTGGCCAGCTCCTCGTTGAACTGCTCCGCCCCGGGATGGTCGCCTTTGAGGAATATAGTGGCGTGGGTCATCTCGTGCATGACGAGATCCTCGACGTCGGCCTCGCTGTAGCTCGACATGAAGGAGAAGAGGGGATCGGAGAACCAGCCCAGCGTCGAGAAGGCGTCGACCGGCCGGGAGATTACGTCCAGTCCTTGCTTCCGAAGCAGGGCGACTTCCTTCTCGGCGTCCTTCGGATCGAAATAGCCGCGGTAGGGCAACTTGCCGACGACGGGATAGTCCCATAGATAGCGCTCGAAGGAGAGCTCGGCGCAGGCCTGGACGACGGTGGCCAGGCGGTCGGCGTCCAGGATGACGATTTTGGTATAATTCCTCGTCTCCTTGAGGCCGAAGTTCTCGAGGGCGAAGGCGCGCGCGGCCCGTGCCCACCCGACGAGGTCGCGAACATCGCCCTTCGTCTTCGGGTCGGCGAGGGCGCGGTCGAGGCTCTCGGCCTTCGAGATGATCGAAAGATAATGCAGGCCCTCCGAGACCTCGTAGCACGACGCGAGGAGGATGGCCATGCCGAGGACGAAGACGAGGGCGGCGCTCCGGACGACGCCCCGAATCACCGATGCTCTATGCGATCCCATGACGCATCCTAGCATTCTTTCCCCTCCCCTCTCTATGGACAGCCGAACGAGGCGCTTGCTATAGTGTCTTCGCCCGATCGCCGAGACCCGGGGTCTCGAGGCATCGTCACCGCTTTCCGAACCAGAGGCGCTCCGGTGGAGAAGAGAATCGGCGTCATCGCCATCCTGGTCACCGACACGACGAGCGTGCAAAGCATCAACGATACCCTGCACGCCTATGGGCACCTTATCCTCGGCCGACAGGGCCTCCCCCTGCGCGATAAAGGCGTCAATGTCATTTCCCTCATCGTCGAAGGCGATACCGATGAGCTCGGAGCCCTCTCGGGCAAGCTTGGAAGGTTTCGCGGCGTCAAGGCGAAGTCCGTCCTCACTCCCTATCAGGAAGGCGGGAACGGCTAGGGAGC
>CAYNFM010000095.1:0-2444 GCA_964396415.1 uncultured Treponemataceae bacterium | reverse complement strand
TCCGAGACAGGCTCGACCGGTTCCTTGATCGCGTCGAAGATGGCGTTCAAGAGCGATGCCGAGCCTTCGGCGTCCTGATTGAGCTGCCAGATCATGATGCCGCCGCCGCGGACGCGGGCGAGATTTACCGCCTTCGCGCGCAGGGTGTCGAAGCCGTTATAGCCGAAGCCGCTCGATACGTCGGACGAGGAAGCCCAGGGATCCGACTCGAGCACGTCGGAATAGGAAATCGAATGGCGATTCTTGAGGCTCCTGCCGTAAAAAGGGACTCCCAGGATCGCCTTGGAGGGCGGCACGCGGCGAACATCGAGCCAGTAATCCATGGCGGCCTTGGCGAACCAATAGGTCGAGTGCTGGGCTCCCGGCACTTTGTATCCGTCGTCGTAGGCCATGATGTTGAGGAAGTCGACATCGTCGATGACGCTATCCAGGCAGTCCTTCCCGTGGTAATTGGTAGCGCTGACCGCGACGCTTAGCAGCCTGCCGGCGCCGTGGATCCTTTCCGACAAGGCATGCATCAAGTTCGCGAAGTCCTGGGCGTCCGCCGTCCCCGGGAATTCCCAGTCCATATCGATGCCGTCGAGGCAGTAGCGGGCGAGGAGGTCCATGGTATTCTCGACGAAGGCAGCCGTAAGGGCAGGGTCGGCGGCTATGGTATCGAAGGCATCGGGATCGACCGCTCCCCCTCCTCCCAAGGACAGGAGGACCTTCACTCTCTCGGCATGGGCCCTCGTCACCAAGTCGATCAACCTGTCCTCGTTATCGATCTTGGCATAGCCTCCGTCGGACGTCGGGGAGGCGAAGGCATAGCAGACGTGGGTAAGGTCGCGATACCG
Source organism: uncultured Treponemataceae bacterium (assembly GCA_964396415.1). GTDB lineage: Bacteria > Spirochaetota > Spirochaetia > Treponematales > Rectinemataceae > UBA1306. The sequence goes on along the minus strand of CAYNFM010000095.1, from coordinate 1,608 downwards.
GATGGTCTTGGGATCGCCAGACCAGGAAGGGAAATAGCCTACGATCTTGAAATCGGAGGGAATCCTGTAGTTCGCCCCCACCATGGGTATATACGCGCTCTGACCGGCGCAAGCCGCCAGCAGCAGCAAAGAGGCCAAGGAGCCCGCCAGGGCCGGGCTCGATTTCCGCTTTCCGATCATGCGATTCCCTTCTTCCGGCGGGCGCGGGCCTTGCGTCGCTTCAGGCGGCCCGCTACAGTTATCGATCATGGGACGATGCATCGTTCCCCGTAAAACAAGGAGCCTGCGGTGGCCCAGGACATAGTTACCGTCGATCTAGGTTTCGTCAACGCCTACCTCGTCAAGATCTGGCAAGGCTTCGTCCTCGCGGATACCGGCATGGCCTCGCAGTGGGGCAAGCTGACGGCCGCCCTGGCCTCGGCGGGCTGCGAGCCGGGTCTGCTCAAGCTCGTCGTGCTGACGCATGCCGATATGGACCACGTGGGCAACGCGAGACGCCTCCAGTCCGAATGGAAGGTCCCCATCGCGATCCACGCCGCGGACGTCCCCGCCCTCGAGACGGGCAAGGCGCCCAAGCGGACGGGGAGGGGCACCGTTGCGAAGGCGATGATGGGGATCATCGGGCTCTTTCGCGGAAAGGGCGAAGGCGCCGAGCGCAAGCCGATCCTCAAGCCCGACATCGTCCTCGAGGACGGGCAAAGCCTCGCCTCATGGGGCCTCGACGCGCGGGTCATCCATCTGCCGGGCCATACGCCGGGATCGATCGCCTTCTTGACGGCGGAGGGGGACCTCGTCGCCGGAGACGTCTTCGCCAATCGCCGTCGTCCCGACGTCTCGCCCTTCGTCGAGAGCTTCGAAGCCTATCGCGAGTCCCTGCTCAAGGCCAAGTCCATCGCTTCGTCGATCCGGAGGGTCTATCCGGGCCACGGAAAGAGCTTCCCCGGCGCGGCCATCCCGGGCATCGAGGTATAAGACGCTCGCATACCTCCTCGAGCGAGCGGCAGGGAGGCGGCCGGAGGGCAAGGCCGAGGCGAAGGGCGCGTCGCCGAGCGCCGGACTCGCTTTGGTTAAGGCGACCTTGGAAGCCCATTCCGAACGGGACCTGGATCTGGAGTCCCTGGCTCGCCTGGCCGACTGCTCGCGCTTCCACCTCGTCCGAGCCTTCCGCCTGGCCTATCGCGAGACGCCCCATCGCTATCAAGTCCGCTGCAGGATCGAGAGGGCGAAATCGATGCTCGCTCGGGAAGGGCTCAGCGTCACCGATATCTGCTTCGAGGTAGGCTTCGAGAGCCTCGGCTCCTTCAGCTCCCTGTTCAAGGAGATGGTCGGTCGATCCCCCTCGGCCTACAGGGCCCGGGCGCTAGCCCAGCGCGCGAATCCTCGGCTCTTCGTCCCTCACTGCTACATACACCAATTTAACCTGAAGCTGCCTTCCCCCGCGCACGGGCAGTCCCGACCCGGCAAGAGCGCCGACTATTGATCGCCGGCTAAAGTCAGCAATTCTCGAGAAGCCGACGCATCGGGGAAATCGTATACTCTAGCTCGAGGGCCGCGCCGCCCTCGAAGGAGAGACGCATGATCACTCGCCTCGGGCACGCGAACATCCTG
>CAYNFM010000094.1:0-13121 GCA_964396415.1 uncultured Treponemataceae bacterium | reverse complement strand
ACTGACCCCACCCCATTATCTATCTTCTTGTTTCAAATATGCCCTGGCCCAATTTTGCGTAACTCTTTGTAGGTGAATTTAAGGTATGGAGTTTAAAGAGGAGATAGTGTGATTTGATTAAGTGTGACATTACCTAGGAGTAGTATCGGGCCGTGAACGATTGGCCGGCCGCTATGGGAAGTATGTATTGTAAAAGTACGAGTACGGGTTATGGAAATGTAGATTTTTCCGCTAAAGCCGTATGGTATGCGACTTGGCGGGGGGAAAGATGTGGAACGGTTGCGGGAAGTCCGCCGAAACAAGATCTTTTACGCATGCCGTTCTATTATTCGCAAGCAGGTACATGCCGCGAAGCTCCGCCTCGCTCTTCCTGTAAATGGATCGACCGGGTATGGGCCCGCGTACAATCCATTCCTTGCAGAACGAACGATACCCCGGAGCTCTGCTCCGAGGTCGTTCATTTTGTCATTGTACGCTCCTTCGGGGGCTATCTCAAGTTTTTTTTGCAAGTATTTGCCTAGTAAGGAAGGAGTGGCATGCTAGACCGGGTAGCGAAATGCCTGAGGTATTTCGCCCTACCGCGGACCAGATCTGTGAAATGCCTGAGGGTATTTCACCGGCCCAGCGACCTAGCCGCTGAAAGGCTTCAGGTATTTCGTCGGCGGGCCGGCGGGCCGGCGTGCCTACCCGCCGACCGCACCCGCCGGCAGCACGGCGACCGAACCATTGAAATGCTTCGAGTGTTTCAACCGCGACTATCGCCGCGATGTCTGTTACGGCTCGTCGCTGCGGTCGTAGGGGCTGCGGATGCGAAGGAAGTCCTTTTTTGCGATATGCGTATAGATTTGCGTGGTCTTGGGATTGGCGTGGCCGAGGAGTTCTTGGATATAACGGATGTCCGTGCCGTCTTCGAGGAGGTGGGTGGCAAAGCTGTGGCGAAGGGAATGGATGCTTATGTCTTTCAATATTCCAACTTTATTTTTAGCTCTGGTAAAGACTTCCTGTATCGAGCGCGCGCTGAGATGCCCCCCGTTTTGGCCTTCGAAGAGCCATGTTTGGGGCTTATAGAGATCGATGTAGGTTTCCAGGAGGCCTTTAGTCCGAGTGGCGAGGATCGTATAGCGGTCCTTCCTGCCTTTCCCGCTGCGTACGAGGATGACGCCCCTGGCCGAATCCATGTCGCTGACTCGAAGGGCGGCGATTTCGCTGACGCGAAGGCCGGCGGAGTAGGCCAGGATGAGGAGGAGCCTATGTTTGAGGTTGCGGGGGGCGTTTACGATCCTGACGGCCTCCTCTCGGGAGAGCACGCCGGGCAGGCGGCGATCGGACTTGGGGCGGCGGCGCAATGGGGCTTCGCGTCCCAGGACCTTCGTATATAGGAAGCGCAGGGCGCTGATAGCCTGGTTTATCGTGGATGCCGAGGCGTTGAAGTCCCGCTCCAGGCAAGCGAGGAAGCGGGTCGCGTCCTGGGTCCCGGACTCGATCAAGGGGATTTCGAGGAAGCGGGCATAGCGATCGACTATCGCCATGTACCTGATGGAGGTCTTGTGCGAGTATTTGAGGGCCCTGAGGGAGTCCGACATCGCTCTCGCTATCGTGGGCGGGAGGCAAGGCGACCCGCTCGCGCCTTCGCCCGCTGCCTCGGACGAGAGTATGAGCCAGTTGGCGAAGATCCTGCGAAAGGCGGACCCGCCATCGGCGGGGAACTCCCAACGCATGGCCGTCGGATTCCATCGCGCGCCGGGAACCGCTCGCATGAGGCGGACGAAATCTTCAGAATAAGGCGCGATGGCGGCGAGCCTGCCTTCCTTCGCGTCGAGAAGCGTGACCGTATTGCGCGCCGTATTCGAGCCCCCTTTACAACCTGTACGCGCGTGGGGATGGAAGCGGATTGAGGAGGAGGAGCATCGCGGCCGGAGCGCGCCAGGCTTTCCCGGCTTGCCCGAGCCATGTATACTCCTTGATAATGGATAGAAGGTTCATTCCATAAAATAAGGTCCGGTGAACGCTGATGGAGAATCGAGGCGTCGAGAACTTGGCCAAGACTATGACCGCAGGCAATTCGACGGCGGTAGGGAGCGGCTCCCCGATCGATGACGGCTCGGCGTCGAAGACGGGGGAATCGATGTTCTCCCAGCTGCTCCAGCGCCTGCTGGCTGGCAGGGGAGTGAAGCTCGACGACGCGATCGGGGGGGACGGAAGCCTCGAAATCCTCCTCGAAAACAGCGTCGACGCGATCCTCCTCCTCACCCCCGGGGGGGTGGTCGTCGAGGCGAATCCCGCTTTCTGCCAGGCATACGGATGGGCCTCCGAGGAGCTGGTCGGCTCGAGCCTGCTTTCCATCGTTTCCGAGGAGGGCTGGCCCGCCCTTTCCGAGAGGCTTGTAGGCTTCGGAGGCCGCGATCGCGTCGCCCCGGCCGAGCTCGCCGAGGATTACCTGGACTTCAAGATCAAGGCCAAGGGCGGCTCCCCCCTCTCGGCGGAATGCCTCCTGTCGCCGATCTGGGCCGGGGGCGAGAGCAGGGTCATCGCCGTCCTGCGCGAGGCCGCCGCGGACCGAGCGCTCATCGAGCAGCTCCGCGAGAGCAAGGGCCAATACCTGGCCCTGTCCGAGACGATTACCGAGGCCATCTTCCGCCTGGACGAGGACTTCAACATCATCTTCGCGAACTCCGGCGTGAAGAACACCTTCGGCTTCGAGCGGGACGAGCTGGTGATGCGCAAATTCTCGGTCCTTTTCCCCGAGGAGGTCTTCGCCAAGCACAGAGACGAATTCCGCAAGTACTTCCTCGTCGACGATCGCGACAGGCTCGCCCACGGCCTTAAGCGGACCATCGAGCTCCTCGGCATGACCAAGAACCGGGGGGTCGCGCCCATGGAGATGTCCTTCGGGAACTCGCGCTTCTACTCGGGCCGCACCCTCACCTGCATCGTCCGCGACATCAGCCAGCGGAAGACAATGGAGAGGCGGCTCAGGCACCTGGCCTTCCACGACAAGCTGACGGGCCTGGGCAACCGCGACCTCTTCAACGAGGACATGAGAGCCTTCCTCAAGGAGCCTGGCGCCCGGGGCGGGCGGAAGGCGGCCCTCCTCTTCCTCGACCTCGACGGCTTCAAGAGCGTCAACGATACGCTCGGTCATTCGGCCGGCGACGAGCTGCTGGTGGAGACGGCGAGGCGCATCCGCATGTGCCTGCGCGAGGCCGACTCGGCCTACCGCTTCGGCGGGGACGAGTTCGCGGCCTTCCTACCCGAGATAGGCGAGGCGCAGCGGGCCGTGGCCATCGCGGAGCGCATACTGGGCGCGGTGAGGCTCCCCTGCGAAGTGACCGCGGACTCGCGGTCGAAGGCGAGGATCGAGATAGGCGTGAGCGTCGGAGCGGCGCTGATGCCCGAGCACGGAGAGGACGCGGACGCCATAGCGAAGAGCGCCGATATCGCGATGTACAGCTCGAAGGAGGCCGGGAAGAATCGCGTGACCGTGTACGACCCGGGCCTGAACACCAGGGCCAACGAGAGCTGGCGCGTGGAGCAGGACATCCGCTCCGCCCTGGTGAAGGGCGAGTTCGCCCTCCACTACCAGCCCATCGTGTCGCCCGCGGGCAGGCTCCTCGGCGTCGAGGCCCTGATCCGATGGCAGCGGGCCAAGGAGACGTTCATCGCCCCCGCCTCGTTCATACCGATCGCCGAGGAGAACGGCATGATCATCCCCCTCGGCGCCTGGGTCTTCAGGCGGGCCTTCATCGACCTCCGCCGCCTGGAGAGACGGGGCTTCGGCCGCATCTACTTCGGCGTCAACGTGTCGGGGAGGCAGTTCGAGCAGCCCGACTTCGTCCGCACCCTCTGCGACGCCATAGACAGGGCCGCCGTGGACCCGTCCCGGCTCAACCTCGAGCTGACCGAGACCACCCTCATGCGGAACGCAGACGACGCCGTGGCGAAGATACTCGCGATAAAGAAGCGCTATCCCGCCATCATGCTGTCGATCGACGACTTCGGCACGGGCTATTCCTCCCTGTCCTACCTGTCGCGACTTCCCGTGGACATACTCAAGATCGACATCTCCTTCGTCCGCGCCCTCGACGACGAGCAGAACCGCAAGGTGGTCAATTCCATAATAAACCTGGCGGAGAGCCTCGGGATCGGCGTCATCGCGGAGGGCATCGAGACCCAGACCCAGCGCTCCTATTTCCGCGAGCGCGGCTGCTACGGCATGCAGGGCCACCTCTTCATGAGCGCCCAGCCGATCGACGAGCTCGAGAGGCGCCTCTCGTCCCTGAAGGGGGGCCTCAAGGAGTTTCCTCTCCCCGACGCCGGGACGGCCGACCGAAAGGGGCCGCCCCCCGGCGGGCCGACGGCCCGCTAGAAGCCCGAGACCCTGTTGCGCCCGCCGCGCTTGGAGGCGTAGAGGTACTCGTCCGCGCGATCCACGAGCTTGTCGAGGTCGGCGTCGCCCGCGGCGCTGGCGACGCCGATGCTGACGGTCACCTGCCAGGGCACGCTCTCGAATTTCCGCGACGCCACCGTCTCGCGGATGCGGTTGGCGATGAACTGCGCGACCTCGGCCTCGGCCTGGACCACGAAGGCGAGGAACTCCTCGCCCCCGTAGCGGGCGACGGAGTCGCTCGTGCGGAGGCAGCTCTGGATCGCCTGGGCGACGCCCTTGAGGACTTCGTCGCCCACCGCGTGGGAGACCAGGTCGTTGACCCTCTTGAAGTGGTCTATGTCGAGCATGAAGACGTGGAGCTGCTCGTGGTAGCGCCTGGCGCGCGACACCAGGATGCGGCCCGTCTCCTGCGCGAAGCGGCGATTGTACAGGCCGGTGAGCGAGTCCCTGAACGACAGGTCCCAGAGCTGCTTGTTCTCCCTCTCCAGGGAGAGGAGCCTCTCCCTCCCCGGCGCGACGTAGGACTTCACCGTCCTCGCGACCGCGACGGCGGCCGCGGCCGCGGCCGCGGCGACGAGGAGGTCGCCCGGTCGGAAGGGCCCGGTCCCGAGGACGGACGATGCCGCCGAGGCCAGGGCGATCAGGACGGATCCCGAGACAGCGAGGGCGACGAAGCGCCTCATCCTGTCCCAGCCTATCGCCGCGGCGAAGGCCGCGCCGAAGACGAAGACGGCCGGGCCGGAGCCGGCGAGGACGTCGGCTATGGATAGCGCCATGGACCAGGCGAGGAGGGTGACGCTGCGCGCGTCGCCGGAGATCCAGGCCCTCGGGCGCGGGAGGCCGGGGCTCGAGGAGGCTGCGGGCGATGTCTCGCGACGCGAGATTTCGCGGCGCGAGGCCTCGCGATAGAGCAGGCCCCAGGCGGGGAGACAGAGGGAGAGGGCAACGCGGACGGCGAGGAGGGGAAGCTCGAGGCTCTCCGGGACCGAGGAGGGGAAGGCGATCGCGCGGCCCGCCAGCGCCAGGCCGACGACGATGGAGACGGCGGGGGCGGCGGAGGCGCGGGCCCTCTCGGCCGCCTCGGGCGATCTCTCCCAGCGTAGGTCATTTTTTACTCGCATCGACCTGCTCACTTTCTTAAAAGAAAGCCGCGGAACCTTCGATCTAGCGCAAGTTCCGCGACGTCCCGGATCCGAGGCTTTATTCGGAGGAGGGACGAATACCGCGCGGCTCGCTGCGCATCCGTAATGCAGGAGCCGGTATTCGATCCCTCATACAATCCATTCCTTACCGTACGAACGATACCTCGCCGCGAGGTCGTTCATTGCGCTTTCCGGTCCTTGAGCGGCAGGATGCCCGCGAGGTCGCCGATGACGTTGACGAGCTCGCCGTCGGCCGGGAGGACGATCTTCGCGTTGTTCCTGAGCGCCTCCTCGACGGTCTGCAGGCGCCGGAGGAGCTGGGCATTGCCGACGAAGTACCGGTCGGCCGCCTCGTTGACGAGCTGGATGGCCTGGGCCTCGCCCTCGGCCTTCAGGATCTCGGCCTGGCGTATTCCCTCGGCCTTCTTTATCTCCGCCCGCTTCTGGCCGTCGGCCATGGTCTCGGTCGCCGTCGCGAAGTCTATCGCCGCTATCTTCTCGTTCTCGGCCTTGACGACCTTGTTCATCGTCTCCTGGACGTCCTTGGGCGGGTCGATCTCCTTGAGCTCGGTGCGGACCACGGCTATGCCCCAGCTCCTGGTCTCGGTGAGGAGGGTCTGGAGGAGCTCGGAATTTATCTTGGAGCGCTCGCTGTTGGCGATCTTCAGGGTCATCGTCCCGATTATGTTGCGCAGCGTCGTGCGGGCGAGGTTGACGATCTGCCACTTGTAATTGTTGACGTTGTACTGCGAGGCCTTGACGCTGTCCTCGTCCGACTTGACGCGGAAGTACACCTGGGCGTCGACGCGGGCGTTGAGGTTGTCGTTGGTGATGATCTCCTGGGGCTCAGCGTCGACCATCTGCTCGGTCGTGTTGATCTGGAACATCCGGGAGACGGCGGGCAGTATCCAATGGAAGCCCGGCTCGGCGAAATGGCGGTACTTGCCGAAGACCTCGACGAGACCGCGGTGGGTCGGGCGGATGATCCTGATGCCCGCGAAGAAAAGGAAGATCACGACGATTGCGACGATGACGACGAGAAGGTTCATGCGCGCTCCTTTTGGAATGCTATGGCCGCGTAGCCTACGAAGGAATCGCTCGGCCTCGCGTCGAGGCTCGTGGCGTAATCCAGGAGCCTCGCCCGATCCGCGCCCATGGCCCGGGCGAAGGCCAGGGCCGCGGCCGCCGCTCCGGGAGAACAAGCCGATCGCTCCGCCGCGGCCAGGGAGAGGGCCCCGCTCCCGTCCATGGCGAGGAGGGCGTCGATGAAGCGCCTGTCGTTCGTGCCTCGCACCCAGGCCTCGGCCGCGCCGCCCCGGCCCTTGGGGCTGAAGCCGTAAGCCGGGCCGTAGTGGGTAAGGTCGCTGGAGCCCAGGCCGACGACCCCGCGTCCGATCGCGCGCGCCGCCGCGCAGAGCTCTTCGCCCAGGTCGATGGAGGAGAGGTCGTTGGGGGCCCGCAGCCAAAGGACGCGGGCTCCTGGGAAGACGAGGGCGACGATGGGGAGGAGGACCTCGACGGTGTTGTCCTCCTCCTCGTCCCGTCCGAGACGGACCCGGCCATCCAGGGCCGCGAGGAGCTCCCCGTCGGCGTCTATCGCTCCCAGGGGAGTATCGAAGCTCGATTCGCGCGCGGCGAGGGCTCGGGCGCCGGAGGGAAGATGGCCGCCGAATATCGCCACGGTGAGCGCGGAGCCTTCGGCCGGCTTGGGGAGGCTCGCGGCCGCCATGGCGGCCAATCGGCCCGAGAAGGCCCAGCCGGCGTGGGGCGCCAAGGCCGCGACAGTGGCCGGATCGGCAGGCCTCGAGGCCGCCCCGCCGGAGGCTAACCAGGACGAGAGCTGTTTCCGGAGCGCATCGGGATCTTCCGGATACCAGCCGGGCGGCAGGCATTGTCGCCGCATGGACATAGGCGTCTCCCCAGGGGGCCGAGATACGGACTCGTGCTCGGCGGCCTAATTACCGATAATAGTATATTATTGCAGGGGGAGTATGAACAGAAGATTCGTCACGGCCTTCGCGATCGTCTGCATCGTCGCGGCCTTCGCCGCCGCGGCTTCTGTCGTTTACCGCGTCCTTGCCGCCGACGGCGCCGGCAGGAAGGCGGCCCTGGCCGATTTCGAGGGCCTGAAGTCGGTGCTCGCCGGGATAGGCAGGGCCTCGGACCTAGCCGATCCCGGGCTTCGGGCCAGGCTCGCCTCCCGCTACGAGGCCAATCCCGGGCTCCTCCTCGTCGACGTCTACGAGCGCGGATCCGGGGACCGCTGGCGAATCCCGGCCTATTCTCCCTACCTTCCTTCCCTCGGGACGGGAGGCAGCCTACCCCAGCCCGTATATCCCCCCACCTCGACGATGCTTCTCTCCTCCCCCCTCAAGGGCGATAGTTCCGGCAGCCTGGCCGTCGACGCCCTCTACACCAACCTGACCCAGGTATCCGTATTCGATGCCTTCCGCGACGCCTTCATCGCCCTCGCTTCCTTCCTCGCTCTGGCCGCCTTGACGCTCGCGGCTATAATGGGAAGGGACGGCCTGAGGGCCGGCTCGGTCCTCGCCGCGGGGGCGGAGACCGGAGCCCGAGGCCCCAAGGCGGCGCGGGCTCCCGAGCGGGCCGCCTCCGCCGAGTTGGCCGCCGCCGCGGCGGAATACCAATACGAGACCCTGGCCGAGGAGGCCGCCGAAAAGGCCCAAGCGGCATCGCGGGGGATCGCCGTCAAGATCGATTCGTCCTCGGTCGAGGGGGAAGATCCCGACCTGCCCGTCCTCGCGGAAAAGGCGGCCGATTCCCCGCCCTCCGACGCCTGCGACGAATGCGGGCCCACGGGGCTGTACTCTCCGGCCTCGGGCTTGGGCTGGGAATCCTATATGAAGGACCGGCTCGGCGCCGAGCTGTCGCGCTCGGCCTCCTTCGAGCAGGACCTGAGCCTCCTCGAGATCCGCTACGAGGGACTCGGCCCCCAGGACCCGAATTACTCGGTCATCGGCGATGCCATCGGCATTTTCTTCAGCTTCAAGGATCTCTGCTTCGAGCGGGGCGAGGACGGATTTTCGGCGATCCTGCCCAACCTCGATTCGGACCATGCCCTTCGCATGGCCCAGGAGTTCTACAAGAAGCTCGCCTTCCTCGCCGGGGGCCGCTTCGCCGAGCTCGAGCAGCTCCCCCTCTTCATGGGCATTTCCTCGAGGGGGGGCAGGCTCATCGACGCGCATCGGATGATCGAGGAGGCCGATGCCGCCCTCGAGAAGGCCAGCGGCGAGAGGCATTCGCGCATCGTGGCCTTCAAGCCCGATCCCGACAAGTACCGTTCCTTCCTGGCCTCCAATTCCAAGGGCGCCTGAGAGCAAAGGCAGGCGCGCTGGCCCTCCGGCCCCGCAGCGCCTGCCCTTCCGCTCCAGCTTTTACTTCTTCGGCGCGATGTCCGCGAGGCTCTTGAGCATCCCCTTCAAATTGTAGGCTGAGACGGTGAACACGAGATTCCCGCCGGCGACACGGGCGTAGAAGCGGTCGTTTCCGGCGGCCCCGCCCACTTCGAGGGCCGTCGACTTGCCCGTGCCGAGCTCCAGGTCCACGCGGGCGCCTATCGTGGCGAAGGCCCCGGGCGGCGGGGAAGCGACGTAGTCCTCCCCCTGCAGCTCCACTATCGAGCGGAGAAGGGAGGAGGCGGCGTCGGCGTCTATCTGCGCGGCCCCCGACTTCCAGCCCTTGGCCTCGCGGCTCAGCGTATAGTCGAGGACCGTCGCGCCCTTGCCCTTGCCGTCGAGAAGGATGGAGCACTTGATGGAGAAGGACTGGACGTCGTCCTCCTTCAGGGCTCCCATAACCTTGAGATCGAGCCAGGTCGAGCGCCCGTAATCCAGGTAGGACGCGATGCCCGAGTCGGCGGAATAGGAAGTATCGGAGCCCGCCCGCCTCAGGAAGACCTCGGAGCCGGTCGGGCCGTAGCCCCCGATGTAGACGTCGGCGAGGACCTTGCCGGAGGCGTCCTTGAGCAGGGCCCGCTTGGCCTGGGCCTCGTCCAGCTTGAAGCCCGGCCACGAGTCCTTGGAGCGCGCGACGACGCGCAGCCGGGATATCGCCCCGAGATCCTGGAGGAAGCTCGAGACGCGTTGGCCCTGCGCGGGGAATCGCGCGTCTCCGTCGACGAGGCTCCAGAGCGAGCCCGATTTCGCGAGCTCGATGGTCGAGCCTCCAGAGCCCTTGAGGGAGATCGAGGCGACCTCCGCCGTCTTGCCGGCTATTAGCCGCGCCGCCTCGGAGCGCGCGGCGACCCGCTCGGGCGAGAACAGGATGCCGAGGACCCAGACGACCAGGAGGGCCGCGAGGACGCTCGCCAGCGTAATGACCTTCTTCTCGTAGCGCATCACTTCCCTCCTTCGGAGCCGGCGGCTCCCTGAATCGACGAGGCCCTGAGGTTCGCCTCCTCTCTAGCGAGGCGCCTCCGCTTCATGGACCTGGCCAGGCCGAAGCCGAGCACTATGAGGGGTATGAGGCCGAGATTGACGAAGTAGGCGAAGCTGATGAGGGCCGACCGCGCGACGGGGTCCTGGACCTTCGTGAGCCTGGAGTCGCGCAGGCCCCTTGTCTTGATGGCCACGAGGTCGTCGCCCGACGACAGCCAGTCGGCGGCCCCGGCGATGAAGGTGGCGTTGAAGCTCGAATCCGTGATGTTCATGAGGTCGTTCGCGAAATCGGAGGAGCCGACGACGACGATGCGGGAGGCCCGCGGCGTTTGGGGGAGCGGAGGCAGGGCCGCGGCGCCCGCGCGTACGGGGAGGGGCTTGCCGGCGTAAGCCGGAGGCAGGATCCCGGAAAGGGAGACCGCCAGAACGTACTGCCCCGTCGTGGAACCCGCCTCGGCGGCGTAGAGGCCTGCCTCGTCGGGCGAGACGGCGAACCTCGTCTTCTGGAGCCAGGCCTTGGGACTGGTCTTGACGAGGACCGAGTAGTCGACCCCGGTCCTCGGCACGGACTCGAGGGGACTCGGCCAGAAGAGGTCCAGGCCGGCCGACCGCGCCGTGAGGGGGTTCTTCGGGTCGCGGTTCTCGGGCCTGGTCATTATCCAGTGCGGATACTGGATATAGCTGATCGCCTGCCCCCCGAAGGGCGAGTTCACCTGGAAGGGGGCGGTGAGCGAGGATTGGTCGAGGACGAGGTAGCGGTCGACCTTGACTCCGTAGGACTCGAGGGCGCGCAGGATGGCGTCGTTCTTGAGGGGCATTGCCGCGAGGCCCTGGCGGACCTGGACGTCCACGCCCTTGACCGCGAAGAAGGCCCGGCCTCCGGAGGCGAGATAGTCGTCGATCCGATAGGCGTCGTAGTCGTCCAGGCCCGAGTTGCCCAGCACGAGGAGGACCGAAGTCTCGGGCGGAACGGCGTCGCCGGGATGGAGCTCCTTCGCGTCCCAGCCCGATCTCTGCAGGGCCTCCGAAAGGGTCTTGTAGTCGTTCGCGAGCGTCTTGTCGGAGTCCCCGACGAGGACCGAGGCGACGGGCTTCTTGTCGGCTATCGCGGACTTGATCGCCTTGACGAGATCGTACTCGAGGGTATCGGTAGTCAGCACGAAGGGGATCACCTGGCTGCGGCCTAGGTACTCGATTTCCAGCCCCGAATAGACCAAGGCGACCCTCTGCTCGTTCTTCTCGACGATCTGCATGCGCTGGGGCGTGATGCCGAGGGCCTCGACGGCGGATTCCTTCTTCCCCGAGGCAGGGTCCGCCACGTCGACGGCGATCTTTCCGCGCGATACGGCCGCGAGGCTGCGGAGGAAGCCTTCGACGGCGCGCGGGCCGGGATGGCGGTCGGAGAGGGTGGACGAGATGTAGTACGTTATGCGGACCTGCTCGGGGATCTCCTTATAGAGGTCGCGAGAGGCCTTGGAGAGCGTGTTGGCCCCGTCGGCGCTCAAGTCCAGCCTGAGGGAGAATCGGTCGGTCACGAGGACCGCGGCGACTATCACGGCCAGGGAGAGGAGTACCAGTACGAGGGAGCGCCTCTTGCGGATGTTCTGTTCCATGGCTGTCAGCTCCACTTCCGGCGCGTGAGTCCCCAGGACGCGAGGTAGAGGAAGAGGACCGAGGCCGAGAGGTAATAGGCGAGGTCGCGCGTGTCGACGACCCCGCGCGAGAAGGAGTCGTAATGGAAGGCCAGGGAGAGCCAGTTGAGGAGGCCGGCGGCGAGGCCCTGGGCCCCGAAGAAGCCCGAGACCCTGTCGACGAGGACGAGGCAGAGGAGGGCGAGGACAGACCCGACGAAGGCGCTCACCTGGTTCTTGGCGAGCGACGAGATCCATTCGCCCACGGCGACCGCCGCGGCGGCCTCGAGGAGGACGCCCAGGTATTGGGTTACGAGGATCCCGGCGTCGAAGGAGCCGAGCATCGAGGCCGTCAGGGGCACGGGGATCGTGAGGGCGACGGCGATGGCCGCCAGGGCGAAGGAGGAGAGGAACTTGCCGAGGACGAGCTGCCCCTCGGTGAAGGGCAGGGTAAGGAGGAGCTCGTAGGTGCCCAGGCGCCGCTCCTCGGCCCAGGAGCGCATCGTGAGCGCCGGCACGAGGAAGGCGAAGACGAGGGGCATGACGGTGAAGTAGTCGCGCAGGTCGGCCTGGCCCGCCACGTAGAAGCCCCTGATGAAGTAGAGGTAGATCCCGGTGAAGAGGAGATAGCCCAGGATGACGGCGTAGGCGACGGGCGAGTTGAAGGCGCTCCTTATCTCGCGCTTGGCTATGGCGAGGACGTTCTTCATCGTCCCTCTCCTTCGGATGTGAGCTTGACGAATATCTCCTCGAGCGAGAGCCTGTGCCTCTCGAGCTCGAGGACCTTGTATCCGCGCGAGACCGCCCAATCGAAGATGGTCTCTCCCACGTCGGGCGCCTCCGCGTCGGCGGGCGGCATCGCGATCTCGGCGGCGAGGACCGCGGGCGACTCCGCGCGGAAGGACGAGACGCTCCGCAGCCCGGGCAGGCTCGAGAGGGCCTCCCGGTCGAGGCCCTCGGCGCTCCCGCGCGCGGCCTTGAGCCTGAGCCGTATCCTCTCCTCGCCCTTGAGCGCCTTGCCGATCTCCGACGGGGCGCCCTGGGCGGCCACCCGCCCCTCGTTGAGTATGATGACGTTCGAGCAGATGGCCTCGACCTCCTGGAGTATGTGGGTGGACAGGATGACAGTCTTGCTCTCGCCCAGGGACTTGATGAGCTCGCGGATCTCGATGATCTGGTTGGGGTCGAGCCCCGTGGTCGGCTCGTCGAGGATGAGGATGGGGGGATCGTGGAGGATGGCCTGCGCGAGGCCGAGGCGCTGCCGGTAGCCCTTGGACAGCTCCTCCACCTTCTTGCGGTAGACGCCCTCGAGGCCGCAGGCGCCTATCGCGCGCTCGACGGCCCTGGCGCGGGCGGGACGGTCCAGGCTCCGGGCGTCGCCGATGAAGTCGAGGTATTCCGCCACCGTGAGATCCTGGTAGAGCGGAACCGATTCGGGCAGGTAGCCGACGCGGCTCTTCACCGCGATCGGGTCCTCCTCGACGTCTAGGCCGTCGACCACGGCCTTCCCCGAGCTCGGGAAATGGTATCCCGTCAGGACTTTCATGATGGTCGTCTTGCCGGC
>CAYNFM010000093.1:0-13252 GCA_964396415.1 uncultured Treponemataceae bacterium | reverse complement strand
CGCGAGGCGAAGGGAACCTGGTAGCCCGGTATGGCGACGGCCTTCAGGATCGCGCGCCGCAGCTCGCGCTTGGAGCCCTCGTCGAAGAAGGCGAAGTTGTACAGGGCCTGCCGCCTCATTCCCTTGCCCTCGCCTTGCGTACGCTGTCGAGCTTCGACTGGAAGGTCACGTAGTGCGGAAGCTTGAGATGGGATATGAATCCCGTGGCTTCGACCGAGTCGACGTGGAGGAGGACGAATTCCTCGTCCCGCACGGCCGAGCTCTTGTCGCCCGACTCGAGACACTGGTCGAGGAGGCTCATCGCGATCGCCTTGGTCTCGTTCTGCCCGAAAGAGGCGCCGAAGCCGATCTCGAATTCGATATCCGTCCTGTCGATCCCTCGGCGGACCGATACGGGCACCAGGGTCTCGACGGCCGTCATCCGTATCTCGCCGACGTAGTAGGAGTCCTCCGCCGCTCCCGCCGCGCACTCCCCCGCCGCGCCGGAATCGGCTGGCCGTCCCGCCGAGGCCAGGGGGTTGGGGACGTAGACGGCGACGAGGCCGACCCTGAGCTCGCCCACGGTCGGATGCAGGGTGGCGCCGTAGCCTCGGAGGGCGGCATAGCCGAGGGCCGTGACGGCGCCTGTCTGCCCGCGCGCGAGTATCTGCAGGCGCTCCGATCGCGAGGTAGGGAATTCGATGGCCCGCTTCGTCACGTCCTGCGGCTCTGCGTCGTCGATCGGCCGGTCCTTCAACAGGCCCAGTGAGCGGATATAGTCGATCGCCCCCGCCTGCGGCCTTTCAGGGCGGTCGGTTCCCGCCTCTTCCGAGCCCGCGCCGAGGGGGAAGCCTTCGGCGCCGAGGTCCCGAGCGAGGTATTCGCCGACCCAGCGCGCCGCCTCCTCGTTCGTCTCGTCGAGAAGCTCCGAATCGATGAGCCTATGCGTATAGTCGCAGGAGGCGCCGAGGATCTGACCGCCCGGTATCTCCTTGAAGCTCGCGGAGATGCGGCGCTCGACGCGCATGTTCCGCGGATCGATCGCGAGGGAGTAATGCGAGCGGGGAAGGGTGGAGCGGAAGGCGCGCATGAGGAAGACGGCTTCTTCCGGGCTTCCTTCGGCCTGCTTGATGGCCAGGGCCGCCATCGCCGGATCGTAGAGGCTGGACTCGGACATGACCTGATCTACCAGGGCGCGCATTCCCGCCTGGACGGCGTCGACGCCGATCGTCGTACCGTTCCGAAGCCTCATGTATTTGAGCCGCTCGATGGAGGCCTCGATGGCCTCCGCTCCGCCCGTTACCGCGACATATCCCATTAGGCTTCCTCCCGGACGACGGTGGTCCGGGGCAGAGCCGTCAGCCTGAAGCGCGGGTCTACGAGGATCAGGTCGACGCCCAGGGGGAACTCGACGTTCTTCGCGGCCCTCGCCGCGATCCATCCGCCCTCCAGGTCGATCTCGATGCGGGCCGTGGACTCGATACCCGGACCGGAAAGGAGAAGGCGGCCGTCCTCGCCCAGGGAACGGGCCTCGACGACGATGGTCGCTCCCAGGTGGGGATCGACGAGACTGCCCGATCTGGCCTGGGCTATCGCTTCCGCCGCCGCCGCCTCGCCCATGACGAAGACGAAGTCCGCCTCGCCCCTTTCCGCCGCCTTCGCGTAGGTCATGTGCGCGATCGCGTCGCTTTGGGCGGCCGCGTCCTCCGACGCGACGGCGAAGCTCGTCTCCGCGTCCAATAAGGCCAGCGCGACGAGGAGGATCCCTTTGTTGAGAGGGAGGTCGAGATCGAGCAGCTCGGCCTCGCGGGATAGATCGACTATCGTGCCGGGGCCGGCCATGGCGGCCAGGATCTTCCGGAAGACGCGCTGAAGGTCGTGGACCGCGTCGAGCCTCATATCCTTCAGCCCCTGTCCATCGACTCGAAGACTACCCGCGTCCGTCCGACACGCGCCGCCTCGTCCATCTCGCGGCGCAGCATCCTCGCCTCTTCCTCGAGGAGCCTCTCGTCCCATCCCGAGGCTTCCTCGAGGCCCGCGTTGAAGGCCGCGTCTATGATCGCCAGGTCGCGGGCCGCTTCCGGCTCGTCGCCGGCGATGATGCCGATGCCGATCCGGCCCTCGACCTGGACCTTCGCCTCCGTGACGAGAAGCTCCCCTATATAAAAGAGGCCGTTCTTGGCCGTTTCCCTCGCCTTGATCATCACGAGGCCGCCGCGCGGCTCGTCCACCGTCGCGACGGGACGGCGATTCGACACGGCGAGGCTCAGCTCGCGCCTGAGCTCCGGCGATCCCTCTACGAGTATCTTCGTCCTTCGCGATCGTTCCATCGACTCACGTCTCCCGACAGCGGGTACATTGACCGGCGATCGTTCACGCGCGGTTTCGATACGATGAGAATTCCATGAATATTCTCCGCGGATCTCCGCCCCTGTACATTTAGCGGACGATTTTACATACTCCCGGAACGATGAAGAAGATTCGGGTCGGCGTAGTCTTCGGCGGCAGGTCCGCCGAGCACGAGGTATCGCTTCAGTCCGCGAAAAACGTGCTCGACGCGCTGGATCGCGAAAAATACGAGCCGGTCCTGATCGGCATCGATCGGGAGGGACGCTGGCATCTGGAAGAAGGGACCAGGCTGCTCTTCGATGCCGCCCCTCCGCTCCCCAAGCTGGACGGGGACGGCTCCCGAGAAGTGACGCTCGCGGTCAGGGGAGAGGGGAGTCGCCTCATCACTCTGTCGGGATCGCGGGAGTCCTCGATGCTCGACGTGATTTTCCCGGTCCTGCATGGTCCCTACGGCGAGGACGGCTCGATCCAAGGACTTTGTCGCCTGGCCAACCTGCCCTGCGTCGGAGCCGGGATTCTCGGTTCGGCGGTAGGGATGGACAAGGACGTGATGAAGCGGCTCCTGAGGGATGCCGGCATCGCCACCGCGCGGTTTCGCGCGATTTCGCGCGGGAAGAAGCCTTTGAGCTTCGACGAGGCGAGCGCCGAGCTGGGATCGCCCGTCTTCATCAAGCCGGCGAACATGGGCTCCTCGGTGGGCGTGAGCAGGGCATCGACTCGGGCGGAGTACGATGCGGCCGTCGAGACGGCCCTGCTGTACGACACGAAGGTACTCGTCGAGGAGCGCATACTCGGTCGCGAAATCGAGTGTTCCGTTCTCGGCAATGCCGATCCGATCGCCTCGGTCCCGGGCGAGATAGAGACCGGCGCCGGCCATGCCTTCTACGATTATCGGGCCAAATACATAGACGAGAACGGAGCCGTTCTGCTCATCCCCGCTCCCCTCGAGACTTCGGTATCCGAGGCCGTACGTCGTATCGCGATTCGCGCCTTTACCGCCTTGTGCTGCGAGGGGATGGCGAGAGTCGACATGTTCCTCCGCGGCTCGGAGGAGCTGGTGGTGAACGAGATCAATACGATCCCGGGTTTTACCCATATCAGCATGTATCCGAAGTTATGGGAGGCGAGCGGCGTCTCCTTCGGGGAGCTGGTCGACCGCCTGATCGGGCTGGCCATCGAGCGTCACGAGGTCGAACGGGGCCTGAAGACCACGCCGTAGCTCCGCGACCGAAGGCCGGATTCTCGATTCGCCGCCTTCGGCCTAATTCTCCTTGAGATTCCTCTTTACCCTGATCGCGATGATTTCCAGGATGATCGCGAAGGCCAACACGAAGTAGGTAATGAGTCCAAGTTCCCCGAGGTCGAAGTAGAAAGAGCTCGCCATGAAGAGGTCGAAGCCTATGCCGGCCGCTCCCGCAGCGGCTCCCATCGCCACGACGTTCGTGAAATTCATCTCGAACCTGAGGAAGGTCCAGGATATGAGGTAAGTCGTAGTGGACGGAAGGACGGCCTGGAACACGATTTGCCACCAGTCGGCGCCGGTGGCCTCCAAGGCTTCGATGGCGCTGCGATCCAGGCTCTCGAAGGATTCGGCGTAGGCCTTGGTCAAGTAGCCGATGGAATGCATGGACAGTCCGATTACCGCCGCCGTGCTGCCCAATCCCGCGGCAACGGCGAATATCAGGACCCAGAGGATGGCCGGAATCGCCCGGATTACGGCTACTATGGCCTTGACGAGGTTCGTCACGCTCTTGGGCGCGAGGTTCCGAGCGCCGAGCAGGCCGAGGAAAAGCGCGATCACCCCGCTGAACAGAGTGGTCAGGATGGCCAGGCCGATCGTCGTCAGCAGCTCCATGAACGCATCGGCCACGGAGAGGCGATGCGAGTGAGGATGGAAGAAGATCGTGCCGAAATTCCGGAAGGTTTCCCCGATCGCCTGGTGAATGTCGGCGCTTCCGTAGTCCATGGTCATGAATGCGTAGACCGTGAATGCCAGGAGCGTAATCGCCGTTAATCGAATGACCATCTTGGAACGGTCCCGGCTCCTTCGCTCCTTCATAGGATCGCCTTCCTGATATGGTTCGAAATAGCCTCCAGGGCGATGACCGCGATGACGGTGACGACGACGACCAGGCTCGCCGCATGGTAATTGAAGGACTTATAGTAGATGTCGAACGCGAATCCGATGCCGGTCCCGGTAAGGAAGCCGACCAGGGTGGCGTCGCGGATGTTGGTCTCGATCATGAACAAGAGCCAGCTGACGATCTGAGGCGAGCTGCAGGGCACGACGGAACGGAAGACGACGTGGAAGTACGAAGCCCCGGTAGCCCTCAGCGCCTCGATCGTGCCCGTATCGACTTCGTCGAGGGCCTCCATGAAGGCGCGGACGAGAAAGCCGAGGGAGCCGAAGAACAAGGCCAGGAAGCCGGTGAGCGAGCTCTGGCTGAATGCGAGCATGAGGATCATGGCCCAGGCCACCAGGGGCATGTTGCGGAAGAAGGAGCCGATGCCGCGCGCGACGGCCGTGAATGCGGCGTGGGCCCTCGTGGTCCGAGATCCCATGAAGGCCAGGAACAACGCCGGCACGGCCGCCGTGACGGTCGAGGAAATCGAGATCAGGATCGTGTCCCACAGCTTGGCCATGATGTCCGGGAGCTTTCCCAAGGACTTGCCGTCGGGATAGAAAGTGGATAGGCCCCATTCGAGGGCCTTGAAAAGGCTGGTGAATCCCCGCCCTACGTCGTATTGGGTCACCGCGATCGAGACTATCATCAGGACGATCAGCAGACCGAAGAGCATGAGGGAATTGTTCCTTCGCCTGATGTAAATATCGGTCTGCATGCTCTATCCTGGGACGACGAGGGGCGCCGGCCCCGACGCCCCTCAGTCAGGCTCTTCGAGCCCGGCTTTTACTGAATTCCGAGGATCTGCCTCATCGGGTCGTACCAGGCATCGGCGACTTTCACGAAGCGATGCGGCTGAGTGAACAACCCGGCGCCGGAAGAGTCCTTAGGCTGAAACACCATGGGGTCATTGGTGACCTTGTCCGAAACCAGGGCCTGCGTGATCTTGTCGAGCGTAGGTTGGTCCAGGAAGGCGTCGTTGGCCTCGAAGGGAGTGTTCTGGACGGGTATCGACTTGACGATGACGAATTGGGCGCCGGCGAGGGTATCGAAGGGAGCATCCGCGCCCTTCTTCACGGTATAGACCGCGCCTTCCTGATTGTCGGTGCCGGTCGTGAGGTCCAGGTAGCTCTTTACGTCGATGTCGTCCACCGCGGAGATGTCTACCTTGCCCATCAGCAGATTCGCCAAGGATAGCTGATGGGAGCCGGAGAACATGACCTGGCCGAAGAACTTATCCTTGCCGCCCTGCATGAGGTCGTCCCTTGTGAGATTCTTCCATTTATCCTGGCCGTGGAAGTAGGCCATGATGGCCGAGGAAGGCATGTTGAAGCCCGAGGTCGAGCTCGTCGAAACGAAGGAAACCTTCTTGCCGACGAGCTTGTCGATGGAGTAGCCGTCGCCCGACTTATACAGGCCTTCGTTTCCCTTCTTCACGAGGAGGCGGCTGTGGTACATCGCATCCTGCGCGGTCCCCGAATCCCCGCTCTCGACCACGAGGGGAATGATGTGGGGATTCTTCGCGTGGCCGGTCATGTACTCGAAGGGACCGAACCAGGCCAGCTGCGCGTCGCCGGTATCCAGGGCCGCTATGGCGATATTGTAGTCGGTGGTCAACCTGTCCTGGACCTTGGCTCCGGTCGCCTGCGCGATGACCTTGTCGAACTCCGCGCGGAAGGCCTTCTCGTTGTCGCCCGAGTTGTTGGGCAGCCAGGCCAGCGTCACGACTTTGGGCTTCGAGCATCCGGCCAGCAGAGGCAGGACCAATAGGGGCGCCAACAGGGCGCCGAGCAGCAACGCGTTAGCTCTCTTCATAATTCGCTCCTTTGGAAAGCTCTAAGCGCGATCGGCGCCTAGTTTGGAAAAACCGCGAATTATGGAATAGCAGGAGAATATGTGAGAGGTATTAGGTTCTTATCAGAATTAGGTGAGGCCGGCTTCGGAGCCGCGCCCGAATCGCGCCGCGAAATCCTTGACGGCTTCCTCGATCCGATCCCTTACCTGCCTGACCTGCTCCATGATTTCCTCGTCGCTTCCCGTAAACGTCGATGGATCGCTGAAAGGCCAATGGAGCTTTTCCGATAAGCCGGGGAAAATCGGGCATTTATCGGCCGCCTCCTTGGAGCAGACGCTCACGACGACCTGATATACTTTCTTGGCGTTGAAGAGGTCGAAGACGCTTTTCGTCGGATTCCCTGATATATCTATCCCTTTTTCCCGCATGGCGCGGATGACATAGGGGTTGAGCTTTCCCGGTTCGAGCCCGGCGCTTTCCGCCTCGAATCTGCCGGCGCCGTATTTTTTCATGAAAGCCTCGGCCATCTGGCTGCGGGCCGAGTTGTGAACGCAGAGAAAGAGAACCTTGGTCATCCTATGCCTCCGAGCAGACAATACATCGAAATTGTTAGGATATGATTAGAAACGGTAAAATTCGGGGGATCGGACCGGCCCTTCGCATTACGCGAATAATCTCCTTTATTGCGCGATCGGTCATATTCGCACCGATTCCATCGATCTAAAATGCCGTCAGGATCGAAGTCGGATCCCGAGGGGCGGGAAGGGCCCACCCGTGATGACGGTCAAGGAGCGGCGGATGAGAAAACGGTCCATGGCGGAGCTGGCGTTCTTGGCTCTGGCCTTTCTCGCTATCGGCGACGCATATTGCCAAGGAAGGGTTGGAAGCGGGCTCTCGATAGAGACGAGCGTCGTCGATCCGTTTTTCTCCATTTTCTTCGTACGATGTCATCTCGATCTTACTCCTCGCGACGCTCTTCTTTTCGGGGCATATTACCTTCGCACTGACAAGACCTTTTCCGGTCAGGCCTATCCGGGGAATTACCAGGGCATCGCGCCGATAATCGGCTATCGACGGTTCCTCGTGGGTAAGATATATCTGGAATATCAGTTGCTCCCCATGTATGCTGTCTACCACGAATCGGACGACGGCAGCGACGCGAAGGGATTCGAGCTGTGGAATGAGCTGCATCTCGGGTACCGCCTGGATTTCACGATTCTGAACTTCCCGCTCTTCATTAATCTTCAGGGATCGCTCGGCTTTTGCCTTCTTAAGACCGATGAGCCTCGGTCGTTCGCGAATATCGAGGCGACCGATCCTGCGTATTATTTCCCGAATTTCTACGTCTTGCCGAATATCCTTCTCGGGATTCGATTGAGGTAGTACGGACGCATAGGAGTCGCCATGTCGAGGAGAGCGGAGTATCTGGTCTTGCTTTTGGGCCTATGCGCGGCCGGCTTGGGCGCTCAGGATAGTGGGGCGAGAAACAGCATCGGAACGTCCCCTTTCATCCTGCTTACGCTCATCCCCGGTTCAGGGACTTCCTATTGCGAATTGGAGTACGGGAGGGAGTTAGATAATCATGACAATGTGCTGGTCGGATTCGATATTTTTCAATATGCGTCGCCTTTGTCGAAGCCCTATTCGGATGCATCCGATTACCCGGGGCATGTCCTGTCCTTCGGGTTGTTCGCCGCCGATCAGATATTTCTCTGGCGCGGCCTGTTCGTCGCCCCGATCGTCAACCCCTGTCTCGTCGATTATTACGATCTCGACGGCAGGTATGTTCAAAGCGGATTCATGCTGCTGCTGTGCGCTCGGACGGGGTATCGCTTCGAATTCAAGATTTTCGGGCAGGCGGCCTATTTCGAGATAGGCGGCGAATTCGACTATTGGCCCCTCAACGCGAACGAGCCGCGGGGTTTTTCGGATCTGGAAAGCCGGTATAACGATTATTCCTTCAGCCCCGCGACGAATATCGGAATCAAGTTTTAACCGTCGACTCACGGGATCCTCATCGATCGATCCTAGGCTCCCGAGCGGAGGACGCTGCATGAGGAGCGAAAGGCCTTCAGGATACCCGGCTTAGATGAAGCGACGCCCGGGATTCCTTTATCTTCTCCTCTTCGGAACGATTCCGTCGGTCGGCGTCGCGCAGACGGTCGCCGTCGCGACGGTAGATCAAGGGGGGCGCGGGACAGGCTTCGCGCTGAGCGTGGGCGATTTCTCGGGCGGCCTCGGTCCCGGAGGCGCGCCGGAAGGCTGGCAGCTCGTGAGGCGCGCCGGAATCCCGCGGCTCCGCGCCGCCCTCGATGGCGCCATCCCCGCCCTTGAAATGTCATGCGCCGATGCTTCCTTCGGGCTGCGGCGCAAGCTTGCCGTCGACCTCGGCGCCTATCCCAGGCTCTCGTGGAAGTGGCGGGTCGATAAGCTCCCGACGGGCGGCGATTTCCGTTCCGCCCGAGCCGACGATCAGGCGGCCCAGCTTTATGTCGCTTTCCCGGGCATGCGGGCGATCGGCTATCTATGGGAGACGGAAGCGCCCGAGGGGACGTCGGGCGACGCGATCGGAATCCCGCCCTTCGCTCGCGTAAAGGTCATCGTCGTGCGCTCCGGCAAGGCCGATGCCGGGCGCTGGATGACCGAGGAGAGGGATTTGAACGCGGATTACCGACGCCTATTCGGCGAGGCCCCTCCGGGCCTGAAGGCGATCGGAATGCAGATGTACATCAATTCGCAGCACACCGGGACCGTCGCGGCCTGCGCCTTCGCCGATATCGCTTTCCTTAATTGACAGACAGCAGGAGAAAGCTCATATCGTCCTGCTGCGGCGTGCCGCGCCTATGCGCGTCGAGGGCGGCGGGGATGACGTCTCGAAGCCGCTCGCCGCGCGCTATCGCCGACGCGGCGGTCGAGATCAGGCGCTGCTCCCCGAACTCGGCGGCCCGCGAATCCTCCTGCTCGATGAGGCCGTCGCTGTATAGGAGGAGCTTGTCGCCCGCCAAGAGGCGATAGGGATAGATAGCCGGATCGAGCTCGATATCGACTCCTATGGGAAGGTTCCCCCGCGGCCCCTTCAGCGAGCGGGGACTGCCTTCGCGGAACAGCACGGCATGCGAGTGGCCCATGTCGGCGAATAAGAGTCGCTTCTGCGCGGGATCGTAGATGAGGAAAACCCCGGTCATGTATTTTTCCATATGGAAGGTCGCCACGATGGACTCGTTCAGGCCGATCACGAGCTCGCGCAGGTCCCGCCTGAAGTCGAACATCCTGAGCATGCCCCAGACCATGGAGACGATGATGGATGCGGCCACCCCCTTCCCCGATACGTCGCAGAGGGATAGGAAGAGCCGTCCGTCGTCCACCTGCTTGGTGAAGTAGAAATCGCCGCCCACCCCCTTGGCGGGCCGCGACCAGGCCTCTATGCTCCAGGCGTCCCCGCCCTCGTGGCCTTCGCCCGCGAGGAGGCGTTCCTGGAGGCGTCCCGCGAGCTCTATATCCTCCTGGGTCATGCGAGAAAGATAATTGGCCAGATCCTGAGAGGCGAGAAGGGCCTGGAAGCCTCCGTCCTCGCCGACCAGTATGCAAAACTCATTGCCGCCGTTCCGCGGGAGGGCGCTCGCGCTCGGCAGCATCCGCTCGGCGACGGCGAAGAGATCGGCGTGGGCGTCGAAGGCCGGGACTTCCTCGACGACTTCCGCGACGAGGCTCCTGCGAAGGACCTCGCGGCCGAAAGGCTTGCCGAGGAGGGCGAAGAGCCTGTCCTTTCGCAATATCCCGAGGACTTGCCCGCCGTCGTCGACCACGGCGACGGCGGGGATATCGTATTCGTCCTGCAGCGCATCGGCCACGCGAAGGAGGTTGGTGCTCGCCTTGACGTAGTGAAGATACCTCGCCGCGTGGAGGGCCGAGGAACTGTACATCCGAACTCCGTCCGATTTCTCGAGCAGCGCGGACGAGGAACCGACTATTTCGCTTGCTTCTGTCATGATGATGAAGTCTCTGCCTTGCGCATTAGGATTCGGTTAGGCGCCGGTGAGATATCGACTTTTAACTCGGCCGGATCTTGCCATTCGAGCATCGAATCGGCTACATGGGCTATATGGAATGGAAGGTTCACGCCCGCGACTCCAGCGGCTTCGAGAAGGTGGAGATGAAAGGCGATTGTGACCTCTACGCGGCGCCCGCCTTCGCGAAGGCCATGCTCGCCCATATCGCGGAGGGGAACAGGCGGCTCCGCATCGACCTCTCCGGCGTGGACTATCTCGATAGCACGGGAGTAGGCGCCATCATCCGGATACTCCAGGAAGCGAGGAAGCGCGGCTGCGAGCTCCATTTTACCGGGGTCGGAGGCACGCCGCGCAAGGTCCTGAGGATGTCCAATATCCTCAGTCTCATGCACGAAGACCCGTCGCCGCCGAGCGACGACGCGGTCGGGAAGACGCGACCGTGAAGCGGCTCATAATCCGTAAGCTCATCGTAGACGAGCGTAACGAGCTCTTCGACGCCCAGGGCATGCGCTATGCCGAATTTCCCAGCGACTTTACGAAAATTCGGGAGTTCACGGCCCAAGTGCTGGCCGATTGCCCGACCGCCTTCAAGGAAGGGAACCTCCTCGAGCAACAGCTCTCCGAGATCATCAAGAACGGAATCAAGCACGGCAATCGCAATGACTCCTCCAAGCGCCTCCGCGTCTGGTACGACCTGCGCAAGCGCGCACGCTTCATCGTGGAGGACGAGGGCGAGGGCTTTATCCGGCTCGACGATTGGAACGATTTCTTCCGGAAGCGGCAAACCGCCCTATATAAAGAAGATTTCGATACGTTTCTCGCCCTCGCAAGCTATCGCGGACCCACGAGCGACGACGAGGACGGCGGCAATAGCCTGATCGCAGCCCTCGAATATTGGAATGGCGGCATGATTTTCAACGATGCCAAGAACAAAGTGGGCGTCGTACGCTGGTTCGCCTCCGGCTCCGTGTAGCGGAGGCGAGTCGCCCCATGAAGCGGACTATCGACGGCGGAACGCGTAGGCGCGGGAGATTCGCGCTTGGGCCATGGGAGGTCCTGGCGGTCGCGGGGCGCCTGGGGATCACTTCATTCGGCGGGCCGGTCGCGCATCTCGGCTACTTTCACGAAGAGTATGTCGTTCGTCGGAAATGGCTAGGCGAGGGGAGGTACGCGGACCTTGTCGCCCTGTGCCAAATGATCCCCGGCCCCGCGAGCAGTCAGTTGGGCATCGCCATCGGAATCGAGCGAGCGGGCATCCTCGGCGGCGTAGCCGCCTGGATCGGGTTTACCCTGCCGTCCGCCGCCGCGTTGACGCTCTTCGCGCTCCTGATGCACGGGGCGGGCATCGGAAGCGCCGGATGGCTGCACGGCCTCCTCGTCGTCGCCGTGGCCGTCGTAGCCCAGGCCCTATGGTCCATGTCGCGCAAGCTCGCTCCGGACGCTCCCCGGCTTTCCATCGCCTTCGCCGCGGCCATGGCGAGCATTCTCCTGCCTTCTTCCCTCACGCAGGTTTCCCTGATCGGGGGAGGCGCGATCGCCGGTTTGCTTTTCCTGAGGCCCGGCGACGACGACCCGACCAGCCGATCGCCGGACTTCGAGACGATCGGACGTATCCCGGCCCTTTGCTGCCTCGCGGCCTTCGCTCTCATGTTGATCCTGCTTCCGCTTCTCCGCTCGACGTCGCGGCTGCAATGGATCGCCCTGATCGACAGCTTCTATCGCAGCGGATCGCTCGTGTTCGGCGGCGGGCACGTGGTCCTGCCGCTGCTCCAACGGGAAGTGGTCCCGACCGGATGGATCTCGAACGAGACCTTCCTTGCCGGATACGGGGCGGCCCAGGCCGTCCCCGGTCCTCTCTTCACGTTCGCGGCCTATCTCGGGGCGGTCAGCGCGCCCTTGCCGAACGGCATTCTCGGGGCGGCGCTCGCCTTGGGGGCGATCTTCCTTCCCTCCTTCCTGCTCGTGATCGGGCTCCTTCCGTTCTGGAATGCCCTGCGGGGTCTGCGGCCGATGCGATCGGCGCTGTCGGGAGTAAATGCGGCCGTGGTCGGGCTCCTTCTCTCGGCGCTGTATAGTCCCGTATGGACCAGCGCGATTCTCGAGCCGGCGGATTTCGCCCTCGCCCTCGCCGCCTTCCTCCTCCTGGCGGTATGGAAGGTAAGGCCCTGGATCGTCGTCGTGGCGGGAGCGATCCTAGGC
Source organism: uncultured Treponemataceae bacterium (assembly GCA_964396415.1). Lineage (GTDB taxonomy): Bacteria > Spirochaetota > Spirochaetia > Treponematales > Rectinemataceae > UBA1306. The sequence continues at coordinate 797 of CAYNFM010000093.1, read as the reverse complement.
CAGGCCCTCCTATTTCTGCGGGGCGCTTAGCCTGATCACGTTCCACGACAGCGGCTCGAGCCTCGTTCGGAGCATGCCGCCCTCGATCCCGGCGCCGTCCGCGATGCGCCGCGGCAGCACGGCGTCGGGTCGCGCGGCCGTGTTGACGGCCTTGGGGTCGGCGCTCGCGAGGACGATCCGCTCGTTTACCGACCATGACTCGTAGCCGCCGAGGCGGAGCTCTACCTCGACGGCTTCCGAGAGGGACCTGTTTACGGCGAAGACGGCCATCTCTCCTTCGGCGGAATCGACGGTCGCGGCCGCGTCCAGATAGGGCACGGTCCCGAAGCGGCGGCTCTCGTAGGTAGGCGCTTCAATGCGAAGGTCGAGGGAGAGGCCTCGGGCGTAGCGCGAGGCATGAAGGAAGGGATAGAAAATGGTCTGTTTCCATGCCGGCCCCCCTTCCACCGTCGAGATGGGCGCGATGACGTTGACCAGCTGCGCGAGACAGGCGATCTTCACGCGGTCCGCGCGCTTCAGCAAGGTCAAGAGAAGGCAGCCGACGACGAGGGCGTCTTCGAAGGTGTAGCTCTCCTCGAGCAGGCGAGGGCCGACCCTCCAGGGATCGGCGTGCCTGTCGTCCGCGTTCGTATGGAACCAGACGTTCCACTCGTCGAAGGAAAGCATCATCGTCTTGCGGCTGCGCTTCTTCGACTTCACGAAATCGCAGGCGCTCGCGACCGAGTCGATGAATTCTCCCATCCCTATCGAGTCCGCGAGGTACTCGGGCAGGTCGCCGGCCCGGTTTTCGTAATACG
>CAYNFM010000092.1:11222-13426 GCA_964396415.1 uncultured Treponemataceae bacterium | reverse complement strand
TCAAGCAGGTGTACGCGGAGTTCCTCGAGAAGCCCGGAAGCCATAAGGCCCACGAGCTCCTGCATACGCATTATGAATCGAAGCCGCTGTATTTGAAGTGATCCGCGGCGGCGAGCGAGTCGGGAAGGGCCCCGAGGCGAGGATCGCCTCGGGGCCCTTCCTTTAGTCCTCCATCCTGATCACCTGGGTGACCGCGCGGTTGAAATCCATCGCCGCTATTTCGGCGATGGCGGCGCGGAGATTCGCCTCGACGGCCTCGTGGGTGAGGAATATCACGGGTATGCTCTGTCCCTCGACGGCCTCGCGCTGGACGACGGAGGCAATCGAGATGGAGTGCTTTCCGAAAATGGACGCGATGGATGCCAGGACCCCCGGCCTGTCGACGACGGAGAAACGGAGGTAGTAACGGGACACGTGCTCGCCGAGCGGCTTGAGGGGAAGGCGCTTGGACTCGCGATAGTAGTCCATGGACATGCGCCGAGGAGTGCCCCCCAAGATGTCCCTGGCCGCGTCGGTTATGTCGCTCATGACCGCGGACGCGGTCGGCAGCTCGCCGGCGCCCTTCCCGTAGAGAAGGACGTCGCCGACGTTGCTCCCGCGCAGGAGTACGGCGTTGAAGGCGTCGGAGACGGATGCGAGGATGTGTCCCTTCTTGAGCATCGACGGATGGACTCGCGCCTCTATCGGAGCTTCGTCCCCCTCTCTCTCGATGATTCCCAGGAGCTTGACCACGTACCCGAGCTCGCCGGCGTATTCGATATCCTCGGGCGTCAGCTCGGAGATGCCCTCTACGCTCAATTCCGAGAAGGGGACGAATCCGGCATGGAGGAGCGACGCGAGTATGGCGACTTTATGGCCCGAATCGCCGCCTCCGACGTCTAGGGTCGGATCGGCCTCTGCGTATCCTCTCGCCTGGGCTTCCTTCAGCGCCTCGGCGAAGGAGAGCCCCTGCGCCGTCATGCGGGTGAGTATATAGTTGCAGGTTCCGTTGATGATGGTCTTCACCGAGCTCACGTGGTTTCCGACCATCGCCTCGCGGATCGTCTTGATGACCGGCATGCCGCCCCCGACGGCCGCCTCGAAGTAGACCGAAACGTCGTTGCGCTCGGCCGTCTCGAATATCTCGGGGCCATGCAGGGCCAGGAGGGCCTTGTTAGCCGTAACGACATGCTTGCCCTTCGCGAGGGCCGCGAGGATGAAGTCCCTCGCGATCCCGGTCCCGCCGATCAGCTCGATGGCGATTCCGATGTCGGGATCTTCCAGGATATCGCCCAGCCGGGCGGAACAATGGGCATCGCCCGTCGGCAGCTTCGCGATGCGAGAGGCCTCCGCGTCCACGATATGCGAAAGGCGGAGGGGAAGCCGCAATTCCCGCCGGAAGAACCCCTCTCGTTCGCGGAAGACCTTGACGACTCCGCCGCCTACCGTGCCTGCGCCCGCGAGTCCGATGCCGATTCCTTTGTCGCTCATGTTCATCCCCTGATTCGCGGGGCAGTATAGGCGGTGACGAGCTTCTGGGCAAGGATCGTCGGTCGAGGCCCGACGGGAGGCGGCCATCTCCCTTTTCGGCTTCTTTAGGCCTATACTGCTCGCATGAGGTACCGTCTATTCGCGGCTATCGTTTTGATAGTCCTCCTCGCGTCTTCCTGCCATCGCGAGCGCCTCGCGGCCCCGCCCCCCGGCCTCCACCGCCGCGCGGATAGGGCAATCACCTATTTCCTCGACGAAGGCGCCAGCGACGCCGTCGAGCTCGCGGTGCGCGAGAGCTTCCAGCTTTGGTCGGACGCGACGATTTTCAAGTTCACGTATGGAGGGAAGGCTCCAGGCCGTATCGCGCGGGACGGCCGCAATATGGTCGTCATGATGAAGCGCTGGCCCAAAGAGCTGCCGATAGACTCCGTTGCATGGAGTCAGCTCTACCTCGATGCATCAGGCGATATCGTGGAGTCAGATATCCTGTTGAACGATGAGGCCTTTACCTTTACGACGAGGCGCGAGGCGAAGGCCGACAGCATATATATAGAAGACGTCCTCGCGAAGGCGATCGGCAAGGCTCTCGGCATCGGCTTGGGCACCGGCGATGCCGATGACTCCGTCCGCGGCTATCGCGTGGCCGCCGCGGGGCTTGGATTCGAGCCGGGCATCGACCCCGCGGAGATGGCGGCCTATCTTTCCCTCTACGAGGCGAAGCCCTAGCGCAGCGT
>CAYNFM010000092.1:8182-11122 GCA_964396415.1 uncultured Treponemataceae bacterium | reverse complement strand
CTCGAAATCCATCCGCTTGAGCTTCGTGCGGAAATTACCGCTGCCGTCCGCAATGATCGAATCGAGGTAGGCCATCTGCCGCTCGATGGCTTCGCGGTAGAGGTCCTTCGCGATTCCGAGGCGCGCGGAAAAGTGGTCCCTCGCCTTCGTCGAAACCGAGCCTAGAGGGCCATCGAGCCTCGCTTTAGTCGACTCGTAGAACCCCGCCGTCTTCTTGAGGATATCGAAGGCGCTGTCATAGCCGGCTATCCCCGCCTCGCGGAATTCGTAGTATAGGAATAGCAGCTTTTCCAGGTAGACCCTGTCGGCCATCTGTCCCAGGAGGTCGGCCGCCGCGAGCGCCAGGGCGCCTCTCCTCTCGCCTTCGTCTCCGAAAGCAAGACTGTCCAAGGGCCGCGCCAGATCGGTGGCGAGGATCATCCGCGACGCCCTGTCGGCCGCCTCGTCGCTTAGGCCGAAGGCTTTGCCTTCTCGGCTGACGAAGTTCGCGGACCTGTCGACGTGCGTTTTCGTATATTGGGCTCCAGTACCCGCCTCGTCGCCCTCCTCGCGGATGTATCCGGCATCGTGGAGAAGGGCCGCCGTGAGGGTTTCCGCCGCGCGCTCGGGCCCGATCGACAAGCCGGAGAGCTCGCAACCGTCTAGGAGCCGCGACGTCGCCGCGAATACGGCGACGCTATGGACATAGTCATGATAGCCCACCGCGCAGGCAAGGTAGCCGGGGTACCTACCATCGTAGAGGCGCTTGGTAAGAAGGAAAGCCTTATCTATAGATTTTAAGTCTACTTTGGGATAATTCGCCTTATAGAATAGCTTTGCGTCGGCCAGTATCGATCGTGGCTTGGCGGTGTCGATGAGCGAGGAGAGCTGAATTCCTCTACCGTCTTCATTACTCATCGTTTTTCCCGGCGCCTTTGCGAATGGGAGCCGATCATAGCGGCGTCGGGGAATCATTATACTCCGCTAACCGATCAGCGACAGGGGCGATATCTAGAAAAAATCATGGATCGTCCGGCCTGCGCCTGAGCTCCTTGGAGACAGAGCGAGACCGCTTGGACGCCAGCCTTCGCTCTCGCGATGCCCTGGTAGGCTTGGTGGCCTTGCGAGGCTTCGGAAGTCGGGCGGCCGCCGCGATCAGGGAGAAAAGGCGCGCAAGGGCCAGCGCGCGGTTCCGAACCTGATCCCTCTCTTCATCGGACTGGACGACGAGCTCTCCCGATGTAGTCAGCCTGGTCGCCAGACGCTCGGCGGCCATGGCCGACTCGGCCGCGGAGAGGCCGCGCAGCTCGTCCAGCCGAATCCGGGCTATGGCCTTGGAGTTGACCTTGTTGACGTTTTGGCCGCCGGGGCCGCCGGAGCGAGCGAATTCCAGCCTGGCCCCTTGCTCGATGGAAGAGCGCAGCGACTCGAAGTTCACGACGAAGCCTCCGGCGCGCGGGTTCGGAGGTCGAGCTCGGAATCGGGCAGGAGCCCATACCCGCCGCCTTCTCTCGACTCGAGGCCACGGGCAACGAGGGTATCTCCGCGGCGAAGGCCCATGAAGCCCTTGGCCGCGGCCCCGGCGTCGTCGCCTCGCGCCGAGATGGTCTCGAGCCTGCCTTCGCCGCAGAGAACGTAGCGGAGGCGGCCCGCCTTGTTGAGCATCGGATCGGATACGACCCGGCGCGCTTGGGACGGCTCCTCCTCGGGCGCCGGCTCGGGCGAGAGTAAGAAATAGGCGAACTTGACCGAGGTCCTGTCGAGGCCGGCCGCCTTCGCGAGGGAAGCTACGATCTCCGGCGCCTCCCAGGGCGCCTGGGCATGGCAACTTCGATTCGGGCCCGCGGCGAAGGCCGGACAGGCGAAGGAGCCTGGACAGGGCCCGAGCACGCGCCAGGAGCTGGATGCGAGCGCGTCGCGCAGGGCGATCAGGTCGCGACAGGTGGCGAGAAGGGCGGGCTCCACGAGAAGGATTCGACCGCCGGGGGCGAGGCGCTCGGCGGCGCGACGGATCAGGCCTTCCCTCCTCTTCGGGGCATCGTCCTCGAGGAGCCAAAGCTCATTGAGGCAATGCGCGGCCACGATGAGGTCGAAAGGACCTTCGGGAAGCTCCGCATCCGATTCGAGGTCGAGTACCGCCTTCTCGACACGCCCGGGGCGGCGCGAACCGCCTGCGATGATCGATTCGGCCAGATCGAGGGCCCTGCTCGAATCGTCTACGAGGACTAGCTCTTCGATGCTCGAAGCGCCGGAGGCGGAGCTGCACGCGTCTATCAGGGCTACCGAGGCCGGGCCCGGGCCTGAGCCGAGATCGAGGACGCGTCGCGGCGAGAAAGGCCGTTCGACCAGGGAGATCGACACTTGCATGTATGAAACGGGCCAGTAATAGAGGAGATATGCGGCGAGAAGCTCCCGATCGTCCATATAGGCCCTTCCCGCCAGCCTGCGGGCGCCCGTGAGCCCGCGCTGGAGGACGAGGAGGGCGGCGGCCGCGGCTTCGATTTCGCCCCGGGTCAGCTTGCGGAACGGCCCGGGATAAGGCATAGGATAACGGCTCGTTCTCCACCGCTCGACGAGCAGGGCTAGACGCTCGTCGAGCAGGGCGCCGGCCATAGGCCTATCTCCCTCCCGCGCGGATGGGGCGATCCCGAACGGCCTCTTCCTCTCGCTCATTGCGGATCGAGTATGCCCGAACGAAAGCTCCCTCGGCAAGCTAAGGCGATCGCTCGGCTATATTGAAAGGCCGACCATATCGAGACATTGAATCCGATGCGATGGATCGAGCAGCCTTGACTCCCCAGGCTGCCGCGGATACCGTTAAGCATGAAAAGAGTCAGCTATCGCGGCTTTCTTGAGGAGTGATCATGAAGCGATTTTCGGCCTTCGCTTCGGCTGCGGCCGTCGCTATCGTCCTTTACGGCGCCCCGGCACTCGCCCAAGAAGCCGCGCCTCCGCCCGCCG
>CAYNFM010000092.1:0-8082 GCA_964396415.1 uncultured Treponemataceae bacterium | reverse complement strand
GGCGGATATGGCCCAATTCCTCAAGCCCTACGACGCGGCTTCCGCGGCATGCCGCGCCGTCCTCGAGCGGGCGGCGATCCTGTCGTCGCAAGGCAAATGGAAGTCGGCCTTTCAGGCGATGGACGATTTCGATAAAGGCAACCTCGACCCCTTTGCGCTCGCGATGAAAATCAGCCTCGTCCTCCGGGGAGCGATCCGAACGGACATGGATCGCTCTTTCGCCCTCGCCGACCTCGAGGAGGGCCAGGATTTGGAGACTCTCCGGAACAGCGAGGGCGAATACGCGCCTTTCGCCTTCGACCCCCCGGCCCTCGCCGACATGCAAGCGGCGAAAAGCATCTCGGCGCCGGGCATCCTCTCGAAGGAGCTCGGGGACTATTATTATGACGTCATCGGGCGTTTTTCGGGGCATTGGTCCATCGGCGACGACGAGATACTCAAAAAGGCCGTCGAGCAATACGCGAAGGCCTACGGGGCCGGCGTCTTCGACCGCGTGAGCCTCGTCAATCAGGCCGAGTCCCTCGTGCGCCTCGATCGCGGCGACGAGTCGGACCCGCTGTTCAATGAGGCGATCGCGCTCGATCCCAAGAACGCGAAGATCCATTACAGCTACGCCTTGAGCCTCCGGTATCGGGGCAAAAGGACCGAGGCCATCGTGGAGGTCGACAAGGCCATCGTGGACTATGACGAGGATTCTTCGCGGATCGACGCGATAGCCCTAGGCGCCCGCACCGCGGCTGAGCTCGGCGACGGCGCCAAGACCGAGGCGTATTACGCGCTTACCGACAAGTACTATCCGGGCTCGCCGACTTCGGGGATCCTACGCCATATGATCGCCGTTCAGATGGGCGACAAGGCCGCGGCGGCCGCGGCGGCAGACGGCCTCGTCCCCCGCTACGGCTCCAACCCCAACGTAGTGCGTTCCCTCGTCTCGACCTGGTTCGCCGCCGGCGACAATGCGGAGGCCAGGGACTTCCTCGATCGCAATATCGCCAAAAGCACCGACGATATGACGATCGGAACCCTCGATTTTTACCTCGCCGTGCTCTTGTCGCAGGAGGGCGCCTCGGATGAGGACAAGGCCGGAGCGCTCAAGGCGCTCGACGGGGCCGAGGCGCATTTCAAGGTAGCGCTCTCCCCGGACAACGAAGTGTTCGGCGTCATGGCCGATATCCGTAATTCGCTACGGCCCCCGGCTCCGGCGGCGGGAGCGACCGCCCCGACCGGCTCGGCGGCCAAATAAATACGTCGCGTCGAGACCGCGACCGGGAGACCTTATGAGTGAAACGCTGGGCGAAAGCTCGGACGCCAGGGAGCTCAACGATATCCTCGTCAAGCTCGAGCGGCTCCATCACATCCGCGACCTCTCGACCCTCCTCGATAGCATCCTATTCGAGACGCGCTCCTTCGCTTCCGCGGACGCGGGATCCATCTTCCTCGTCGAGGGCGGCAGGCTCAAATTCAGCTACGTGCAGAACGACACGCTTTTCCGCAACGATTTTCTCGCGAACAAGTATATCTACTCGAACAGCGAAGTCCCGATAGACAAGACCTCGCTGGCGGGCTACGTCGCGACCACGGGCGAGTCCCTCCTCATCCCGGACGCCTACGCCCTCGCGAACGACGTTCCCTATTCCTTCAACCCGTATTTCGACGAGATCTCCGCGTACAAGACGAAATCGATGCTGATCGTCCCCCTGAGGACCAGCAGCAAGAACGACCTCGTAGGCGTGCTCGAGCTGATAAACCGCATCGGCCCCGAAGGCTCGGTCCTCGCGTTCACGGAGAAGCAGAGGTCCATCGTCTCGCAATTCGCCTTCTATGCGGGCGTCGCGATCGAGCGCGCGATCCTCCTGCGCGAGGTCGTCTACAAGATGGTGCGGATGATGGCGATGCGGGATCCCGAGGAGACTCAGCCCCACGTCAATCGAGTCGGCTCGTACTCGGTCGAGATATACAAGCGCTGGGCCTCCGCGCACGACGTGCCGAAATCGGAAGTCGACGAATTCCAGGACATCCTGAAAATGTCCTCCATGCTCCACGACATCGGGAAGGTGGGTATTCCCGACGCGATCCTGCGCAAGCCGGGTCCGCTCGACGCGACCGAGCGCGAGCTCATGAAGATGCACGTGCTGCTCGGGGCATGCTATTTCGATAACCCGCGCTCGGAATGGGATACCCTGGCGAGGGAGATATCGCTCAACCATCACGAAAAATGGGACGGCTCGGGCTATCCGGGCGCCATCGGGGATCTATCCCTGGAAAGGCTTCCGGATATTCCGGGCAAGAAGGGCCCCGAGATCCCCCTCTCCGCGCGGATCGTCGCGGTGGCCGACGTCTACGACGCCCTCAGCAGCAAGCGGGCATACAAGGATGCCTGGGAGGAAGAACGAGTGCTACACCACATGCGCGAGGAATCGGGCAGGCACTTCGACCCGGAGATCGTCGGTATATTCTTCGAGATATACGACGTAATCAAAGCCATAAGGCAGAAATGGGAATGATGCCCCGATGCCGCAGATAGTACTGCACAACGGAACCCTTCTCGCCGGCTACGCGAGCATGGAGAAATGCGCCGTCCTCATAGAGGAGGGGCTCATCGGCGACGTCTTCTCCGAACGCCGCTTCGAGCAGAAGCGCTTCGAGACCGACGCGGCGATAATAGACGTTGCCGGGGCCTACATCGCACCGGGTCTCATAGACAGCCACATCCACGGCTTTTCCGGTTTCGGCACGGAAGACCTTTCCGCCGACGCCATAGCGGCGATGTCGGAACGGCTCGGCCTTTACGGCGTAACGGCCTTCTGCCCGACGATCTACCCCATGGACGAGGGCGATATGCTCGCCGCCATCGAGGCCTGCGTATCCGCCATGGGCCGAGAGCCGGGCGCCAGGATCATGGGCGTCCATCTCGAGGGACCCTTCATCTCGCCCGCGAGGCTCGGCGTCCAGCGTCCCGAATTCGTGAGGCCGGTGGATATCGACCTCATGGAAAGGCTTTATGCCGCCGGCAAGGGCCGCATCAGCAACATGACGGTGGCTCCCGAGATCAAGGGCATGCGCGAGCTCGCCTTGTTTTGCATCAAGCGAGGCATCGTGCTCCAGGCCGGGCATACCGACGCGACCTACGAGAACATGCTCGAGGGCATGCAGGCGGGCATCCTGCACTCGACGCATTTCTTCAACGCCATGTCGCGGCTGCATCACCGCGATCCCGGAGCAGTGGGCGCTATCATGATCCACTCGGAGATGTCCTGCGAGATAATCGCCGACGGCCGGCACGTGCATCCCGGCTTGATCAAGCTGCTGATGCGCGACAAGCCCGTCAGCAAGCTCGTGCTCGTCACCGACTCGCTCAAGCCCACCGAGCAGGGCGAAGGCCCCCTCGTCGCGAATCGAGAGGATGTCTATCTCAGCGACGGGCTTTTCCTGCGCAGGAAGGACGACGTCATTGCCGGATCCTCCCTCACGATGATCAAGGGGCTCGCCAACCTCGTCAAGTTCGGCATCCCCCTCGAGGCCGCCATCGAGATGGCCAGCTCCAATCCGTCGCGCATCCTCGGCCTCGGAAAGCGCGGGCTCCTCGTCCCGGGCTACGAGGCGGACATCGTGGTATTCGACGCCTCCTACCGCGTCCTCGCCTCCATCGTAGGCGGACGCTTCCTCAAGAACGACTTCTAAGGAGAACAGCATGCGTCTCGTCATCAGGCCCGATTACGACGCCGTCTCGAGCTGGGCGGCGAACCACATCGCCCGGCGGATCGATGCCGCGCCGAAGGACAGGCCCTTCGTCCTCGGCCTCCCCACGGGGTCCTCCCCCATAGGCACCTATCGCGAGCTCGTGAGGCTCTTCGAGAAGGGAAAGGTCTCGTTCAAGAACGTAGCGACCTTCAACATGGACGAGTACGTCGGGATACCCGAGGACCACCCGCAGAGCTACCACAGCTTCATGCGAGACAAGCTCTTCTCGCTGATCGACATTCCGCCTGCCAACGTGAACATCCTCGACGGCAACGCCCCCGACCTGGAGGCCGAATGCGCCCGCTACGAGGAGAAGATGCGCGCGTTGGGCGGCATCGATCTCTTCGTCGGAGGCGTCGGGGCCGACGGCCACATCGCCTTCAACGAGCCCGGCTCCTCCCTAGCCTCGCGCACGCGCGTGAAGACGCTGACGATGGACACCAAGGAGATGAACTCGCGCTTCTTCGGCGGGAACCCGGACGAAGTGCCTTCCACGGCGCTGACGGTCGGGGTGGGGACGATCATGGACTCCCGCGAAGTCCTCATCCTCGTCTCGGGACACAACAAGGCGCGCGCGCTCGGGCATGCGATCGAGGAGGGCGTAAACCACCTCTGGACCGTAAGCTGCCTCCAGCTGCATCCGAAGGGCATCGTAGTGGCCGACGAGGACTCGACGATGGAGCTCAAGGTCGGCACCGTCCGCTATTTCAAGGAGATCGAGGCGAAGAACTTCGACAACGGACTATGACCGCCGGGACCCTCGTTACGATTCGCAGGGTGCGGGCGATATGCACGGCGCCGGCCGGGATCAACCTCGTCGTCGTAAAGGTGGAAACCTCGGAGCCCGGCTTGCACGGGCTGGGCTGCGCTACGCTGGCCTACCGGCACAAGGCGGTCGCCTGCCTCGTCGACGAGTACCTGGACCCTCTCCTGGCGGGCCGGGACGCCTCCCGCATCGAGGATATCTGGCAGACGATGAACCATAACGCCTATTGGCGGAACGGACCGGTGGAGAACAACGCGGTCTCCGGCGTCGACATGGCCCTCTGGGACATCAAGGGCAAGATGGCCGGGATGCCGGTGTACGAGCTCCTCGGCGGAAAGTGCCGCGAGGCCGCGGCGGCATACCGCCATGCCGACGCTCCGACGCTCGACGAGCTGACCGAGAAAGTCCGCGGCTTCATGGCCCAGGGCCTTCGCTACGTCCGCGTCCAATGGGGCGGCTACGGAGGGAAGGCCGCCGGGGAATTCGCTCCGCAAGGCTCCCCGGAGGGCGCATACTACGATCCGGACGGCTACGCCCGCTCCGTCGTCGCGATGCTCGATCGTCTCCGCGGGGAACTCGGCTTCGACATCGAGCTCCTGCACGACGTCCATGAGCGACTTGCCCCCTCCGAGGCGATCAGGCTCGCCAAGTCCCTGGAACCCTTCAGGCTCTTCTTTCTCGAGGACATCCTTCCTCCCGAGCAGTGGGAGTGGTTCCGCAGAGCGCGAAGTCAATGCGCCGTTCCCCTCGCCATGGGCGAGCTCTTCAACAATCCGGTCGAATGGAAGGGCCTCGTATCGGAGCGGCTCATCGACTTCATCCGCGTCCACCCGAGCCAGATAGGCGGAATCACTCCCGCCCGCAAGCTCGCGGCCCTGTGCGAGGCCTTCGGCGTCCGCACGGCCTGGCATGGCCCGGGCGACGTCTCTCCCGTCGGCCACGCGGCGAACGTCCACCTCGACCTCGCCTGCCCGAACTTCGGCATCCAGGAATGGGCAGGTATCGACGAGAGGCTGATGGAAGTCTTCCCCGGCAGCCCCGAGCTGCGCGGGGGCTATATTCACGTCAACGGCAGGCCCGGCCTCGGCCTGGATATCGACGAGAAGCTGGCCGCCCGATTTCCCTGCGACGGCGCCGTGACCCGCTGGACTCAGACTCGGCTTCCCGATGGCAGCGCCCATCAGCCATGAAGGATTCCGCGGGCAAATGCGCGTTCGTCACCGGCGGCAGCCGGGGCATCGGCCGGGGCATCGCCCTGGTCCTCGCGGAGAATGGATACGATATCGCCATCACCTACGCTACCGCCCAGGCCGAGGCCATGGAGACGAAGGCTTCGATCGAGGAGCTCGGCAGGCGATGCTTCGTCTACCAGGCCGAGTTCCAGTACCCTGACCCGCCCGAGCGCGTAACCAAGGAGGCGATCGCCGACCTGGGACGATTGGACGTCCTCGTCAACAACGCGGGACTCACCAGGCTCAATTCCATCTTCACGACGGAAGTCGAGCTGATGGATTTCGTCTATGGAGTGGACCTGCGCGCCCCCATCCTCTGCGCAAAGCAGGCGGCCCTGCATATGCGGGAAAGAGGCATCAGGGGCAGCATAGTCAATATCACCTCTACGCGCGCCTTCCGGAGCTATCCGGAGGACGCCCTGTACGGCGCGGCGAAGGCCGGCCTGACTCGCGCCACCGAATCGATGGCGACGGAGTTGGCGCCCTACGGCATCCGGATGAATTGCGTGGCTCCGGGCGCGACCCGCGTCCGCGGCGACTTCTCCGAAGCCGACCTGCGCTCCGGCTTCGCCCCGAAGATCCCTCTCGGCAGGTACGGCACGCCGCGCGAAATCGGCTACGCCGTAGCCTGGCTCTGCTCGGAGCAGGCGGCCTACATCACCGGCGCCGCCCTCAAGATCGACGGCGGCCTGATCCTGCCCGGCATGCCCGAGGATCCGTCTCCCGAGGCCGGCTACGGCTGGGGAAGGATGCGCAATGGCATTTAGCGTGAGATGGCTGGGCCAGGGCGGCTTCGAGATCTCGGACTGGAAGGACCAGATCCTCCTCGATCCCTATCTTTCGGACCTGGTGGAGCGCGTCGAAGGACTGAAGCGCCGCGTGCCTCCGCCCATCCGACCGGAGGAGGCCCATCCCGACCTCTACCTGATCACCCATGATCACATCGACCACCTCGACGCCGATACGGTCTCGGCCATGGACAAGGGGGGAGTGCGCTTCGCGGCGCCAGGCTCCTGCGTCCTCAAGCTCCGGGAACTCGGAGTCCCTCCGGCGTCGATCGCCCGACTGGACCGCGGCGACCGCATGGAGTTCGGCGCCTTCTCGATCGAGGCGCTGTACGCGCGGCACACCCCGGATAGCATCGGCCTCCTCCTCGCTCGCGACGGCCTTAGCGCCTATTTCACCGGCGATACGGAGTACGACGACGAGCTGGGCCAGGGCGTCCGCTGCGACGCATTATTCACGTGCATCAACGGCCGCTGGGGCAATATGGGCATCCCCGACGCCCTTAAACTCGTAGAGCGCGTGGAACCCAGGCTGTCCATTCCCCATCATTACGGCATGTTCTCGGAAAATACCGCCGATCCCCAAGTCTTCCTGACCGGCCTCGAGATGACGGGAAGGCGCGGCTTTCTCATGGAGCACGGTCGGCCCTTCGAGCTGTCGGAGCTGCTTCGCTAAGTTCGCGCGTTCTTCCCCCGCGACGGCGAGAAGGCCGGTTCAAAGCCCGCGATCCCCGAGGAAGACGGCGCCCTTTACGAGCCGCGAGAAGCCGTCGGCGCATGCGCCATAATCGGAGACAATGGAAGCCGTCTCCCCGTACGAGCTCCGCTTCGTATCGGTAGCTGTCCTACGTGCGATATAGTCCTTCAGCAAGGGGGCGACTCGACTCTGGTAGGTTTTCATGAGCTTGCGATAGTATTCGACAAACTCTCGCGGTTTTTTATCGCAGAGATCCATCAGTCGATCGAGAGGTCGTTCCGAGGCATACAGGGAGGCGAGGAGCCCCGTTCGGTCGCCCCTGGATTCGATGGCAGTGAGCACTCGCTCCCTCGTCGGGGTCCATGTATATTTCGAGAAGAGCCTCGGTGGAGGCCCCTCGTTCGGCTTTAGCCTTGAGTCTACCCAGGAGATCGATCTTTAGGAGAGCTATCTTCTCGGCTGAATATTATGGAAGGAAAATTCGGCTTTCCAGAATCGATGAACGAATCGCAGAACACGATGATCTCCCGGAGCCTCTCGGCGTTTCGGGCCGCAGAGACCGCGATGGCTATGCATCGTCCTCCGAATAACGGCGGTAGCCCCAGTCTTGTAGTCCATCGAGCATGCCGTCCACGAGGTTTTTATAATGCTCGACTGTCGTGGATGACCCGTATTCCGCCAGGATGCGACGCTTCAGCGCGGCACCCTCTCCGAGGCGATCGAGGAGTATCGACTCCTATCAGACAGGCTTCGCGCGTCAGTCCTGCTCCTCTTCATTGGTCACGGTTTCGTCGGCAGGCAGCAGAAGCATCGCATCCTCGCTCGGCAGGGCCGAGACTTTGCCGAGTTTCTTCTCCATCT
>CAYNFM010000091.1:0-13441 GCA_964396415.1 uncultured Treponemataceae bacterium | reverse complement strand
CGACCATCGCCTGGGGAGAGTCTATGAGACAGGTTGTTTTTGCGATCAATATAACCGCGTGTTCGACTCGCTCGACAAGGTCGTATTCTCTACGACATTGAAAAACGTGGGTGGAAACGACACGAGAATCGTGCGCGAAAACCTTGCGGACGAAGTGCTCGCGCCTCGAATAGAATATCCATTTCCCCGTTGACTGGGTGTTTTTACGGGATGCGATGAGGACCATGGTGCTCGCGATCGGGTGCATCCGCAAGCATAGTATGAAGCACAGGATACGGGAGCCGAAGCTATTTCTGAGGGGATTAACCAGCTATGCATCGCCATGTCCGCTTCGGGCAGGAAGAAAGACGGCGGGAAGAAGCGGAAGAAGACGCTCCGAACGATGCTCACCGTGGGTACCATCGTGAAGGCGCATGCCGAGCGCTACCGCCGGCTGCTCGAGCAACAGTGGCAGACCAAAACGGATTTCTCCAAAGCAGAGGCAGGACAGGTGATCAAGCGTCTTGACGACGTTCTGGCTCTGCTCCCTGCGGCCATGGAGCAAGCGCGAAAGCGCATATTTGGCGGCCCCATGCCAATGGTTCACGTCGGCTGGGTTCTGGACTACAGCTTCTGTATGGAGCTCGCGAGCTGAGTTCCTCTATTTTTGATAGTATCCGCGCCTCCTAGTAAAGAGGAGAATCTGAAGTTGAAACCATCCTTTAAAAAAGGCGGAGACAAGAAAAATAGGTAGCCACTGGTATTCGCATCTTCATGGGCAGTAAAATATTTCTTGCAAGAGTCGAGCTAGATATCAGTTTCCGAAAGCGGAGGGAAACAGAGGAAGAGCCTCGCTTTAATCGGGGAAACCAAGCCGTGAGGTAATGGAGTAAAGTGGTATGGAAGATATGCCATCAGAAAGCGAGCGAATGTTCCATCTAATCTTAGAGAATTCGCCTCTTGGGCTGGTGTCCTTCGATGGGAAAGGGGTAATCACCGCCTGCAATAACCGTTGTGTGGAAGTTGTGGGAGCACAGCGAAAAGAGCTACTTGGCCTTTGCCTGCTCGATCTTCCCGACGAGAAATTGGTTTTGGAAGTCAAGGCCGCCTTGAATGGCAGCCATGGGCTCTACGAGGGTGACTCTCATTGGGTGTCGTCCGAGAAGGCGACGCCCGTCAGAATCCTTTTCGCCCCGATGGCTCATATTGAGGGAAACGGTGGCGGATTGGGAATCGTCGAAGATATCACCACGAGAAGGCGGCTCGAAGCGGACTTGGCCAGAGCACATGAGATTATCGATCAGACCAGTGCGAGTTTCAGTGTGCTTGCCGAAAACTTGCCAATACCCATCTCGTATTTCGATGTTGACAGCCTCAGATTGCAATATGTGAACAAAGCCTTCCAGGACGCGGTTGGGTTATCCAAGGAGAAGATCATCGGAACCCATCTCCGGGACCAAGGGGGGGAGGAGAATTTTCATTTTGTCTTAACCAGTGTCGAGAAAGCGCGCGCCGGCAATTCCGTTTCGTACGAGAATTATTTTAATACTGCCACTGGGAAGCGGTGGGTACAGGTGACCTACATTCCAGTCCGGGATAGGCAGGGGAAAATCGTATCAGTTCTCGTCTTTAACATCGACATGAACGAACATAAGCAGGCTGAAGAAAGAATTAAAGCGCTGCTCGAAGAAAAGGAGCTCATTCTCAAGGAAGTCCATCATAGGATCAAAAACAACATGAATACCATTAATAGCATTCTTGCCCTTCAGGCTGGGACTCTCTGCGACCCTGCGGCAATCGCGGCGTTAGAGGATGCTCAAAGCCGCATCCAGAGCATGGTCTTACTGTACGATAAACTCTATCGGTCCACGAGTTTTACGGATATCTCCTCGATTGATTATATCTATCCTCTCGTGGACGACATTGTGGCAAATTTCCCGAACAGCCCATCGGTGCATATCGAGAAAACCATTGAGGAATTCGCCCTCAGTGTAACAAAGATTCAGCCGCTAGGTATCCTAATGAACGAGCTCCTTACCAATATTATGAAGTATGCGTTTGTCGGCCGTACCACAGGGCTTATCCGGGTGTCCGCCTCGCTGAAGAGCGGCATCGTTTCCATCTCGATTCAAGACAATGGCATTGGCATGCCAGAATCGATCGATTTTGAAAACTCCCCCGGCTTTGGCCTTTTGCTTGTGGACACGCTCACCAAACAATTAAATGGAACGATACGCATCGAACGGGGAAATGGGACGAGAATTACTTTGGAATTTGGGGAATAGGCCGCCTTGATAACAGCTACTACAATACACCTGCTATCTTCCCCTTTTCCCTTCAGTACTAAAGGCGATCTAGGATTCATAACGAAACCTTCGGTGTGATCTAATGTTCCCTAGATCGCCGTGGGGGAGGGCTAGCGTCTCTTCTACTCTGCGATATCATAAACGATGGCCATGATTGCGGCTTACCTTGCCATACGATCGACATAGCGTTTACTTCTACCGGCAAGATGGTTCCGTTCCTAAACCGCCGAGTTGCGGTGAATCTATATCGCCCGGACCCTATGATGCCTTCGGCCAGCTCATTGAGTCGACTAGGATCGGCGAGACCGGGATCGATTTGGCGCATCGAAGTGGCTAGCAGCTCTTCCTTCGAATATTCGAACATCTTGATGGACATTTTATTGACATCAAGTATCCTGAGATCCCTATCGTACACGAGGATACTAACGCCAGCCTCTTCAAAAAGCATGCGATAACGCTCCTCGCTTTCACGAAGCTCAATTTCGATACCCTTGCTCGCGGAGATGTCTCTCATGCTACTGATGATGCAATCTTTCCCGTCGATCGATATCAGGTCGGCGCTGGTCGAGGTCATAATGACGCTGCCGTCTTTACGACTAAAGTCCATCTCGAATGAAATGCCGTCAGGGTTTTCAGCGAGTTTTCGCGCGAGTTTTTCGCGTTCTTCCTGGTGTAACCAGATGCCCAATTCGTCTGCGAAGCACGAATGTCCGAGGGCCTCTTCCCGAGTATATCCGAAGAGGCGGCTGAAGCTCTGATTTGCTTCAATATAGACGCCATCGGCTACTCTGGTGATGCAAATGGCGTCCGGAATGAGACGGAAGAATTTTTCCTGCATGGTCTTTCGCTGGGCGAGGTCATCATAGGCATTTTGTAGCTTCGTGAGGCTCTTTCGCAGCTCCTCATTGGTCGATTCGATTTCCATGCTATCGAGATCAAGCTGTTTCATCGCCCGAAATAGCTTGAATGCCATCTTCATTGAAGCATCGAGAACCGTGAAGCTCGATGATTTCACGACGTAACCATAATTTGTTATTTCCTCGGTCTTCTTTACGATCTCCGGCTCGATGTGGGATGAAAGGAAAAGGACCGGGATATTGTGGATCCTCAGAATTTCTTGGGCCGCTTGCGTCCCATCCATACCTGGGCCAAGATCGACATCCATAAGGATCAGATCGACGACGGCGGGATTCTCGTTGACGATATCGATAGCCAATTCACCTGTCCCCGCACGAATTACTTTGTAGCCGGCATACTCGAGCTTTCGGGTTTCAGAGAGAGCGATAATAGCTTCATCCTCAACTAGGAGAATAGTTTTGGCTGCCGTTTCCATAACGCCTCCGATTTCACCGCTAGAAGCCTTCACGCGAACTCTTTAGCCGGGGAAGTATCAGGAATCACAGCTTCTTTAACCTTAGTAGAAATCAAATCCGTCTCTGCCTCCATTACCCGATCGATGTCAAGCACAATCATGAACCCGTCGTCGTTCTTCCCGACACCTCTGATGTAATCAACAGCAAGACCAGAGCCGAAGCGCGGGGGCGGCTCTATGGACGACTCAGGCAACTCCACCACTTCATGCACCGTATCGGCAAGTGCCCCGACGACGGTGGTTGCGCCGTCGTTCTCGAGCTCCATAACGATTATTGCGGTGTCCTTGCCGATGGGCGTCTCCGACATGCCGAACCTAATCCTGAGATCGATGACGGGAACACCGACTCCTCGGATATTGACGATACCCTTCATGAAAGCGTCCATCCCAGGGAGCGGGGTAATGTGAATGTATTCAAGGACCTCATGGACTTTTTCGATGCTAACGGCATACTTTTCGGTATCGAGGGAGAAACTGAGATATTGACAATTCGCCGACTGCTCCATAACAACCTCCATGCCATATCTTTCTAGAATTCTTCGAATTCGCTGTCCGAGAAAATTGGTTTTTCCAATGATTTTAGCCTTTCGACTGCCATCGACGAACGATCTTTTTTCGTCATAGCTTTCGGGCCCGGAAGTATGGCTGTAGTTTCAAGCCGCTTTTTTTGTTGAAGACTTTCCTTGAACGTTCTGTCTGCATTTACTATTGTGTCTGTGCTACCGTCGTCGTGGGTATTCGTGCATCCATCCGAAATCTTGAAAAAACCTATGGTGGTCGATAAATTCGCTGATTGGCCAGACAGCTCTTCTGCCGTAGCCGCCAATTCTTCCGAACGTGATGCGTTCTGCTGCACCACAATGTCCATCTGCGTGATGCCCTTTGCAATCTGCTTAGCACCGCTCGATTGCTCATCGCTCGCCGCGGTAATCTCCTGGATGAGATTGGCCGTCTTCTTTATATCCGGCACCAGCTCCTCGAGGCAAATCCCGGCTTCTCCCGCCACCTTAACGCTTCTCGCCGACAGCTCGTTGATTTCAGCGGCTGCCATCGCCGACCGCTCCGCCAGCTTGCGCACCTCCGACGCGACCACCGCGAAGCCCTTTCCAGCCTCGCCGGCTCGTGCCGCCTCGATGGCCGCGTTGAGGGCCAAGAGGTTCGTTTGTCTCGCGATCTCCTCGATGATTCCAATCTTCGAGGCGATCTGCTTCATGCTCGCAGCGGTATCGCTCAC
The DNA here is from genome assembly GCA_964396415.1 of uncultured Treponemataceae bacterium. Lineage (GTDB taxonomy): Bacteria > Spirochaetota > Spirochaetia > Treponematales > Rectinemataceae > UBA1306. The sequence goes on along the minus strand of CAYNFM010000091.1, from coordinate 8,550 downwards.
TGAACGTCCCGATTCCTCCGCGTTCTCCCTCACCCTTCGCGCGAGGCTGTCCACCTGCTTCGTGTTGTCCGCATTCTGCCGAATCGTCGAGGCGAGTTCCTCGATCGAGGCTGACAGCTCTTCGATGCTCGCGGCTTGCTCGCTCGCTCCCTGGGACAGCCCCTGGGCCATCCTGGATAGCTGCTCCGACCCGCTCGAAACTTGCCGTGCCGAATTTTGTATATCTTGTGCTACGTTCGTCTGCTTCTCCTTCAAGTTGAGAATTGCCCTACCGAGCGCCCCCAGTTCGTCGCGCCGAGCCACGCCCCGATCGGCAGCGGTTTTATCGATGTCCGCAAACTCCAAATCGCCGACGGACATACGTTCCATCACTTTTACGGCTAGATTAATTGGACTTACGATATATTCAGCGAGGAGTATAGCCGCGAAAACCGCAAGGCCAATCGAAACAAGTGCCAGGATCAGCAGCACGCTGGTCAGGGACTTTGCGGTTTCCTTGAGCTCGCTTGTCGGAGTGTTCAGCCCGAGCACCCAACCGGGCGTGTTGGGGACATGGACGGAGAATAAAGCAATCTCCAAACCGGTCGGATCAATGAAAGTCCCATGCAAAGTTTCCTCGCCCAAGGCTTTCTTCGCGATCGAGTCCGCCCCGCGGAAACCATCCTTGTCGACATCGGTGGCGTTCATCGCCATTATATACTTGGCGTTGGGATGGGCGATCATGAGACCGGTGTTATCTACGATCCAGCCAAAGCCCGTCTTGCCCACTTTGATGTTGCTAGCGATCGACGACAGCGTGTCGAGCTTGAATTGGAAAGCCAAAAGACCGCGTGTCGCTCCGTCGGCCCCCTTGACCGCGACCGCATCGATTACGACAGGTATATTGAGGTTCCTCGAAATTACCGCTCTTCCGATGAAACTATCCGCGCCCTTGTTTACGATCGCGTCGTAGTAGTCGCGGTCGATCGCGCTTGCCGAAGGCCCCTGAGCCGTAAAGGTATCGCCGCCGCGCCAAACGAAAACGGGACTGACGATTTCGGGAGAGGTCTTGCCTTCGAGGCCGGTCAACGCGCTTGCGACCGCCTTTCGATCTCCCAGTCTCATGACATCGCTCTGCGCGATTATCTTCTCCTGCCAAGCCAGCTTGGCCATCAATTCACCGAGCTGGAAGGCCCGCGCGGTCGCGATCTGCTGATAGTCCGCCAACGCCATGGTATTGACAGCGAAGTTTACCCTCAAGCTGGTTATTAAAGTGATGCCGCCGATAATGACGGCCACCAACAGTGCGAATAGCAGCGCGATTCTCGTCCTTAGCGACCTTCGCTTTTCCATCTTCAACTCCTTCTCACTTGTATGATGCCGGCTGTTGCGGTCAAGGCTTTGTCTGCCTCGAGGATGAAGAAGCCGATGCTCGACACCAGATTCCTGGCCTGGTCGGCTAACTCGCGGGAGGTTGCGGCCAGCTCGTCGGAGCTCGACGCGTTTTTCTGCACTACCCTATCCATCTGCGTGACGCCTGTGGCGATCTGGTCGGTCCCGTTAGACTGCTCGGCTGAGGCGGCGGTAATCTCCTGTATCAGCTCGGCGGTGCGCTTGATGTCGGGCACGAGCTCGCCGATCTTGCGCCCCGCGAGAGATGCCACCTCGGTGCTGCGCCGTGAGAGCTCGTTGATCTCAGCGGCGGCCTTCGCCGACCGTTCGGCGAGCTTGCGGACCTCGCTCGCTACCACCGCGAAGCCCTTGCCCGCGTCGCCCGCACGGGCGGCCTCGATGGCCGCGTTGAGGGCCAGGAGATTGGTCTGCCTGGCTATCTCCTCGATGATGGATATCCTCGAGGCTATGTCCGACATGACGCCCACCATTTGATTGACCGAGTCGCCCGATTCCGCGGCGCTGGCGGCCACTCGTCTCGAGAGGGCGTCGGCCTGGCTCGTATTGTCGGCGTTCTGCCTGACCGTCGCCGCGAGTTGCTCGAGTGAGGCGGAAAGTTCCTCGATGCTCGCCGCTTGCGCGCTCGCGCCTTGGGAAATGCCCTTTGCCGTCTCCGAGAGATGGATAGAGCCTTGGGACACTAGGTCCGAGGAGACGCGAATCTCCCCGACCACCTTTCCCAGACTCTCGCGAAGCTTAGCTATGGACTGGCCTAGGACCCCGAGCTCGTCCTGTCGGGAGGTCACGCGCTCGGCTTCGGCGCCCTCCTCGCTCGAGAGCAGGAGCTTCCCTGCGGCCAGTCTGCCCATGGCCCCGACCACCGATTTGATCGGCCGCACCAGAGAGCGTGCCAAGAGGAGGGAAACGATGACGGCGAGGGCGATGAAGGCCGCGGCCGAGAGACCGAGCTCGCCGAGGAGGAGGGAAAGGCGGTCGCGATACTCGGCCACTGGAACCGCGGCGACGAGAGTGGAACCGTCCTTCTCGCGGAAGGAGGCATAGATTTCGGTGCCCTTGTAGCGATACTCGAGGTTCCCTGTTTTGCGCAATAGCATTGTCTTGACAAAGGCCTCGCCCGAAATATCCGTATCCACCTGATTGGACTGCGAATGAGCGATCACTTTGCCCTCGGGACTGAGTACGAAATAGTATCCGGACCTACCTACGGCCTCGCCCTCGATGAGACTTTGCACGCTGGCGCTCTTCATGAGATCCTCGAGTTCCTTCGGCGCAACCCCGATCTGCACGATACCGGGCCTGTCCCTACGGGCCACGCCAATATACTGGAAGAGGACCTTGTCGGCTCCTCTCGGCTGAGGATCCTGGGCTAGCTCGAAGCTCGGGTCGGAAAGAATCCTAAGAAAGGGCTTAGTCTGATCGCTCGTGGTGAAGTCAAATCCGTAAAAGCCGGCCACATTGCCCCAGCGCAGTACGCCCTTTGCGTCGGTTACGTGGATCTCGTCGATTCCGATGTTCTTAGCCAGGGCCGTCATCCGCGCAGGCTCGAGGACGGCGGGATTGGCCGCTATTGTCTGAACGACCGTCCTGGCTAATCGCAGATAATTAGCGGCCAATGATGTCTTCAAGGTCTGAGCGGTCTCGGCTATTCGATCTATCCTCTGCGAAAACTCCGACAGCTTCGCATCGGTCGTCGATTTCATGAGTTCATTGAGAATTTTGGCCTGGAGCGCGTAGGCTATCGCGCCAAGGGCGAGGATAGTCGCGGACAGGAGAATGACCATTGGTAGCACTATTTTGGCGCGGATGCTGAATCGCATATTTCCCTCCTCGGAATACTGCACTTCTACCTTCTCATTTTATTTGGGCTTAGCGTCCAGCGATTTCCTGCTCGCGGCGACCTGCATCTTTGTCCTCCTCCCGCTACCGTGATTCGTTGAGTACCGCAAGTACGACTCCGACGAGCCGCTCTCGATCGACAGGTTTAGTTAGGTAAGCCACGACATCGGATGTGAGGCGCATGACGGAATCCTGAGGCGGAAGACTGCCCGTAACAATAATGAAAGGTGGTCGACTGGTCAGTTCAGCAGCCTTTCCCAAAATGTCGTATCCCGATAAGCTGGGCATATTGAGGTCCAGCAGTACAAGGCTGAATGCCTCAAGGTTAAGCATGGTCGGCACGGCAGTACTGGTGGAGACTGTTCGGATATTTGTGACACCGGCTGTGCGCAGGGTGGTCGCAAAGGCTAGAAGAGACTCCTCATCGTCATCGACGACGAGTATCGGGAGCGATGGGAAGACCTTTTGAAGTACTGCCATACTACCCTTACGCATTAAGCATGCCAAGAATTTATTGCGCCTAATTTGTTTCCTTATAATCTGATCCTGCTTGCGGTTGCTTTGGATTCCTTGGGACAAAATGGAAGATCTGGGATTGGCGGTATGGGCTATCGCTATTAACTGAAAGGAAATTCTGCGGTGTTCGTCCCGAGTTGACGTGCAAATTGTCCTAGGGGTTTAGATTGAGCTTCTTGCTTAGCGCCGAGCGGCTTGGTCCTACCGTCCTTATAGCCGCTTCTTGTCTCTCTTTGGATGGCTTAGGCGACTCCGCGTGTGACCCAGGAGAGAATCGGCGATGACTACCACTATCTTCTTGCAACGGTAAGGAAGATCTTGACCAATTCTCCATCTAAAGCGGCCCAACTTTGAGACTCGATTTGCGATAAAGCCTGCTCGATCATGAGCCCTTTCCGATACGGGCGATCGCTCGTCATCGCGTCGAATACGTCCGTGATGGCGATTATCCTAGCGTGGAGAGGGATCTCCTCCCCCGAAATCCCGTGTGGATAGCCATTGCCATCCCAGCGCTCATGGTGATGCAAGATTGCTAAGCGGATGCTTTTGTATCCAGGGACGTTCTCGACGATCATCGCCCCTCGCTCAGGATGTTGCTTCATGATATTCATTTCATCTTCACTCAGTCGCGAGGGCTTGTCGATGATCGACTCTGGGATTGCGATCTTTCCGACATCATGGAGCAAAGCGGACACTTGCAGATTCGCCAACTCGCTATCCTCCATCAATAGCTTCTTCCCGATAGCGTTCGCAAGCCCGGCCACTCGTTCTGAGTGGCCGTTAGTCCAAGATGATTTCGCGTCTACCGCTTTTGAGAGGGAGGTCATGATCGAGGTCCAGTTGTCATCCCTTTCGATGCTCATTTCTACATACTTTGCAGAGCTGATCACACCGCCTGCGAGCGGCCTGAGATTTTCCAGAGACGGGCCGCTCTTGCTTCGAACGAGCACTAGCGACCCTATGTATTGCCCTTCGTTCTCGACGGGCATGTTTATGAAAGTTCGGCTGGACTCGGATGCACTGCCGAAATGCCTATTCGCCCAGGAAACGGCCTGCTCGTCCAGATCATCGAAGGGTATTTCAAAGGCATCGAGGAAGCGGATTAGCAATCTCTCCGGGACAAGGTCATCCAAGATTATACCGCCTACACTGATCGTTTTGTCATAGCCATCAGCCATTTGGGAAGAGACGACGGAGAAGCCCCCGCCATCGGGGTCCCTTCGAACCAGCATCACCGCATCTGCATTCGCGTGCCTGATGACGACCAACAGGAGTTTCTTGATGGTCGCAAGGCTCGGTTCATCGGATAGAGTGATCATCCTCATTTCGTTCAACGACCGATGGATATCCCGATCGATCTGGATCAAATCTCTTTCGTTCTCTAGTCCCGCTCGCATTTCCTGCATCGATCTCGCTAAGTGTCCAAATTCGTCCGAACGATCGGACACTTCTTTCGGGATGCTTTGCGTATCGCCCCTCGTCCACTCGTCGAGGATGAGAATAGGCTTTGTCAGGAACTTCGCTCCGAAATGAGCGAAAAGGATAATCGTTGCGCTGCCCAAGATGAGCGTCGCCAGCGGGAGCTTCACCCTGTTGCCCCAGAAATCCCAGATATCCATTTCGAGCGCCTTGCCCACAAGCAACAGTACGACGATCGAGACAGCGATGAAGAGAATAAGGAATACCGTCATCTGCCCGATTAGATGTGATGAGTAGTTCTTCTTCATGTCCGCCCCCGATGGATGATCCTAGCGTAACCTGAGCCTATGTTGTAGAAACCGGGCATCGTATCAAGGCGATTATTCGCTGCTGACATTTCAGGAGACCCCATCTAATGCTACTCCTTCATGCAAAATGTCCTAGGGGTTGCGATTGAGTCTCTTGCTCAGCGCCGAGCGGCTGAGGCCCACCATCCTCGCAGCCGCGTCTTGGTTCCCCTCGGATCGGCGAAGCGCCTCGTCGATAAGCAAACCGGCGGTCTGCTTGAGAGTAGGCAGCGTTTCCATGGATTCGAAGGGATTCTCGCCTCCTTCGGTCTCATTCGCACCCTCATCGTCCTCTCGGGCCGGACGGCCCATGGCCTTCCTGAAGCTTTCCAAAGATAGGGTGCGGGACTTATGGCGCACCACGGCGTCGAATATCATCCCCTCCAACTCGCGGATGTTCCCCGGGAAGCTGTAGCTTCTGAGGAGCGCCAGGAGCTCCTTGGGAACCGCTGGACGCTTCCTATCGAGTGTCCGGCAGGCTTTGTCGAAGAAGTGATCCGCCAGTACTGGCAAGTCGTCCATTCGTTCGCGCAAGGGCGGGACGCGGATGGTATGGGATTGCAGCCGATACAGAATGTCCTTTCGGAACGCGCCATGACCAGCGCCTTTGGACAGGTCGGCATTGCTGGCGAATATGAACCGGGCACTAGTTGGCCGCGAAGCGTCGCTCCCCAATACGTAGTACTCCCGCTCCTGGAGCAATCGCAGGATCTTGATCTGGGAATTTGCGGCCAAGTCGCCTATCTCGTCCAGGAAGAGCGTACCGTCCTCCGCCTTGGCCACCACCCCTTCCCGCGATGAATCCGCGCCGGTGTAGGCTCCCTTCACATGACCGAATAGCGTATCGGCGAAAAGCGCATCATCGAGTCCCGCGATGTTGACCGTAACGAAACTGCCCTTACGCCTGCTGAGCGCATGGATCGCTCGCGCAACGAGCTCTTTGCCGACCCCAGTCTCTCCGGTGATGAGCACTGGAAGCGCGGTCGGAGCGATCGCTTCCACATAGCGGAAAATCTGGAGCATTTGCCGATCTGCAGTAACGATATCCCCAAAGGCTTCGGGAAACTCGATCCTAGTAGACAGGAGGCTGCGCTCCAGCGACGTCATCTCCCGTGCGGTTTCCCATCGCTCGATGGCATGCCCTAGAGAGGTAAGGAGTCTAGTTCGATCTACGGGCTTGGTAAGATAGTCGAAAGCGCCGGCTTGCATGCAGCGCACCGCGGTCTCGAGGTCGCTGGTCGCTGTGACTACGATCACTGGCGTCTCCGGCCGCTCCTCCAAGAGGAGCTTGAGCAGCTCTTCTCCGGACAGGCCTGGCATCGCGAGGTCGAGAAAGACCGCGGCGTAGGATTTCGATGTCGCCAGCTCTAGGGCTTCCGGGCCATCCCCGCACTCTTCGACATTCGAGATGCCATCCATGAGGAGCGCCGCCCTCACGGAACGCCTGGTGAGCTCCTCGTCGTCTACCACGAGCACAGGACCGGAAGGGTCCGGGCGCCTCATGATTTTCTCCTCATTTCGGGGAGAAGAATCGTTACCGTCGTACCCGAGCCGACTACTGAGGCGAAATGCATAGTACCGCCATGGTTGTGTACAATGCGCGACGTCACGGCCAAGCCGAGCCCCGAACCGCCTCGTTCCCGCCTTGTCGTGAAGAATGGATCCGTCATGTGCCGGAGGTTCTCGGCCGGAATGCCGATGCCCTCGTCCTTCACGACGAGGGCGACATATCCATCGGCATCGGTTCGCGTTTCCACGCCGACCATCTTTTCAGGGGAATCGAGAGCGTGGCAGGCATTGTTAACAAGGTTGATCACGACTTGCTCCAATTGATAATAATTACCTTGAACGCGTGGCAACTCGGGCTCTCCGATGAACGAGAAGTGATGGGTCGAATTGCGCACGAAATCCCCGATAATCGCGATCGCGGACCTTACCGTCACATTTAGGTCCACGGGTTGATCCAAGACGCCTTCATCGCCGCGGGCGAAGTCCCGTAGATCGATCAGCAGCTTCTCGATCCTCCGGGAACCGTCTACCACCCCATTCAAGAGCTCCTCTACCATGCCTGCCGCCGTCTCATAAGGTATGCCCTGGAACTCTAGATCGGTACGCGCCTTGGCTATGGAGTCCAACGCCGCTCGCATGTCCTTCCATAATGCAATGAGGTTCTGCGAGTTTAGGCGAATGTAGTTGTTCGGGTTATTGATTTCGTGGCCGATTTCGGACATCAGCGTGCCTAGGGTAGCCAGGCGCGAAGCGTGGAAAAGCTGCTGATCGTGCTCCCGTTCACGGGCTTGGGCCTCGATGCGCTCGGTGATATCTCGGGAAGCGACCTGAATTTCGGTCGTTCCTGTCGTCTCGTCGCGGACTGCGCGGCTGATGCTCTCGAACCAGACGAAGTTTCCATTATTACGGCGTATCCGATAGCGAATCGTCCGCGGAGTATGGGTTTTAAGCAATTCATCCAGGATCGTTCGGACGGCTGCTAAATCCTCCGGGTGAATTAAGTCGAAAGCGGAAGATCCTTTGAGTTGCTCCGGTAAAAAGCCTAGAAGCGGAATACAAGCCGGGGAAGCGTAGAGATAGACGCCCTGCACATCATGGCGGGAAATCATGTCCGTCGAATTTTCCGCCAGCAAACGAAATCGCGACTCGCTATCGCGCAACGCCGTCTCGGCTGCCTTCGTCTCAGTGAGATCTTCGGTCAAGACGACGAACATGCGCAAATGCTCGGAGCTATCCAAGACCGGGTACATCATGCCCCTAATCCAACGGCAATTGCCTTTCCCGCCTGCATACGGTTCGCGTGAAATGTCCAGTTTCATTTCCGGAATGGCAACGGCTTTCCCGCTCCAGATCTGTTCAAGGAGACTGGGCAGCAAGCCAGTGGCTTTGAGTTCTAGGCTTTCCAGAAGGTTGCTACCGATCGCCAACTCCTTCGGAAGCCCCCAAAAACGTGACCAGGTATCGTTGACCATAAGACACGTCCCATCCTCTTTATACAGCCCATAGGCAAATGGAGATTGATCGACCAGAT
>CAYNFM010000090.1:0-13605 GCA_964396415.1 uncultured Treponemataceae bacterium | reverse complement strand
CCTCGGCTGAGGCCTCGGCTGAGGCCTCGGAGGAGGCGAGGTCGGCGGGCATGGCGATGGCGAAGATAGTCGCGGGCGATGGTCGCCTCATGGTGAGATGTCACTAACCTCGGATCCTCCCCTTTACAAGTCGCGCGCGCTGATGTAGCGTAACTTCGGACCTTATGGTTCGCATTCCTTTCCGAGGAGGCCGTACATGATGGTCGATCAAAAGCAAGTTGCCCTCAACGTCCTCCGAGGAAATCGGGACCGCTCCTAGCCGAACATCCTTCCCTTCATCCCGATATCTTCCCCTAAGGCTTCGCGGCGAATTTTCCCGCGGAGTAGCCTCGGGCCTGGCCGCCCGTACTATCGGGCTAGCCTACGTATAGGACGATATCGTGAGAGATTATTCTGGCGCGTTGCGCGATTTAGGATATGGCCGCTATTTCGAGGACTCCTTCTCGAGCCTCGCCGAGGTCGGCGACCTGCCGGCCCGCGTGATCGAGGAGCAACGGGGCCGCTACAGGGTCGTCTTTCAGCCCGAGAGAGGAGCGCTCGCGGAGGCGGAGGCCCTCGCCTCGCCCGGTTTACTGAAGGGATCCTCCTCGGCGACCGAACTGCCGGCCGTCGGCGATTGGGTCGCGCTAAAATCGCCGAACCGCGCGACGCGCGGCGGGCCGCTCTTCATCCGCCGCGTCCTGCCGCGCGCCGGAGCCTTCATAAGAAAGACCCCGGGAGAGGCGCAGCACGATCGGATCGAGGCCCAGGTAGTGGCGGCCAACGTCGACTACGCCTTTATCGTCGCGGCGGCCGGGGCCGATTGGAAGCCGCGCCGCGTCGAGCGCTACGTCGTGCTCGCGCGCGCCGCGAACGCCCAGCCGGTGCTGGTCCTGACGAAGGCCGACCTCGCGGCCGATCCCGGGCGGCTCCTTGCGGAGGCCGCTGTCGCCGCCCCGCGGCCAGGACGGCCCTGATCTGCGCTCCCTCCGGCCTCGGCCTCGGCGATCTGTCCTTCGCACTCGCGCCCGGTAGGACGACCGTCCTGATCGGCTCCTCGGGCGCCGGCAAGTCGACTCTGCTGAACGCCCTCGCGGGAGAGGCCCTGGCGCGGACCGGCGAGATCCGAGCGGAGGACGAGAGGGGAAGGCACACGACGACGAGCCGCAGGCTGTACAGACTCAGGCAAGGAGCGCTCATCATCGATACTCCCGGGCTGCGTGAGCTCCAGCTCTGGGCCGACGAAGAGGAAGCGGGAGCTGCCTTCCCCGAGATTGAGGAGCTGGCCGCGCTCTGCAGGTTCCGCGATTGCCGCCACGAGAGCGAGCCCGGCTGCGCGGTGCGCGCGGCGCTCGAGGCGGGCGAGCTCGACGCCGGCCGCTTCGCCGGCTGGGGCAAGCTGACCAAGGAGGCGGCCTTCCTCCGCGCCAAGGAGGAAGGCTCGGGTAGGGAGGCCGAGCGACGGCGATGGCGGGCGATCGAAAGGTCGAGGAGGAGCTTCGCGAAGACGAGCCGCCGCGACCATTAGTCGCGCGCGACCATTAGTCGCGAAGTCCCGCCGCGGCGAATAGTTTGGATGAGGGAGCGCGAGGGAACGAAGTCTTGCGAAGAGTTAGAGACCTTTGACAAAGGTCTCGCTCTCGCTCGAACTACGAGGGCAACGCGCCCATGTGCGCCAGATACTCCTCGAGGAACTGGAGCGGCTCGGACCGCCGTTCAAGGATGCGGTTGACGCCGCCCATGATCGGCAGATCCAGCTTGCGCTCGGCGGCGATGACGGCGACGTGCTTGCAGGCGACGGCGCCTTCGGGGAGGTAGCCCAGCTCCGAGATTCGGGCGAGGAGGTCGTCGAGGTCGCGGAAGGGGGCGAGTATCCCCTTCTGGACTATCTCGCGGCCGAATCGGCGGTTGCGGCCGTGCACGGACCGACAAGTAACGTCGAGGTCCCCTACGCCCGCGATGGAGGTGAAGGTTTCGGGGTGGGTCGAGCCCAGGGCCGTACCGAGGGTCTGCATCTCGTTGAGGCCGGCCGCGAGGAGAAGGGACTCGGTATTGTCGCCGAATTCGGCCGGGCCGGTATCGTCGGCTCCCCCCTCGCAGGCGTTCTTGCTCGCGATCGCGTCGAGCATCCCGAAGGCTATCGCGACGACGTTCTTGGCGGCCGCGCAGACCTGGACGCCTATCGTGTCGAGGGAGGGGAAGACGAGGACGCGGCTGCCCCGGAAGAGCTCCCGGACGCGGATCGCGTTGCGGCCGTTCTGGCTCGCCGCCGCGAGGCCGGTGATCATCCCGCGAGCCACTTCCTCGGCATGGCTCGGCCCGGAGAGGAAGACGGTATTGCCGCGGTAGAAGCCGGGCAGGTAGTCCTCGAGGGTCTCGAGGATGAGGCGCGGGGCCGCCTTCCCCGAAGGACCGCGGGCTTCCGCGCCGCGGGGTCCCGGGTGCCCGGCGACGAAGCCCTTCGTCACGGCGACGACGAGGGTCTCCCCGTCCATGACGTTGGGCGCTGTCAGCATCCGCCTGACTATCCCCATGAGGTAGGGCGAAGGCACGGCCAGGAGGAGGACGTCCTTGCCCGTCGCAATGGCGACGGGATCGGTGCTCGCCATTATCCCGCGGGGGAGATCGACGCCGGGAAGGAAGCGGTCGTTTCGCCCCGCCTCGAGTATGCCGGCGGCCACTTCGGGCTCGTTGCACCAGACCGATACTTCGTGGCCGCATTCGGCCAGGACTTTTGCGAGGGCGGTCCCCCAGGCCCCCGCCCCGATCACGCCTATGCTCTCGGCCATCGCGTCCCCTCGATTCCGCCGCCCGAGGCCGCGGCGGCGTCAAATCCAGGCATCGACCGGATCCTTCCAGGGGAGAATCTCGGATGGCGAAAAATACAGCCCGATCTCGCGCTCGGCGCTGTCGGGCGAGTCGGAGGCGTGAATGACGTTGAGGCCCGTATGCATCGCGAAATCGCCTCGGATAGTTCCGGGAGCGGCATCCTCGACCTTGGTGGCTCCGCAGAGCCTGCGAAGCTGGGCGATGGCGCCCTCGCCCTCGACGACCATGGCGACGACCGGCCCGGAAGTAATGAAGTCGACGAGCTCGCCGAAGAAGCTCTTCTCGCGGTGCTCGGCATAGTGGCTCTCGGCGAGGCTCCTCGGAATGGTCATCATCTTGAGCGCGACGATCCTGAGCCCTTTGCCCTCGATCCGCGCGATGATCTCGCCCGCCAGGCGCCTCTGCAGGACGCCCGGCTTGAGCATTGAAAATGTCCTTTCGACAGCCATTCCTTCCTCCGTTGAGGCATCCTAGCACGATGGAACGAGCAGCAAAAAGGGGAGGCTGGCCCCGAGCTTCGTATTGACAATATCGTGCCGGCGGGGCGTATAGTCGTTTTACTATATCGTGGCGGAGGCCGTATGAACGCCGAGTTCCACTATTACGCGATCTACTTCCTCTGCCTCCGCGCTGGCATGCCGGCGAGGCGCTGCGCGAACATCGCCTTCGCCTCCCAATACGTCGACAACGCGATCCTCGCCTACGAGATCGACGACGGCGGTTTCGCCTATCGCAGCCAGGTGACGCAGAACTACATCTTCTGGGACGAGGAAACCCTGCGCGGCATATACCTGCCCTTCCACTTCATCCCCGGAGTCGTCGAGGCAGCCGGCCGCGAGCGCGTCGACGGCGCCGCCTCGCGATGGACGGTCACCCCCGATTCTCCCCTCGCCAAGGAGCTCCTCGTCGCGGCGCTCAGGACGGGCGACGACTTCAGGATCGGCATCGCCCTCCATTCCTACGCGGACACCTGGGCCCATCAGCATTTCTCGGGAAGGATCGAGCGGGGCAACGTGGTCGACCCGTCGTCGCCCCTGCCGCCCGCGGGCCATCTCCAGGCCCTTCGCTCCCCCGACGACGCGGCCGGCCGCTGGACCGACTCGCGACTTCTCTCCGAGCTCCGCGAAGTCGACAACGGCGCGCGCTTCGCCGCCGCCGCGCGCAAGATCTACCGCTACCTGAGGACCTATCTCCGCTCGGGCTTCGAGGAGGAGAATCTGGTGCTGGACGAGCTGAAGGCCGCCTGGGCGCGCTATCCCGGGGACATGAAGGCCCGTCTCGCGAGCTTCACCGTCGACCTCGACGTCCCCCCCTACGACAAGCGCGGCTACCTGTCGCGCGCGGGGCTCGGCTCGGGGCGCTACGACGAGCGGGCCGACGAATCGTCCCAGTCAGGCTACGACAAGCTCGACTGGCTCCGAGGCGAGATAGAGCGCCGCTCGGGCGCAGGATCGGGGACGAGGCGAATAAACACGGGGGGCCGCTTCCGCGACTCGGAGCTGCATCGCTGGAACGAGGCGGCCAGGGAGCATCGCGAGCTGGCGACTTCCCTCCTCGCCAAGGAAGGACTGATATGAAATCGCGCGCCGCCTTTCTCGGACCGGGCTCACTCGCCGCCCTGGCCGCCGCCCTCGCCCTGTCGGCAGCCGGCTGCGCGACCCCGCTCAAGATCGGAGCGTCGGTCGATCCCCTCGCCATCCTCGAACCGGGTTCCCTGGCCTACGCCCGTCTCGACGGCACCGTCGCGAGGGCCTTCCTTCCGGCGGTCATGCCCCCCGACAGCGCCAAGTCCCTGACCTCCGTACTCGCGAGGACGAGGCTCGTCGCCATCGGCATCGGAGCCCTCTCGAGCATTAAGAGCGGAGATCCTCCCGCGGGCCCCGCCTTTCAGGCCTGCCTGATCGGCGATTACCCCTTCCGCTCCGCGGCCCTTTCCCTCGACGCGGACCCTGCGTGGAAGCGGGAAAAGGTAGGCTATTTCAACCCGAAGATAGGGCTTCGGGTGGCGATCCCGGGGCCGAATCTCGTCGTCGCCTCGACCGAGAGACTCGAGCCCCTGATCGCGGCTTCCGGTGCTCCCGGGACCTCGCCAATTCCGACGAGGCTTTCGGCCCTCTCCTCGCGCAGGCTGACGATATGGGTTCCCGAACCCTTCTCCCGGCTCGCGGCCGCCCTTTTCGGCGACCCTATGGACGTACCCGTTGTGGGTCTCCTCGTCGCGGCCGATCCCGTCTCGGGCTCCGACGACGATTACGACGCGACCGTCGCCTTCCTGATGAAGGACGCCGAGTCGGCGCTTATTTTCAGGCCCGCGCTGCGCCTCGCCTGGTTCGGCATCGCCCGCGGGCTCCTGGGCATCGAGGGCGACGGGGCGCTCGGCGTCCCCTTCACCCAAGACGGCGATCTCTTCCAGGCTTCGGGCATACGCCTATCGGGGAGGACCCTCGCCCGCGCCCTCCGGGCCCTGCGCTCCGGCTTCGCCGCTTCCGGCGGCCCCGCCCGGGGCGAAGGCATCTGAGCCCGGTAGGGCCTCCCCGTCCACGAAAGCCGCGACCAGGTCGACGAGGCCCTCCGCCAAGGGAAGGGAGGGATCGGTGAAGGATGCGTAATTGGCATCCTCGTCGTCCCCGACCTCCTTGAGGGCATGGCTCATCCCGGGGATGACGCGATAGGCCGTTCCGGGCCTGGCGGAAGCGAGGCTCCAGCTTTCGACGCGAGGCACCTGGAGGTCGCTCCCTCCCGCGATCACGAGGGCCTCGCAGGGAAGGAGGGGGCTCAGTTCGGCCGCCGCGAAGGCCGCTCGAACGTCGTATCCGAGTCGGGACGCGAGATAGGCTTGGATGCTCGGCCTGAAGAAATCCGCGAAATAGGGACTGGGGTTCGGATAGCTCTCGCCGGCCTCGAGGGCCGACATGATGGCTTCGGCCTCGGACTTGTATTCCTCCGGCGTCGAAGACAGGGCCTCCTCGATCGTCTCGAGCTCGGTCTTGCCCGAGGCGCAGAGCGCGACGATGCCGACTACCCGATTCGAGACCGGACTCCCGGGCCCCAAGGCCGCGGCGCCGACGAGAGCGCCTTCGCTGTATCCAAGGATCACGAGGCGGGAAAAGCGCCGGTCGCCGGCGAGCGAGGCGATGGCCGCTCTGGCGTCTGCGACGCGGTCGTCGAAGCGGAGCTTCTCCTCGTCGGCGCCGAGCCTGTACGCCTCGCCGCTTCCCCTTTGGTCGAAGCGCAGCGAGGCGAGGCCTCGATCGCGAAGGGCCCTCGCGAGCTGGGCCAAGGCGTCGCTTCGACCCGGCACCGCATAGTTGTTCCCGTCCCTGTCCGCGTCGGCTCCCGACAGGAGGAGGACGGCGGGAACGGCCCGGTCGGAGGCGGCAACGGGAAGGAGAAGGCTGCCGGGAAGGATCCCTCGTCCGGTGTCCACGCCGACGTCCCTGCCGAAGTCGGCTCCGCGCGAGGCATGGCCCGAATACGAAAGGGTGAAGGGTCCAAGGCCGCGGGCCCTCGAGTCCGCGCCCCCGCCGGTGGGTAGAATGCTCGCGAATCCCGTCACCATGAGGCTCTGCCCCGGAGCGACCGGTACGGGCGCGCCCCCGAGCTCGAAACGGCCGGCGAAGGGCGCCCCGTCCAGAAAAGAAAAGATCAGGCCCTCGGGCACGCGCTCGAGGCCGTCCATCGGATAGCCGAACAACTTGCGCGCGGGCAGGTCCACCAGGCCTCCTTCGGCCTGTCCCGCTTCGGGGTCGGCGGGGAAAATCCTGAGTACGAGGGGCTCCGTCCCATCGCCGAGATTCATGCTGCCTTCCCATCGTCCGTCGAGGAAGGCTCCGCTTTGGGCTCCGAGCGGAAGGAGGGGCGCGGCCGCGAGGACCGAGGCCAGCGCGAGAGGGAAAAGAGAGTAACGCACGGTTCCGACTATACCAAAATCGCTCCATGTTCCGGTACCGGTACGGGAGACCCGGCGCCTTGACGACTTATCGCGCCGGCGCTAGCCTGCTTCCGTCAAATGAAAGCCCAGCGCCTCCTCGCGATCACGATGCTCCTCCTGAATCGCGAGAGCGTCTCCGCCCCGGAGCTGGCCGAGCGCTTCGAAGTGTCGGCGCGGACGATCTACCGCGACATGGAGTCGCTCTGCGAGGCCGGCATTCCCGTCGTGGCTTATCCGGGAGCCGGCGGCGGCTACGGCATCGCGGGGGGCTACAAGCTGGATCGCAGCCTCGTCGATCCCGAGGAAATCGGCAAGATCTGCGCGGCCCTGAACAGCCTATCGGTCGCCGTCGGCGATAGCCGAATGCGCCTGACCGCGGATCGCCTCAGGGCCCTGCGAGCTCGCCCGCAGGCGTCGAACGGCAAGGTGGCGGGCCGTCCCGTCCTCGAGAACTACCTTTTCATCGAGCTCGCTCCCGCAGCGCGGGAGCGGGAGAAGATCGTCTCCCTCAGGCGGGCGATCGAGGAGAGGCGCATCGCGCGATTCGCCTATGTGGACGCCGAGGGCAGATCGAGCCTGAGGAGCGCGGAGCCGATGGCCCTGGTCTTCACCTGGCAGGCCTGGTATCTCTACGCCTTCTGCAGGAGTCGCGAGGCCTTCCGACTCTTCAAGATCGCCAGGATCTCCGTCCTGGAGCTCGCGCCCGAGCGCTTCGCCCCCCGTCCCGTCGACCTCGAATCCAGGCCCTGGAACGAAGCCTGGGCCGAATCGTCCCCCTTCCTTCCCGCGCTGATACGCTTTCGCGACGCGGCTCGCATCGGGGAATACTTCGACGCCTCGGACCTCGAGATGGAAGCCGGCGGCTCGGCCATCGTGAGGACCAGCCTGCCGGCCGACGAATGGGCGGTCAGCTTTCTCCTGGGCCTGGGCGCGGCCTTCGAGGTGCTCGCGCCCGAGGAACTGCGCCGCCTCGTCGCCCGAAGGGCCTTGGCCTTGGTCGACGGGAACTCCTGAGCGCTCGCCCGTCACCGAGCGACTATCTCCCTCTCCCGATATTCCCCCGGAGTCAGGCCCGTCCATTTCTTGAAGGCCTTCCTGAAGACGCTCGGCTCGGAGAAGCCGAGGAGACAGGTGATCTCCTCGACCGTGAATCGCTCGCGCAGGTATTTCTTGGCCAAGCTGAGGCGAAGCTCGCCTACGAGCTCGCCGAATCGCCGCCCCTCCGCGCCGAGCCTCGCCTGAAGGGTCCTGACGCTCATCGACATGTCCTTCGCCACGCTCCGCAGCGAGAGAGAGTCGTCGGCGAGCCTCGAGAGGATCAGCCTCGTCGCCTGCCGGGTCGCGGCGTCCCTCTCCTCGAGGGACGAAAGGAACTCCACGGCATAGGCCTCGACGCGCTCGAGCAGGGCGGTATTGGCATAGAGCACCGGCAGGTCGGCGATGGCCGGGTCGAGGATCATGTAGCTCTCCTCCTGGCCGAAGCCGACCGGGCAGCGGAAGACCCGCTCGTATTCCCGCCTCGATTCGGGCTCCGGATAGGAGAGGCCTACTTCCAAGGGGGAGACATCGGCGCCGGAGAGCGTCCGCATCATCGTGACCGAGCTCGAGAGGACGCACTCGAAGCAGTGGCGGGAGAGCGCGGGAGCGTTGGGCGGCACGGCGAGGGCCACCCTGACCTTGTTCTTGCGGAGCGAGACCCGGCCTTCGATCAGGTCGCCGATGATGCGGTAGTACTTCGCCGATTTCTCGAAGGCCTCTCCGAGGCTTCGGCAGTTCATCATCATGCAGCCGAGGATGGACCAGGAACCCGCTTCGGCGAATTCGCCCATATGAAGCCCGAAACAGGGGTCTCCCGCGGCCCGAGCGGCCGCATCCTCGATTTTGACGTAGAGCTCCATGGGTATCCGCGCCTCCGGATCATCCCTGAAGCCTCGGGGGTCGAGGCCCAGCGAAGTTAGGAGGGGCTCCGTTTCGACTCTGAGCGAGCCGAGATAGCTGAACATCTGCGCGAGGATCGAGACGGAGACGAATATGGAAGGATCCGTTGGCCTTGACCGCATAATAGCGATGATAACGGTACCGATCGGACTGTCAATCGTCGACTCGGACGGAAATGCATAAAATATCACTCGCGACGCGGAATATATCATTGTCGCGGTTCCTCGAGGGGGCTATTTTGGTTCGAGCGAGTTCGCGGGAGGCCGGAATGGGCGGAACCTTCAAAGCTACGGTCCTGACGGGGGCGGGAGGCGTCGAGAAGCTCGAGCTTAGGGAGTTCCCCATCCCGGAACCGGGGAAGGGGGAGGTTCGCGTTCGGATCCGTGCCTGCGGGCTCGGCTCGACCGATGTCGGCACGATGAGACGCGGCTCCTATCCCTTCGCGCCCAAGGTCCCCTTCGTACCCGGTTACGACATCGTCGGCGAGGTCGAGGCGCTCGGCGCGGACGTCGCCTCCTTGGAGATCGGGCAGCGCGTCGCGGCGCTCTCGGTCTATGGCGGCTTCGGCGAGCTGCTCGTCCGAGAGGCGGACGAATTCGTCCCCGTGCCCGAGGCTCTCGACGATGCGGAGGCCGTCGCCCTCGTGCTCAACTATGTCACTGCCCTTCAATTGATAGAGCGCGTGGCGCGGACCGAAGCGGGGAGCCTCGCCCTGGTGACCGGGGCGAGCGGCGGCGTCGGAACGGCCCTCCTGGAGCTCCTGCGCCTGCGCGGCGTGAAGGCTATAGGCGCCGCCTCGCCCGCGAGGCGCGGCATCGTCGAGTCCTATGGCGCGGCCTGGATCCCTTCGCGGGACATCCCCTTGGGCGAGGCGGTCCGCGCCCTCGCGCCCGAAGGGGTAGACGTGGCCTTCGACGCGATCGGCGGCCGGCTCTCCATCGAGTGCGTCCGAGCGACGCGGAGGGGAGGAAAGGTAGTCGGCTACGGCTGGATGGGAACGGCGAAGAACGGGAAGATGAGCGCGGGCCTCAGCCTCCTGACCCTATGGTCCGTCCTTGTTGGCGCGCCCCTCCGGGGACGTCACGGCTCCTTTTATGGTATTTCGGCCCTTTATCGCCGGGATCCGCGGCCTTTCAGGGAAGATCTTCCCAGACTCTTCGGAATGCTCGAGCGAGGCGAGCTACGGCCCCGGATCGCCGCGAGGTTTCCATTATTGGATGCCGGGCGCGGCCTCGAGATCCTGGAGGCAGGAGGCGTCGGAGGAAAGATCGTATTGGTGGCGGAATAGTATGGGTCGGCAATCTCGATCGTTCGCAGACAAGATCCGAGGGATGATTTGAGCCTGGGCGTCGACGCCGACCACGGGCTGGTTAGGAGAGGCCGATTCGGCAGGGTCCTGGCCAATTCGCTGAGCCTGTCGCGAATCCCCCTCGCGGCCCTGGTCCTCTATGGCGAGATCAGGACTTGGTCCCTAGCGGTCTTTCTCTTCTTTCTCGCGATGGACGCCAGCGATCTTCTCGACGGTTTCGTAGCCAGGCGATTCGGCTGCCCGTCGCCGAAGGGCGCCGCGCTGGATTCCGGAGTCGACTTCGCCGTGCTCTTCGCGATCACCTCCTTCCATATTAATAAGAGCAACTATGCTCTCCTCCTGTCTGCCCTGATGGTCCTTTCCTTCGGGAGCTTCATCCTTGCAAAACTGGCCTGCGGAGCTTCGTTGCGACCGGGATTCGGCAAATATTCAGGTACCGTCCTCTACGCTTCCCTCAGCGTCGGAGCGGGCGCGAGGGCCATTTTGCCCCAAATCTCTTCACCCGTCGCGACGATCGGCTTGGCTTGTTCCGCCTTCGTCTTGGCCTTATCGGTCTTTGAGAACCTTTT
This sequence comes from uncultured Treponemataceae bacterium, assembly GCA_964396415.1. Taxonomy (GTDB): domain Bacteria; phylum Spirochaetota; class Spirochaetia; order Treponematales; family Rectinemataceae; genus UBA1306. Next base: position 3,050 of record CAYNFM010000090.1, on the reverse strand, counting down.
CACCCTCATCGGCCGGTCGCGGGATGTCCGAAGCCGAAATTCGACCGAAATTCGAAAAAACCCTGACAGGTTCTGACGCAACCGGGATATATCCTGCACTCGGGTTTGGAAAATCCGCCCCAGAAAAACAAATGGAGGTTCGAATGAACAAGTTAATCGCCCCCTGCGGCTTGGATTGCGCCGCCTGTTCCGCCTATATCGCGGCGATGACCGACGATGAAGAATTGCGAAAGAAGACCGCGGAACAATGGTCGAAAGCCTACGGTTTCGACTGTAAGCCCGAGATGGTCAACTGTCACGGCTGCCTCGCGACCGACGGCGTCCAGATCGGCCACTGCGCCGACTGCGACATTCGCCTCTGCGCAATGGGAAAGGGCCACGCTAACTGCGCATCCTGTTCCGATTTCGCCTGCGAGAAAGTCGCGGCTTTTTGGAAGGATAGCCCCGACGCGAAGAAGAACCTCGAGGCGCTACGCCGCTGAGGCTCGCGCTCCCGATAGACGAATCGCGGAAAGTCTATGTCGGGGATTCCGTCAACGGCCTCGTTCGGATGATCGATTCGTGCGACGGGACGATCCGTACGATCGCCGACGGTTTCTCCGATATCTGCAGCATGGATTATTGGAAAGGGCTGCTAAGGGTGCTGGAGAGAGTCCCGGCTTTCGGCAGTAACGATTTATAAGGATAATTCCCCCGGATATGTGATATATTCGCTTCAATTATCGGAGGCGGATATGAAAAAAACGGGACTCGATACACCGTTCGTCATGTGGGTATTGTCAATCGGCATTTTGTGTCTCACGTCCTGTTCTCCGAAACAGGCGCCGGCCGCGGCCGGCGCTACGGCCGCGCCGCCGAGTCCGGTCGCCGCGCAGGCGGCCCCTCCTGCAGCACCGCAGGCGGCCCCTCCTGCAGTACCGCAGGCTGCCCCTCCTGCAGTGACGCAGGGTAGCGTGACCTATGCCGAGGGAAAGGTTTCGGTCAAGACCGACGCCGATTGGCAGGCCGTCGCGATCGGCGACCTCGTGCCGAGCTCCGCCTCGGTAAGGACGGGAAGCGCCTCGTCCTGCGACATTCAGTTCGGAAAGGCCAGCGCCATTCGGATCGGGCCGGATTCGACGATCGAACTCAAGGCCATATCCCTGACGACGGGCAAGAACGTCGTAGACCTGGGCCTCATCGCGGGGGTGGTCACGTGCAAGGTGAATAAGCTCGCGGGCAGGGATCGCTTCGAGGTAGCGACGGATACCGCAGTCTGCGCGGTTCGCGGTACGCAGTTCGCCGTGAGCGAGGGGAAGGGCAAAGCCATGAAGGTCGCCGTCCAGGAGGGCGGGGTCGCCATTTTGCCGCCCTCATTCGACGAGGCGAAGCTCGACGCCCTCTCGACCTCGGAAAGCGAGTCGGCCGTAAACGCGGTGGTTGATTCTATCGTGCAGGCCGCGCCGGTAGTCGCGAAAGGCCAAGAGCTTTCCATTTCGGCGGCAGACCTCGTCAAGGCGAACGCCATCGTAGCGAGCGTCCAGGGCGAGCTCGCGTCGACCCTGGCGGCCGAGGCAGGGAAGACGGAAGCGACGCCGTCGACCGCTCCGCAGGGCGGAGAGACCGCCGCCGCCGCGCTTCCCGAAACGATCGCGCAGTCTCTCAAGGACTATGCGTCGGCGGCTCCCGAGTCCGTACGGAAGACCATCACCTTGAGCTCGGAATCGAAGCGCCTGCTTGAAAGAGCCGCGAGTCTCGAGGTGAAGGAAAGCCTGCCCGAAGCCCCGAAGCAAACGCCCCCGCCCAACCCGGCGCCCAACCCCGTCTCGGCGACGCCGGCTCCCAAACCTTCCGCCTTGTTCGGGATCACGAAAGTCTCGAATGCCGGTCTAGTCTCCGGCCTCGTCGCCGCGGACGATCGGCTCTTCGGCGCCGATTCGAAGGGGACGGTCTTTGCCTTCAAAGCCGACGGGACGGTCCTATGGTCGACGAAGACGGAGAACTCGGAAAACGACAACTCCAGTCCGGTCGCCGACGCGGGAGTCGTCGCCTTCGCCGGCGACAAGGCGCTCTCCGTCCTGGACGCGTCGAGCGGGAAGCCGCGATTTTCCGTCCCCCTGGACTCGACGGATTCGGGGCTCTTCGGACGTCGGCCCGCGATAGCGGGAAATAAGCTGTATCTCGCGACTTCGAACGGGATCAAAGTCTTCGCTCTGGACAGCGGGGCGAGCATCGGGACTATAGCGCTGCCCGACGACGTCGAGACGACTCCCGCGGTGGCGGGAACGACCCTTTACGCGGTCTCGGTCGGCGGAGTGTTCTACATCATGGACGGGGAAGCGCTGGCCGTTTCGGGGCAGGTCAAGACCTCCGCGGCCCAGCCATACGCCGCCGCGCCGCTCATCTCGGGCGGGTCGGCGTACTTTATCGACCGCAAAGGGCTGGCCGTCCGTATCGATCTGGACAGCCGGACGGTCGCGTGGAGCAAGCGGGTGGACGCCGGGAAAAACCTCAACGTGCTCCAGGATTTCGTCCTCGGCGATTCCGGCCTTTACGTATTCGCGAAGGCGACGATCTACGGCCTCTCTTCGAAGGACGGCGCGCGCCTGTTCGATCCGATCGGCGGGGTTTCCTCTCCGCCGGCCATCGAGGGGGGGAGCCTCTGGTTCGGGACGCAGGACGATAAGATCGTCGCGATCGACCCGCTGTCGGGGAAGACGCGGGGAACGCTTCCGGTTTCGGCGCGGGTGGTCGGCGCTCCCGTCAAATCGGGCGAACTTCTAGCATTCCCGACGGAAACGGGAAGCGCTATTTTCGTGAACCCGGCCGTCTTGCTGCAGGGCGGCATATGATGCCTATCCCCGCTCGCCGGATCCTGGCCGGCGCCTTCTTTGTGCTGCTCGCGTTTTGCGGGCGGGCCTTCGGCGAGGACGCGACCAAGCCGCACGTCGCGGTCGTACGATTCTCGAACGAGACCGGAGTGGCCTCCTACGACGCAGCCTGCAAGGCCGCGACCGATACCCTCTCCCTGACCCTGACCGAGCTCGGGCGCTATCGCGTCCAGTCCGAGG
>CAYNFM010000089.1:0-13613 GCA_964396415.1 uncultured Treponemataceae bacterium | reverse complement strand
GTGAAGATCACCAAGATAGTCGGCGACATCGAGAAGACCCTCGACATCCTCCAGCCGCCGGAGATATTCGGCGAGATGGCTATCCTCGAGGGCGCCCCGCGCTCGGCGACGGCCCAAGCCATAGATACGGTCAAGGTCCTCGAGTTCAACAGGGCCAATTTCGAAGTGCTCATGATGGGGAACCCCCAGATCGCCTTGAGGCTCCTGAAGCTCTTCACGAAGCGCATCTGGGACCAGAAGCGGCGCTTCATGATCCTTACGCTCGACGACCCCCAGGCCAAGATCGCGGACGTCTTCCTCATGCTCGACGAGACGAACGCGGCCGTACGCGGAGGCGAGCTCGAGGGAGAGAAGCGAGAGTTCAGGGTCACGATGGACGACGTGGCTCATTGGGCCGGCATGTCCCCGGCCGAGGCCCAGACCCTCATCGGGCATTTCGCCAACCAGCGTCGGCTCGAGCTCTTCCCCGACAAGATAGTCGTGAAGAACATCAACGACTTCATCCGATTCGTCAATTCGCGCAGGAAGAAGTAGGGTTCCTTGTCCGAGCTAGTCGCCCTCGGCCTCACCGTGAACGGCGTCAGGATCGCCAGGGACGTCGAAGCCTCCCTGTCCCTGCTCCGCTTCCTCCGCGAGGATCTCGGCCTGGTCGGCGCGAAGAACGGTTGCGAGAAAGGCCATTGCGGCGCCTGCACCGTCATCGTCGACGGGAAGGCCAGACGCTCTTGCGTCCTCAAGGCCTCGCGCATGGAGGGCTCCGAGATCCAGACGATCGAAGGCATCTCAGGGCCGGGCGGGGAGCTCCACCCTCTGCAGCGGGCCTTCGTCCTCGAAGGCGCCGTCCAATGCGGATTCTGCACTCCGGGCATGATCATGGCGTCGAAGGCCCTCCTCGACAGGGTCTCCGACCCCTCGGAAGCGGAGATCGCCGAGGCGCTGCGCGACAACCTGTGCCGCTGCACGGGCTACGCGGCGATCCGCAGGGCGATCCGCCGCTTCGTCCGCGAGCGCGGGCGGGACGGCCGGGCGGAGGCCGGCGATGGGTCGCCGCCGGCCGCGGCGCGGCGGGCGGGAGCCGTGGGCGTCCCCCTGCCCCGCAAGGACGCCCCGGCAAAGGCTCGGGGCGAGGCCCTCTTCGCCGAGGACCTGGCCGACCGCTTCGCCCTCGGCCGCGCCGGCCCGATCGCCGCCGGCGGCGCCAAATCCCTCGTAGGCAAGATGCTGTTCAGCGAGCGGAGCCACGCCCGCATCGCCTCCCTGGATATCGCGAAGGCCTCGGCCGCCGAGGGCGTCGCCCTCGTCCTCACCGCGAAGGATGTGCCGGGCCTCAACGCCTTCGGGCTCTTCGTGCCCCAGCAGCCCGTGATCGCGGAAGACGAGGTCCGCTACCTGGGCGACGTGGTCGCCGTCGTGCTGGCCGAGACGCGCGAGGAGGCCGAGGCCGGAAGGTCTCTCGTATCGGTGCGCTACGAGGAGCTCCCCGTCCTGTCCTCGCCCGAGGCGAACATGGAGGAGGGAGCCCCCCTCCTCCACTCCGATACGAAGAGCAACATCGTCCACGAGACCCACGTGCGCAAGGGCGACTCGGGCAGGGCCTTCGCGTCGGCCGATATCGTGATCGAGAACGAGTACGAGACTCAGGCGGTCGAGCATGCCTACCTCGAGCCGGAATCCTGCCTGGCGATACCGGACCCCGACGGCGGCGTGACGGTATTCACGGGCAACCAGGGCTCCGGCGACTACCGGAGCATGATAGCGGCCAGTCTCGCCCTTCCCGACGACAAGGTACGCGTCGTCCTCGTCGCTTGCGGCGGAGGATTCGGCGGCAAGGAGGAGCCGACGGTCCAGATACAAGCCGCCCTCGGCGCCCTCCTTACGGGCAGGCCCGTGCGCATGGCCCTCTCGCGCGAGGAGTCGATCCGGATGAGCACCAAGCGCCACCCCATGCGCATCCGGATGCGTCATGCGGCCTCGAGCGACGGGACGATCCTGGCCGTGGAATCTCGGGCGATCGCCGACGCCGGAGCCTACGTCTCCCAGACCATTCCGGTGGTATTCCGCTCCGCGGTGACGGCGACGGGCCCCTACGAAGTCGAGTCGGTCGTCGCCGACTCTTACGGGATCTACACCCACAAGAACCCGAGCGGCGCCTTCCGCGGCTTCGGCAGCACCCAGGCCAGCTTCGCCTGCGAGATTCAGATGGACGAGCTGGCCCGGGCCCTCGGAATGAATCCGGTCCGGCTGAGGCGGAAGAACGGCTTTGCCCCCGGCAAGCGCACCGGGACGGGACAGCTGCTGGACGAGGGAGTCGGCTACCTGGGCACGCTCGAGGCGGCCTCCGACGCTCTCGCGCGAATGCGCGCCGATTTCGGGAAGTCCCCGCCCCCGCCCGGCAAGGGCATCGGCTTCGGCATCGCGAGCTCGTACAAGAACGTCGGCATCGGCACGGGTCTCGCCGACGGGGCGGGCGCGATCGTCGAGCTCGTGCCCGAGGGTCGGGTGTCAGTGCGCACGGGCGCCGCCGACATGGGCCAAGGCTCGGACACCGTGGCCGCCCAGATCGCGGCCGAGTGCCTCGGCCTGCCCTACGAGCTCGTCGACGTGGTCGCCTGCGACACCCGGACCTGCCCGGACGGCGGAATGACCACGGCTTCCCGGCAAACCTTCGTGACTGGCAACGCCGTAAAGATGGCGGCCCAGGAGCTCCGAGAGCGCCTGGCGGCCTTCCTCCCCGCGGGCGGGGCGAGCGGCGATCCCGTCGCGTCCGCCGCCGAGCTCCGAGGGATCCGGGAGCGCGCCCTGGCCGCGGGTCTCTCCGTCCTCGCCGAGGCGAGGTACCTGCCTCCCCCTACCAGGGCCCACAGGACCGAGGCCGCGCCTTCTCCGGGAGAGGGCGGCTCGGACCCGGGCATACATTACGCGTATTGCTTCGCGAGCTCCGCGGTGGCCGTCGAGGTCGACCTGGAGACCGGAGCCGTCAGGCCCCTGCGCCTCTTCATCGCCCAGGACGTGGGGAAGGCCATTAACCCCATGAGCGTGGTCGGTCAGATCGAGGGCGCCGCCGCGATGGGCTTGGGCTACGCCCTTTCCGAGAGCTTCGTCGCCGACGAGCGCGGCGTCCTCACGGATACGCTGCGGAAGCTGGGCGTTCCGCGCATCGTCGACCTGCCGCCCATCGAGGTCGCCATCGTCGAGAGGTCGCAACCCGGCGGACCCTTCGGCGCCAAGGGCATGGGCGAGGTAGGTCTCAACCCTGTCGCCCCCGCCTTGTCGAACGCGATATTCGATGCCGTGGGCGTACGGCTGCGATCATTGCCGATGACTCGCGACAAAGTGCTCGCCGAGCTGCGCAAGCGGGCTTAGGACCATCTTGGCGGGCGGAAGATATTCGCGGTCTGCCTCGTCGGCATCTCGGTGAAGATGTTCTTGGGCTAGGCCCTCTTCTTCCCGAGCTGCTTGCAGCCTTCGTCGAAGGTCTTCTTGGGCACGACGATGTACAGGAAGGCCTCGCGATTGAAGTAGAAGTCCTTGCCGTCCTCGTCGGCGACGGCGAAGAAGAGGCCGGCATCCTCGGCGAAATCGGTCTCCAGGGCCTCGCGGACGCGGTCGTAGAATTCCACTGCAGTGGAAGGCGAGTCGACGGCGAGGTACTCGGGATCGCTGCGCCCGAGGAGGCGGTATTTGACGACGCAATCGGCGTCCTTGATGTTCTCGAGAGGGGGGAACTCCTCGAGGCTCGACTCGAAGACGAAGTGGAGGGTCTCGACGCTCTTGCAGGCGATTATCGCCGCCGAGCCGTCGCTCATCTTGAAGGAGATCGCCTCCTCGGGCCGGGAGACTTCGAGGTAGCGCTCCTTGAGGCGCGAGAACTCCTTCTCGTCGACCTCGAAGAAGAGCTCGTTCTCGATCCCCGCGAACTTGGCCTTGAGGCAATATTTCGTGATCATCCCGCCCACCTCCATCCGGTCCTGATTTTCCCCTCAATGACCCAGGCCTGTCAACGTGCCGGCCGCCCCTTTCGAGCCCGGCTCGCCCGAGACGGGCGCAGGCTCAGGCGAAGTAGAGGCGAAGGACGATCGCCTGGTCGTAGTTCCCGAAGCCGCGGCCGAAGACGTTGATGCCGCCCACGTGCTCGGCCTCGTCCTTGATGCCAATCCTCACCTTTATCGAGTGGTGATCGGGAAGCGCGAGGTCCGCGAGGCGGACGTCGGAGACGCGGACGCCGTCGACGAAGCTGCCTTCGTCGGAAACGCTCCAGTTCTTGAGCAGGCCGTACTGCGACCCTTCGAGCTTCCACCATTCCGGCGTCAGGGTGCCGCGCTTATCGCCGAAGTCCCCGGGAGAGGTCCATCGCCCGACTTCGACTGAATTGAGCCAGAGCGAGATATCGGAAAGCCAATTCTTATTGGTGCCGGGCGTCTCCGAGGAAAGCTCGACGCTGATCTCGAGCTTACGTATCGGCTTTTCCTTATAGAGACTGTTGTTGGGGAATTTGTACTCGACCCAGCCGCGCTCGAACCAGAGGAGCCCCGCCTTCATCCTATCCGGATTGAGGAAGGAATCGGGCACGTCCAGGTATCCGATGATGCCGTCCGACGAGCAAAGCCCGCAGGGGGCCGATACCTCGTAGCTGGTGAAAAGCCCGATGGGCATCTCGACCTCGATGAGATCGTCGCTCATTCTCTTCTCGTCTCCGTTGAAGCGGATGACCAGCTCTTCGTAGACCGCGCGACAGATCTTCTGATTGCCCTTCTTGGCTTTTACTATATCGGACATGACGAGTCCGGCCCTTTCGAGAGTGGCGACGTTCGTCGCGACGGTGGATTGGGGCAGGGAAAGCTCTTCGGCGATTTCGTTTATATTGGCCGATTTCGTATGAAGCAGGCCCAATATGCTCAGACGAACGTCCGACGCGAGGCCGAGGATTATTTCCTGGTCTTCGCGGGGATCGATGACTAGTATTTTTGGACTGCCATTCATAACGCATATATATCTTGTTTATTGATATAATACAAGAGAATTGTTCCAGTTGTTTGCCATAATCAATGCCGTTTTTCGGATAATAATCATATTTTATATTTGACATACCGATAAACTTGATTTATGCTCCCCAATTAATGACGGAACTCAAATAAATGCTTTTGTTTTCTATGGTTTCGTCCATCATTATCAGTTTTGACGATATAAATCGTCAACAAGAGGAGGAAAGATGAAGAAGTCAATCGTGGCCGTCCTCGTCCTCGCGCTCATTCCTTTCGCTCTGGTCTTCTCTCAGGCGAAGACGGACATCTCGCTTTGGACGTTTCAGGAGGTACACCTGAAATTCTATCAGAGCATGGCGGAAAAATGGAACGCCGAGCACCCGAGTCAGCAAATCAACCTCAAGGGCGAGGTCTTCCCCTACGACGACATGCACAACAAGCTTCTGGTGTCCCTCCAGTCCGGATCCGGGGCGCCCGATATCAGCGACATCGAGATATCGAAGTTCGCCAACTATCTCCAGGGCGACATCCAGCTGGCCTCGCTCAACGACCTCATCGATCCCGAGAAGAAGCAGTTCGTCCAGTCGCGTCTCGCCCTCTACCAGAAGGACGGCAAGTACTACGGTCTCGACTTCCACGTCGGCGCCGAGGTCATGTACTACAACAACGAGATCTGCAAGGCCGCCGGAGTGGACATCGACAAGATCAAGACCTGGAGCGACTACATCAAGGCGGGCCAGCAGGTCGTCGCGAAGACGGGCAAGCCCATGACGACCATCGAGGTCACCGAGCACTGGTCATACTATCCCCTGCTCAACATGGCGGGCTCGGACGTCATCGACGCCAACAACAAGGTGATCCTCGACAGCGACACCAATATCAAGGTGCTCAAGTTCCTCTACGACATGATCTACAAGTACAAGATCGCCGTCCCGACCCCCGGCGGATTCCACCACTCCGAGGGCTACTACGGCTTCATGAACGACGGCGGCGCCGCCTCGGTCTGGATGCCGATGTGGTACATGGGCCGCTTCACCGACTACATGGCCGACCTCAAGGGCAAGATGGCCGTGCGCCCGATGCCCGTATTCGACGGCTCGCCCGAAGTCTACGGGATCAAGTCCAAGTTCACCTCGGCAGGCATGGGCGGCACCGGCACCGCCGTCGTGAAGACGAGCAAGAACCTCGAGCTCGCGAAGCAATTCCTCTTCTACTGCAAAGGCACGAAGGCCGGGACCATCGAGATATGGAAGCAGCTCGGCTTCGACCCCCTCCGCTGGGACGTCTGGGGCGACAAGGCCATGACGGAGCCCAACAAGTTCACCGATTTCTTCCAGAACGGGACAGGGGTCTTCGGGATGCTCCTCAAGGTCAAGGACGGCTTCAATACGACGAACGTCGGCGGCAACTACCCGGCCATAATCGACTCCGTCAAGCATAACGTCATGTTCCAGGCCCTCTCGGACAAGTCCAAGACTCCGGAACAGGCGCTCAAGGACGCGGCGGCGGACCTCCGCAAGTAATCTCGCTAGAATGGAGCCTAGAGGATACCCGCCTCGCCGGGAGGCCCCGCGGGTATCTTCCTATGGAGGAGCCGTGAAGACCGCTTCGTATTTTCGATCCTATAGGCTGGTTCCCTACGTCTTCGTCCTGCCCTTCCTCCTGTCCTTCTGCGCCTTCTACCTATATCCGCTGATCGGGACGACGGTCATGAGCTTTCAGAAGATAATCCCCGGCCGGACGCATTATATCGGCCTGGAAAACTACGCGAAGATGTTCTCGCCCGACTTCGCCCAGGCCCTCGGCGTCAGCTTTCAATATACGGTCTATACCATCCTGCTCCTCGTTCCCGTCCCGGTGATCCTCGCGGTGCTGCTGAATTCCGGGCTCAAGCGGCTCAACTCGGTCTATCGGGCGGCTTTCTTCATCCCGTCCCTGGTCTCGGTCGTGGTCGCCGGAACCGTATTCCGACTCATGTTCGCGGCGAGCGGCAGGGCGGTCGTCAACTCGATCCTGGGCCTCCTCGGGGCGAAGCCGGTGGATTGGATCCTCGGCGGCGCCTGGCAGGCCATGGCCCTCATGGTCCTCGTAGCCGTCTGGCGATGGACGGGCGTCAACATCGTTTATTTCATGTCGGGCCTCCAGGCCATCCCCGCCGATCTCTACGAGGCGGCGGAGATCGACGGCGCGGGCGCGGGCAGGAGACTCGTCTCCATCACCCTGCCCCTTCTCAGGCCCACGATCCTATTCGTAACGACGATAAGCATATTCGGCGGATTCTCCATGTTCGAGGAGAGCTACATCTTCTGGCAGGGCGTGTCGCCGAACAATGTCGGCCTCACGATGGTGGGGCTCATCTACCAGAAGGGCTTCCAGCTCGGCGACCTGGGGATCGCCTCCTCGATCGGGCTGGTCCTGATGCTGATCGTGTTCGCCCTCGCGATCGTCCAGCTGAAGCTCTTCGGCTTTTTCGGGAAGGAGGACCGATGATGGGCGCTGCCTCGCGAGGGGACGCTTTTCGCGCCGCGGGAAAATACCTGCTCCTTGGGATGCTCGTGATCGTCGCCGTCTTCCCCATCTTCGCCCTCATCATGGCGAGCTTCCGCCCCGGGCGCGACCTGATGCGCTACGGGATAGCGTTCAAGACCCTGGTCCCCAGCGCCTTCGACCCCAAGAATTTCATCGAGCTCGCGACGAGCAGGGACGGAGTCTATCTCACCTGGTTCAAGAATAGCGCGATACTCACCATCCTGCAGGCCGGCCTCTCCCTGATCCTCTCGTCCTTCGTCGGCTACGGGCTCGGAGTCTATCGCTTCAGGGGACGCAGCCTGGTGTTCATGCTCGTGCTCGCCGTCATGCTCGTGCCATTGCAGATCCTCATACTCCCCCTGTACAAGCTGATGTCGGCGATCGGCATCATGAACAGCTACGCCGGCGTCGTGGCGCCCTTCATCGTCTCGCCTTTCGCCATCTTCTTCTTCAGGCAATACTCGCTCGGGATACCCAAGGACTACCTCGACGCGGGGCGGATCGACGGACTCGGCGAATTCCGGATCTTCTTCCTCCTCACCGCTCCGCTCATGGCCCCGGCCTTCGGGGCGATGGCCATCCTGATGTCGCAGCAGGCCTGGAACAGCTTCCTCTGGCCCCTCATCGTGATGCGGACCGGCAACATGTTCCCGCTGACCATAGGGCTCAACAGCCTCCTGACTCCCTACGGGAACAATTACGACATGCTCATCGCGGGATCCTGCGCGGCCTCGGTGCCGATCATCATCGTGTTCTTCTTCTTCCAGAGATTCTTCATCTCCGGCCTCAGCGCCGGCGGCATCAAGGGATAGGCTCCACAAGGAAAGCGGCATGAAGGCAAGGCTTTGCATCGACAGGGATTTCGAGATCGGCAGGATCGACAGGCGCCTCTACGGCTCCTTCATCGAGCATCTCGGGCGCGCCGTCTACGGCGGCATCTACGAGCCAGGCCACCCCTCGGCCGACGGGAGGGGCTTCAGGCGCGACGTCCTGGACCTCGTCCGCGGCCTCGACGTGCCCGTCGTGCGCTATCCGGGCGGCAACTACGTCTCGTCCTTCCGATGGGAGGACTCGATCGGTCCCGCCGCGCGGCGGCCCAGGCGCCTCGACCTCGCCTGGAAGTCCGTCGAGCCGAACGAGTTCGGCCTCGGCGAGTTCGTCCAGTGGGCCAGGGAGGCGGGAACCGAGCCCATGATGGCCATCAATCTCGGCACCCGGGGCATCGACGCGGCCCGCAACCTCGTCGAGTACTGCAACCATCCGGGCGGCTCCTATTGGAGCGACCTGCGCAGGGAGCACGGCTCGGCCGAGCCATTCGGCATAAAGCTCTGGTGCCTCGGCAACGAGATGGACGGCCCCTGGCAAGTGGGGCAGAAGACCCCCGACGAATACGGCCGGATCGCCTACGAGACCGCCAAGGCGATCAAGCTCTTCGACCCCGCCCTCGAGCTCGTCGCCTGCGGCAGCTCGACCGGGACGATGCCCAGCTTCCCGCTCTGGGAGGCGACCGTCCTCGACCACTGCTACGACTCCGTCGACTACCTGTCCCTCCACCAGTACTACGGCAATCCCGACGACGACCTGCCCACATTCCTGGCGGTCTCCAGGGGAATGGACCGCTTCATCGAGTCGGTGGCCGCGACCTGCGACCACGTGAAGGCGAAGAAGAGGAGCAGGAAGGAGATGAAGCTCTCCTTCGACGAGTGGAACGTCTGGTTCCACTCGAGGGAGGCGGATACCAAGGCCGAGCCCTGGCAGGTCGGGCCCCGCCTCCTCGAGGACGTCTACACCTTCGAGGACGCCCTCGTCGTGGGCTGCATGCTCAACAGCCTCATCCGCCACGCGGATCGCGTGTCCATCGCCTGCCTCGCCCAGCTCGTCAACGTCATCGCGCCCATCATGACCGACAACGGCGGAGCTTCCTGGCGGCAGACCATCTACTGGCCCTTCCTCTACGCGTCGAGATACGGTCGCGGCACGTCGATGGACCTGCGGATCGATTGCCCCTCCTACGACAACAGGACTTACGGGGAGGTGCCTTACCTCGACGCCTCGGCCGTGCTTTCCGAGGACGGCCGCTCGCTCCGCCTCTTCTGCGTGAACAGGGCGGGGGAGGCGATGGAGATGGACCTCCAGGCGGCCGGCCTCGACGACCTGCGCGTCGCCGAAAGGGTCGAGCTCAGGCACGAGGACCTGAAGGCGACGAATACCGCCGCGGCCCCCGATAGGGTGGTCCCGCGAAGCTTGCCCGTAGACGGGAGCGGCGCGATCGCCCTGGCCCCGTTCAGCTGGAACATGATCGTTTTGAGCCGGTCGGGCTCGCCCGCGCCATCGACCGCGACGCCGACGGCCTAGCCGCCGAGCTCGGCTTTTACGGCCTCGTCCAGGGTCGGATCATCGGCGTAGACTCTGGGACCGAGGGACTCGCGCGCGGTATCGGCGGTCGCGGGGGGCAAGGCGCTCGCGGCATCGGCGATCCATGCGGCCGCCTTGTCCACGCCGATCTTGCTCGTGTCCATCACGAGGTCGAAGCGCTCCATCGAATCCCAGCGCAGCCCATAGATCGAGGACACGAAGGAGGAGCGGACCTTGTCCCCCTCGCGGACGATCGCCTCGGCTCGCGGGCGGTCCTCGAGGCCCTCCTCTCCCATGACCCTGGAGACCCGCCACTCGAAGGGGGCGCGGAGCCTGACGTTGAGGACCCCCGGCTGACCCGCCAGGACGACGTAGCTCCCCCTGCCGAGGATGACCGCCCGCCCGTGCCGCGCGACGGCGAAGGCGAGGCGCTCGAGCATGGATATCATGGTCCGGTGCCTCGCGTCGAAGACCGACCAGATGCTGGACTCGGATTCGTAGATGGCGTTGAAATCGGTGAGGCCGTAGCCGGCGAGTATCCTGCCTATGACGGCCTTGTCCACGTAGCGATAGCCGAGAAGCTCCGCCGTCCTGCGCGCGACCTGGCTGCCGGCGCTGCCGTATTCCCGCGAGATCGTGATTACTGCCATGGCCTTGCTCCGCCCCCCCGGGCGCGAGGAGGGTTGGCGGGAGCCAGGGATCGGGCGGCTGCTGGTAGCGGGGGCGCCCCTCCTCGGCTTTAATTATAGCGTAATCACCCGGGAGTCAAGGCCCGCGGCCCGGCCGGGCGGACCGCTCGCGGATTAGTCCGGATCATTCGTAGCGCAGGGCTTCGATCGGATCGAGCGCCGCCGCCCTCTGCGCCGGATAGTAGCCGAAGACCACGCCCGTGCCCGCGGCCGAGAGAAGGCCGAGGAAGACGGAGAAGGCCGTGATGACCGTCGGCCAATGGCCGATCAGCGAAGTGAGGTCGGAGACGCCGATTCCCATACCGACGCCGATGACCCCCCCGGCGATGGCCATGGAAAGGGCCTCGATGAGGAATTGCAGCTGGATATCGCGGCCCTTCGCCCCAACCGCCATGCGCAGGCCTATTTCGCGCGTCCTCTCGCTTACCGACACCAGCATTATGTTCATGATGCCGATTCCGCCGACCACGAGCGAGACGACCGCGACCGCCGCGAGAAGGAGGGACTGCGTCTGCGTCGTCGCGATCCGCACCTGCTGGACGTTCGCGACGTTGCGGATGGTGAAATCGTCAGGCTGGCGCGGTGAGAGATGGTGCTGAAGCCGAAGGAGCCGCTCCGTCGAGTCTACTACGCCGTCGACCACGTCGGGCGAGGAAGCGGAGATCTGGATGCTGTTGACCCAGGTTTGACCCGACAGCCTCTGCTGATGGGTGGTGATCGGAACCATCACGATGTCGTCCTGGTCCCTGCCGAAGCCGGTCTGGCCCTTCGCTCCCAATATGCCGATGACCTTGAAGGGCACGCTCTTGATGGTTATCTCGCTGCCCACTGCCGACCCGGTCGGGAAGAGGTTGGCGGCGACGGTAGTCCCGAGGACGGCCACTTTCGACACTTTCGCCACCTCGTCATCCAGGAAATACCGTCCCTGGGCGATCGTCCAATTCCCCACTTCGGGATAGGTGGTATTCGTTCCGGCGATCATCGTCGACCAGTTCAGGCCGCCGGCTATTACCTGGGAGGAGATCTGGGAGTAGGGAGAGACCCCCGCCACTTCAGGCACATTCTCGGCGATGGCGGCCACGTCGCTCAAGAGAAGGGTCGTACGAGTACCCGAGCCCATCTGTACCCCTCCCGTCGAGATGCTGCCCGGAGTGATCACTACGAGGTTCGCCCCCAAGGTCTCTATCTGCTTGAGCACCGCCGCCTGGGCCCCCGAGCCGATCGCCATGGACGCGATGACGGCGCCGACACCTATGATGATGCCGAGCATGGTCAATAGCGAGCGGCTGATGTTTCGCCGTAAGGCCTTCCATGCCGTCCGTATCAGGACGACGAGACTTATGCCCGTGCCCCGCGGCGCCTGGGCGAGTGCCGCCGTACCCTCGCAGTCCCCCTCGGAGGCCTGCTCCGAAGTAGGCTTGTCGCTGACGATCAGCCCGTCCTTGAAAGTGATGACGCGGTCGGACCAGGCGGCTATCTCGGTGGAATGGGTTACGACTATGACCGTAATCCCGGACTCGCGGTTGAGGCGGCGGAAGAGGTTCATGATCTCGACGCTGCTCGCGCTGTCCAGGTTCCCCGTCGGCTCGTCGGCCATGAGGAGGGGAACCCCGTTCGCGAGCGAGCGGGCGATGGCGACGCGCTGCTGCTGGCCTCCGGAGAGTTCGTTCGGCCTATGATCCATGCGCGAGCCCAGGCCCACCTCTTCGATGAGGACCTTGGCGCGGCTTTCCCTATCCTCCCGAGGGGTCCCGGCGTAGAGCATGGGAAGCTCGACGTTCTCGAGGGCGCTCGTCCTGGCGAGAAGGTTGAAGCTCTGGAAGACGAAGCCGATCTGCTTGGAACGCACGGCGGCCAGCTGATCGCGGGAAAGGCCGGCGACTTCCTGGCCGGAGAGGCGGTAGGACCCGGAAGTCGGCCTGTCGAGACAGCCGAGCAGATGCATGAGCGTCGACTTGCCCGATCCCGACTGCCCCATGATGGCGACGAACTCGCCTCGACACACCGAGAAGCTGACCCCCGCGAGCGCCCGAACCTCGGATTCGCCCTCTCCGTACACCTTGGTCAGGTTTTGGACCTCGATGAGCGGGCTTTGATCTTCCGATTCCCCTAGGTTCGTCATGCTCACTGTCCCGCCGGGGCATTCGCGCCCGTTCCCGGCGCGCCGCCCGTCTGCGGAACGGCGTTCTGCGTTTCCGCTCCCGATGCCGCATCGGCGCGCTTTTTCCAATCCATGTTCCTTTTCGGATGCGCATCCGAGGTAGCGCCCTGATCCGAGGCCGATGCCGCCGGGCGCTTGCCGACGGTCGAGCCGCCGTCGGCGTTCGCGGGTCTCGCGCCGGGCTGTGCCGAAGCCGGTCGAGCCGACGAAGGTCGACCGGCGCCTGCGCCTGAGCCGGGCGAAGTCCCTGTCCCGGCCTGCGGGGCCGCATTCGGAAAGCCGTTCGCGGACGGAGAAGCGGAGCTCTGAGCGCCGCTTCCGTTGGCCGATGGCCTGCCGGCTCCGTTCCGCGCCGCGCCGCGATACTGCGCGACTATCACCTGATCGCCCTCGGCCAGGTTGCCGCTCGCTATCTCGATATTCTTGCCGTCCGAAAGCCCTATCACTACTTGCGTCGGGAACGGACGGCCCGCGCGCAGCAGCCACAGCGTCACCTGCGAACCCGGCGCGCCGGCCACGGCCTGCCCGGCGGGAGGCCCTCCGGTCGACTGCACGATCCCGGCCCCGAAGCCCCCGCCGAAAGCCCCTCCTTGCGCGGGCGCCGGCGCGGCCAGGGGCCTGTAGAGGACGGCGGCAATCGGCACCGCCATGACATGGACTCGCTTCCCCACTTCGATGTTCACCTGGGCGGTCATGCCCGGCAGGAGCATGCCCGAAGTATCGTGGACGGAGACCACGGCGTCATAGGTGACGACATTCTGTACGGTCGTGGGATTCACCCTTACCTGACTCACCGTGCCCGCGAAGGGATGGTTGGGAAAGGCGGTGACGGTGAGCACGGAGGCCTCTCCGGTCTTCACGCTCCCGACGTCGGCCTCGTCGACGGAGGTGTCCACC
>CAYNFM010000088.1:0-13727 GCA_964396415.1 uncultured Treponemataceae bacterium | reverse complement strand
CTCTACTGAATTTTACAAAACCATAGTAAGCAGACTCGATGCCGGACGCGAGAGAAGGCAAAATGTCCTTCGTGCAGGATACCGACACCGCCTTTTTCTCAGCCTGCCCTTCTCTCGCGTTTAGGCCGCGCGGAACCCTTATGGGATCGCGGCTCTCCTCCTTCGACTCTCGCTCGTATCTTCGTGAAGACGTCGCAGGTATCGCAGCCGCCCTCGGCCTCGCCCTTCTTCGCGGAGTCGCAAAGCCGACCGGTGAGGAACCAGCAGACATGGCCTTTCATGGCGACATAGGTGACGCACCTCGAGCGCAGGTTCTCGGGGCAATTCCTTACCTTCCAGCAGGGATCTCCGGTTTCGGATCCAAGCTCGTTCAGCCTGAACCGGAGAAAGTACAGGAGGCGCTCGATGTAGCTCGGCACGATGCGCCCTCCCTGCTCGTAGCTCTCCACGGTCCGTCGGGAAATCCCGAGGAGCTCCGCGAGCTCCCGCTGGCTCTTCCCCAAGGAAGCGCGAAGGCCGGCGAAATCCGCGCCGCTCATGCGGCTGCCGCTTCCACGGCAAGCCTCTCTCGAAAACTCGTTGACAGAGAGATCGGACGCTTTCGCTTTCCTTACCGAAGACATCTCGATGCGCCTCCTCGATGAACACACTGCTTGGCCGTCATTAGTGTAGCATCCTCTGCGCGACTTCGATACGGTGGGGATCGACGGCGATCTTGGCGTCGATACTGGAATCCTATACTAAGCCTCAAGAACCGATCAACCTGATTTCTGTTGGTCGGCGGGAGAGTACCCAAGTTTGAATACCTTGATCCCGATAATCGCGAGCCAGAAGACATATATAACCTGCGTAATTCCATCGAAGAGCCGTCCTATTATCCAGGGATAGGCCCCGGCTATTTCTGAAATGGCAACAATGACGCTCAATGCGAGATATCGAGTTCCCCATCGCTGGTCTTGCATTGCCGATCCCAGGATCACTAGCGCGATTGCGTACATCAGGTTGACGGCGTGCATGCCTCCATAAAAAACGCTGATGCTGTACCGAACCGATTCTTCAGACGGGAGAACCCCGAAAATCGGATACACGAGCCTGCCATGTATGATGTTCAATAAAGATACTATCGGCACGGAAATCAGGATGATCCCGCAGCCGAGAACGGCTTTCGTCATATTTTGTTCTTTGAATAAAATGAATAAGGCACAGGAAGCAGGCAACATGGCGAAAATGGCGAAAAACAGCAACTCGTTGGACATCGCCAATAAAAAATGCGCATCAGCCACCCAATTAAGCGCGCTTTCGCCATTTGCGGGAGGCGCCGGAATGAAGATGAAAAAAATCGACCTCCCGAGCATGAGAAGCGAACTGAACAATAAGGCAATGCCTCCAAAGCGAATCATTCTTGCTTTGGAAGCGGAGAGCACGGCGATTCTATGAGCCGTTAAAGCAAGCTGGTCTGGAGTCATGGTACCCCCCTATTGTATCTTTCAAATTTCCTCTTTCTCGAACGGATACTCGTCGCTCAAGCTCGTGCGCACTTGATGCCGCGCGGTAGTGCCTGTAGCCATGTACCCAAAAAACTCTATCTAATATGCAGCCCTCATAGCCTCCGCGGAGGGTACTCGGGCTGATCCCGCGGGGGCTCTTCCGATCCCGAGCTCTGCGGCCACAGACCTGCTTTCACGCGGTGTTCCACGGAAGACGCATGTGTCCTTTCCGCGATGCCCCGCCCAACTCTGAAAGCCCCGCTATCAGTCCCTCGAGACCGATGTCGAAGCCGTTCTTCGGCTTGCCTCCGCCGAGGCAGTCCTCGAGCTGGACGAAGCCATGCAAAAGAGCCCAGAGAGCGAGGGCGGCCCGCGGGGCGAGGCCCGGGCCGACCAGTTTTTCCGCGCGGGAGACGACGAACAACCACAGGTCCTGCCGCGCTTCGTGGAGACCCGGGGTCTCCCGAAGGCCCGTCATCATGACATCGTACAAATGCCGGTGCGCTCGGGCGAAGCGCAGGTAGGACCTGGCTCCGCCGCGGATGGCGTCCCAGCCGTCCCTCCCGGCGATCGCCCTTTCGAGGATGGAGCGAAGGCGGCGCAGGCCCGTCTCTGCGATGCTCGCTTCCAGGGTCGCCCTGTCGGGATAGTAGCGGTAGAGGGAATGCGGCGTGATGCCGAGGCGGACCGCGAGGTCGCGCATGTTCAATCCGGCGAGACCCGCCGTCTCGACTTGGTCGATGGCCGTCTTAAGTATCTCTCGGGCACTCGTCTTTGAGGGGTAAGGCATGTCTCGCTACTATATCCCTTGACGCGGCGTCATGGAAGATATACCTTCTGAAATGTGAAGGTATACATAGTATACCTTATAGGAAAGGCCCACGAGCGAAAGGGAGGCCGAATCGCAATGAAATCCGTCGTCGTCACGGGAGTCTCCACAGGGATCGGCATGGGCGCGACGAAAGTCCTCGTCGAAAAGGGCTTCCGCGTATACGGCAGCGTACGCAGACAGGCGGATGCCGACAGGCTATCCTCGGAGCTCGGTCCGCGGTTCCGCCCCTTGATCTTCGACATCACCGACGAGGACGCGGCGCGGCGGGCGGCATCCTCGGTCGAGTCCATGCTCGAAGGCGAAGCGCTGGCCGGCCTGGTGAACAACGCAGGCGTGGCGATGCCCGCTCCCCTCATTTACCAGCCGATTAGCGAGTTCAAGCATCAGCTCGAAGTGAACCTCATCGGGCCTCTCATCGTCACCCAGGCATTCGTAAGGCTCCTGCGGGGAGATCGGGGGAAGGGCTCCGCTCCCGGAAGGATCGTCAACATCAGCTCGATCGGCGGGAAGATCGCGGGCCCCTTCATCGGCGCATACCACGCGTCCAAGTTCGGCCTTGAAGGCCTCTCGGATTGCCTGCGTAGGGAGTTGCTCCTGCACGGGATAGACGTCATCGTGATCGGTCCGGGCGGTGTCCGAACCGCGATCTGGGACAAAGCGAAGGAGGCGGACATGTCCGCGTACGCCGCGACCGAATATGGGCCCTCGCTGGAACCCTTCAGGACCTACATGATGAACACCGGCCTCGGCGGGCATTCGCCCGAATATCTGGGCCGCGTCATCCACAAGGCCTTGACGGTCAAGCATCCCAGGACGCGCTACGGCTTTTCGGTCGTTCCGCATCCGCTGAGGGCATGGGCGCTTCCCCGGATCCTCCCTGCACGGATGCTGGATAGGATAATCGCGGGGAGCATGGGATGGAAGAAGTGAGCGGCGCTTCGACGGTTCTCATCACGGGCGCCTCCGGTGGCATCGGACTGGAGCTGGCAAGGCTCTTTGCCTCGGACGGACACCGGCTCCTGATCGTCGGTCGGGACCCGGGCCGCCTCGCCGAGGCCGCGACGGAGCTTGCCGGGCTTGGGGCACTCTCCGTCTCGGCGTTCGAGACTGACTTGGAGAAAGCGGAGGCCGCGGAAAATCTCTACGCTCGGCTGCTCCGTGAGAATGCCCGCGTGGACGTCCTCGTCAACAATGCGGCCTTCGGAAGCTATGGTCTCTTCGCCGAGAGCGAGCCCGAGGCCGCGCTGCGCATGATCCAACTGAATATCGCCTCCCTCGTTCACCTGACTCGCCTCCTCCTCCCGGCCATGATTTCCGCGGGCGCGGGCAGCGTGGTCAATATAGGGTCGGGCGCGGGCTTCGTCCCCGGTCCCTTCTTCGCGATCTACCACGCGACGAAGGCCTTCGTGCTTTCCTTTTCCGAATCGCTGGCCCAAGAGCTCAAATCGACGGGAGTGAGGGTCACGCTCGTGTGCCCGGGACCTACGAAGACCGGCTTTCAGGCTCGGGCCGGAATTGGAGCTTTAGCGGGCACGGCGGATGCGCGCGTGGTGGCCCTCTCGGGCTACCGTGCCTGGAAGCGAGGCAGGAAGCTGGTCATTACAGGGGCCTCGCACCATGCCGGCATTCTCCTGTCTAGGATGGTCCCGCGGTCCATCCTTCCGGGCATCATGGAGAGACGCTATCTACGGGAAGCGACTCGCGCGAGCACGGCCGAATCCTAGCCCGAATTCCCCGCGATGAAGGCATCTCAAAAGATCGCGATTATCTTTCCGTACCGCCCCACTCGGATCGCTCTCCGAAAGACTGTCATCCTAGCTACTTACACCGACGAAGCGAGCCGGAGATTGAGACTCGGAACGGCCCATATTGAGTCTGAGAACAAAATATTTCAGGCTGAATACAAAAGAAACTGAATTGAATACCGAATATCCTCGGTCAGGTAAACGACCCGAGATCGACTTGTTCTGGGCCTCAGTCCGAAAGCGCGATGAAGGGGCTCAGGCAGGAACGGGGATGGAAGATCGAATTACTTTAGGCTATCCTGAATTGCCCAACGAATCGTCGTGCCCATCCGCTTGGCGGTATTTTCCAGAACCAAGTTCAGGAGTCGGGAATCGTCCTTCTCGAGTTCACGGAATACGAGATGCGCGACGATCCCGATAAGACCCTCTACCTGACGCTCTTCCGCGCGATGGGAAACATGATCGTGACCTGGTGGGAGGCCGTCAGAGTCTTCCCGGGCAAGGACGGAAGTCGGCTACTCAGGAATATGGAATTGGAGAACTCGATCTATCCGTATCGCGGTAATTGGGAGGAGGGCCGCGTCTATCGCGAGGCCGAGGCGTATTCGAACGGGCTCTTCGCGTACCAGGTAAGGGCAAGAGCCTCGGGTCGCCTGTCCAGGAGTATGGGTTTCCTCGTCCTCAGGCTCTTCAATCCCGGCTCTTCGGATGTCTCGGGCAGGATCGCCGTGGCTCTCCCCGCGACGCGCGCCTGGAAAGTCGACTTGGGCGAAAAAAGGACACGCGAGACGGAGACCGGCGCGGATGGAATCATTCAGGTTGAAATCCCCGCCGGACGAATTTTCAGCGTCGAGGTAGACTGAAATGAAAATGCGGGGCTGATCGGGCGTATCGGGGCGGCGAATCGGGCCTCTCTCGAACGCGAGGATCGACGGGATGATGAAGAGCCTGGCTTTGTCGGGCGGCGCTTCGAATTCCATACGAGCGAGCGTCGGGGCCCTGGACGAGCGACTCGCCGGCGGATCCTGTCACTGACGACCCTATGAGGCGGCCCTCCGGGGTACCCGTGTTCCCCTGCGCTCCTGAGTGGACGTCGACTGTCGCCAGACTTCCATTACCCGACGGCGGTCTTGAATCGGCTGACCTCGGCGTCGAGGAGGGCGCTGCCGGAGCCGACGTCTTCGGACAGGGATCCGACCGAACGTATGGACGACCCGATATCCTCGATACCGTGGGCAATCTCGGTTATATTGTTCGCCACCTCGCTGGATATCCTACCCACGTCCGCCATCATCTCCGTGATCTCGGTCGAGCCCTCTTCCATCGATTTTGAGCCGGCCCTGACGCCGAGGGACCTGTCCTGAAGGTCGACCATGGCATCGAGGATCTGCTTGCTGCCTACCTGTATTTCGTTGATACTGGCGTGAATCTCGGTCATCGACGTTGAGACCCCTTTGATCCTTTCCTCTATCGCAGCGAAGGCGCCGTTCGTCCCTGCGTTGGCCGTCGAGGCCTCCTCGATCTTCGAGACGATGCCCTTGATCGATTCTGCTATGTCGCGCGAACTCGTCGTAGAGGCTTCGGAGAGCTTGCGTATCTCGTCCGCGACTACGGCGAAGCCGCGACCCGATTCGCCCGCGTGGGCCGCCTCGATCGCGGCGTTCATGGCCAGCAAGTTCGTTTGCGACGCGATGTTCTGGATGACGGTCGCCATGTCGCGGATCACGCCTATATTTTGCGGTATCTCGCCTATCTTGGCCGATACGGTCTCGAAGACGGTCCGGCCGCGCTCCGAGACGGCGACCAGATCCTCGGCGGCCTTTTGGTTCTTTTCGGTGATCCGACTCATGTTGGTGAGAGAGGAGAGCATCTCGGTGACCGATGCGGTCGCCTCCTCCACCATCGCGCCCTGGCCCTCTATCTGCGATTTCAGGTCGGTTATGCCGACGGCGATCTTGCCGATCGATCCGGCCGACTCGGCTATCCGCCCGTCGAGATTCCGGACCTGCTTCTCGATGGACTTGGCGTTGGCGCCGATCTGGGTCGCCGAGCTCGTGGCCTCGCTCGCCGCGATGATAAGCTTGCCCTTGGAGTCGATATTGGCCTTCGAGATATCCTTGATATTGAGAATCGAGTTGGACAGCCCATCGAGGAAGAGGTTCAAGTTCCCGGAGAGGGAGCCGATCTCGTCCTTCGTGGAGAGCTTCGAGCGCTTCGAGAGGTCGCCTTCCTTTAGAAGGACTATATTCCGCTCGATCCGGATGATAGATTTCGCGATGCCTCGGGCGATGAGGATCGAGCCGAGGAGGGTGATGCCGACGATGATCACGACGATGATCCCCGCGGTGCCGAAGGCCCTGGAGCGGACCGCGGCGATCTCGTGGTCTATCTTCGCGAACTGCTGAGAGATGGTATCCTCGAACATGTCTATGGAGACATCCATGCCCAGGATGTCGGACATGAAGGGCTTGATCAGGGCCTTGACCGCTTCGGCCTCGGATTTCTGCGCCTGACTATTGAAGGTACGCGCGTAGGGCTCGTATAGATTGATCATGTCCAGGAAGGCGAAGAGCGATTTCATCGACGCGATCAAAGTCCGGGAATCATCGTCGATCTTGGCGACGCTATCGTGGGCTACATCCTTGAGGCCCTTGATGACATCGATGTCGTTTTTCAAGTCCGCATTCGCCGTGGGAAGGACCTTGACGTTATCGAGATTCTTGAAGGACGCATCCAAGGCGACGGTCGCATCCGTGAATGACGCGTAGGCTTTTACGATAGGCAAGTAGGACAACCTATTCAGCGCCACCTGCTGCAACCGCATCGCGGAGGACAGGTCGGTGAAATAGGACTTTTCCTTCTCCATCCTGTCGACGGGGAAGAGGAGGATGAAGTACAGGGAAGCGGCTATCGCGAGCAAAGCCAAGTTACCGAGGATCAAGAGCGTCAGCTTGGCGCGAATCTTCATGGTCTCCTCATCGGTGACCCGATCCCTTGCTCAGTCACGACACGGCCTCTTGGAAGGCCTTGATCATCACGTCCTTGTCCGGCTTCAGTCCCGTCCACATGGTTATGTTGAGGGCCGCCTGGTTGACCAGCATCCGCATGCCGCTCTGCCAGCGCAGAGCGCGCTTTTCGGCTTCCTGCAGGAAAGGGGTGAAGGCCGGATTCGGGATGACGTCCTGAACGTAGGTGCCCTTGGCGATGGAATCGTAGTCGATGTCCGGCTTGTCGTCGACGTTCGGGTACAGGCCGATCGACGTGGCGTTGACCAGTATGTCGGTTCCGGCGGGGATCTTGAACGTGCCCACCCACGGCACGTAATCGACCGCCGCCTTCGTGCTTTCCTCGAGGATCTTCACGAGACTCTCGCCGAGGGCCATGTCCTTCGGAATGTTGACGATGGTCAGGCGATCGGCTCCCGCAAGGGCGAGTTCGACGCAGATAGCCCGAGCGGCTCCGCCGGCTCCGAGCACGACCACCCTCTTCCCTTTGGCGGAGACTCCGGCTTCTTCGAGGGCGATCATGAAACCTTGGCCGTCGGTATTCTCGCCTGTCAAGACCCCGTCGTCGTTGATGATGGTGTTCACCGCGCCGATCAGCTTGGCGCTGGGCGCGACCTTGTCGATGTACTTCAACGCCTCGATCTTGTGCGGGATGGTGCAGTTGATGCCGCGGAATTTCATGGCCTTCAGCCCGAGGATGGCGTCGCCGAGCTTGTCGGGGTCGACGTCGATGGTCAGGAAATGCCAGCGCTGCAGCCCCAGGTCCCGGAAGGCGGCCTCCTGGATGATCACGCCGGGATTCTCGGCCGCCGGGTGCCCGAAGACGCCCACGAGCTTGTCCAGGTAATTCTGCTCTTTCACGATTCTCTCCTTTTCGGGTATCCCTCAATGGCCATTGACGAAGTACACGGCGCCGATAGCCTGGGCGAACTGGGCGACGCTGTGGTCGGGATGACCCTCGAGCTGCTTCATCAGGGGCGTGTTGGCCATGCCGGTGCCCGCCATGAACAGACGGAGGTCGGGCTTGATGCTCCGTCCTCCCTCCGCCAGCGCATCGAAACAGCTCCTGCTCTTGACCAGCCGCCCGAAGAGGAAGCGATCGTCCGAGCCGGGTTCGAGTATGCGCTTGGTCTCGAGCAGGGTGACGGCCAGGGATTCCCCGATCTCGCGCCAGATCTTGCGGTTGGTCTCGTCGTGCTCGCGGTCGAGCAGGGCCATCATGTGCTCAAGGAAGGGTTTTCGCCGGTCTAGCGGCTCGGTGGGGACGTACCAGCCCTTCGAGGCGCCCGACGGGCGTTGCTCGACGAAGCCCTTGTCCTGCAGCTCCCGGAACAGGTCGGGGCGCTCGGCGGGGAAATACTTCAGGGCGAGGCGGAAGACGCCCGACTGGCTGCAGTATTTCTGCAGCGTGCCAGGCAGCCCCGTGTTGAAGTTGTTGACGCTCCGCAGGTCGTCCGGCTCGTAGCTCCGATCGGGCCAGCAACCGAGGTCGATGATGAAGTTGTAGACCTCGAGGGGGATGTTCGGGATCTCTCCGGTCTCGGTCACCCAGCCGGTGCCGAGCTCGGTGCCGAGGGTGTGGGCGAACACGCCGTGGGCGACCTCGGCGGCCACCAGCGGGGCCGAGGTCTCGGGCGACGCGGAGATCTCGACTGCCGCGGTGAAGCTGGCCATCGGCCCGTCATTGATGATTCGCACTTTGCCCCGCGGCGCGACCCAGGCGGCGAGCCGCAGATCGAGGTCGGTGAGCTCGGAAAAATCGGTCTCGTAGTCTATGGCCGCGTTATTGCGGATCCCGCGAGTCTTGTACACTTCGCCGCCGACGATCTTGTCGCCGACTACGACGTCGGGGAAGCAGAGACCGATTCCGTCGAAGCGGAGCCCTTTGTCGAGCCCTGCGGCCTCGAGGCAGCCCAGGACGCGCGTAATCGTCTCGTCGCTCGCGTCCTTGCCCATTGCGACGGCGATGCGATCGTCCGCGATTCGCGCGCGATGCAGCCACAGCCTGGCCCGGAGCAGCCGCGCGATCAGGCAAATCGGGTCCACCAGCTGGCGGGATCGGGTGAAGCCGGCCGGGAACCAGTCGTACTCCTTGTAGTCGACGACGCGGCCATCGTCGACCAGGACCGCCTTGATGTCGGTCCCCCCCACGTCGATGCCGCAGAAGGCCTTGCCTTCGAGCCCGAGAGCGCAGCTCCTGAAGGCCTGGAGGCCGTCGCCCTTCGGGCGGAGCGGCGCCTCGATGACCGGCAGCGCCGACAGGTCGTCGACGGTAAAGCGGAAAGGCGGCTCGCCGGGTCGAATCGCGGCCATCATCCGATCGAGGACGTTGATCGCCCGGCCGTAGCCCGTCCGTTGGCCGCGGCTCTTGTCCACGCAGAAGACTTCGTTCAGGCTCGCGGCCAGCTCGAATGACTCTCGGGATGCGCGGTCGGCGAAGACCGCCATGGAGCGCGCGCCTATGCCGGAAAGGATGTTGTAGGTCTCGGCGTACACATAAGCGCGGACAAAGGCCTTTTCTTGGGGAGCGCAATGGTCGAGTTCGGGCAGCCGCAGCTCCCAGGCTCTCTTGCCGTTCATGTCGAGCAGGTCGACGACGAGGACGAAGCGAGAGCTCCGTCCCTGCGGCAGCGCGTCGAAGCTCTCGTGGACGCGGCTGATGTAGACGGGCCTCCCGGCCTCGGCCTCGGCGATCATGCTTTGAAGCTCGCTCATAGACGATGTTCGCGGATCACCGCCAGGCCTTCGGCTTCGAGCAAGGCCTGAAGCTCGGAGAGCTCCTCGGCCCCTAGCGGGTGCAGGCGCCGAATGAACTCCCGATCGCGGTCCATGAGGCGGTACTTGTTCTCCGCCAGCGGATTGAAGTTGATGAGCTCGACCTTTCCGCCCGGATTGCATCCGCGGACGAAGGCGGCTATGGCCCGTATGTTGTCCGGGCGGGCGGTCACTCGGGGAATCAGCGGAATCCTCGTCAGCAGGTCCATCCCGCGGACGGAGGCTCCTCGCCGGCCGGCCAGGCGTCGGTAATTCTCTTTGATGAGGGCGTTGCCGTGACCGGTGTACTCCTCGTGCAGCCGGGCGTCGTCCAGCTTCAAATCGACGATGAAAAGATCCGTCGACGAAAGGAAGGCCTCGACGATATCCCAGGGTCCCTGCAGACAGGTCTCTATCGCGGTGTCCAGCCCCGCCGCCTTGCAGGCCCTCAGTATCTCCAGGGCGAAGTCGTACTGGATCAAGGGGTCTCCCCCGGAGATCGTGATGCCCCCGCCCGACTGTCGATAGAACTCCCGGTCGCGAAGTAAAGTCTCCACGACCGCCTCGCTGGATAAGCGCCGGCCGTCGAAGGAGAGAGCGGTCGTCGGGCAGGTCTCGACGCAGCGTCCGCAGAGGGTACAGCGCCGGCGATCGATCCGGATGAACGGGGCGGCATCGTCGTGGGCCGACAAGGCATCCTCGGGACAGGAGCCGATGCACGCTCGACAACGGATGCACGGGCCGCCGAAGTACCACAGGCCTATGCCGCCCTCAATGCCTTCCGGATTGTGGCACCAGGCGCAATGCAGGCCGCAGCCCTTCAGGAAGACGGTCGAGCGGATGCCCTCGCCGTCGTGGATGGTGAAGCGCTTGATGTCGATTATGCTCCCGTCCATCGCCTGTCCCCGTAGCTCGTCCATCAGGACTCGCCGTAGCTCGTTCTGGCGATGATCTCGTCCTGCAGATCGTCGGCGAGCTCGAGGAAATAGGCCGTGTAGCCCGCCACGCGCACCGTGAGTCCTCGCCAGGTTTCCGGATTCGCCTTGGCTGCCAGGAGGTCTTCCTTGCGCAGCACGTTGAACTGGACGTGATTGATACGGAGCCGGACGAAGGTCCGCAGGAAGCTCGCGAATTTGGCGATCCCCTCCTCGGTGCGGAAGAATTCGGGCAGGAACTTCATGTTGAGGAGGGTGCCGTTGCTGCCGTTCCCGGCGTCGATCCGAGAAACCGAGCGTAAGAGCGCGGTCGGGCCATTGCGGTCCCGCCCGTACATCGCGGACATGCCGCCGTCGGCCAGCGGATCTCTCGCCTTGCGTCCGTCGAGGGAGGCGCCCACGTTCTGCCCCATGGGAATATGGGCCGAGACCGTGTACAGCCCCGCGTGGTAAATGCCGCCCCGGGCGTTCGCGTAGCCGGCCAGCTTGCCCGCGAAATAGCCCACCCACTTCGCTGCTATGGCGTCGACCCACTCGACGTCGTTGCCGTATTTGGGGACCTTGTTGATGAGTCGCTGGCGCAGGCTCTCCGAGCCCTCGAAGTCGGACTTGAGGGCGGCGAGCAGGTCCTCCGCCCGCAGACTGCGGTCCTCATAGACGCATTTCTTCGCGACGGCGAGGCAGTCCGCCACGTTAGCCGCCTGTATGGCCTGTATGCCCGACAGGTTGTAGCGGGCTCCGCCGGCGGTGACGTCCAGCCCTTTCTCCGCGCAGCCGTCGATGACCGCGGACAAGAGCGGGGAAGGCAGGAGCTCGGCGTGCAGGCGGTCCACCGTATCGCAGGCCGCTATCATCCGGTCGACGAAATGGTCCATCTGCCGGCGGAAGGCGTCTTCCAATTCCTCGTAGCTCCGATAGTCCGAGAAGCATCCGAGATCGAGCCCGATGCGCTTGCCGCTCAAGAGGCACACGCCGTTGTTGAGCGCGAGTTCCAGGGCCTTGACCATGTTGAACATGGCGGCGTCGCTCCAGCCGAGGTTGTTGCCGTGGGTGCTCAACTCCACGCAGCCGACGATGGCGTAGTCTCGGGCGTCCTCGCGCGATATGCCCCGCGCCTCCAGCGCCGGGATGATGCTCTCGTCGTTGAAGATCTGGGGCATGCCCGAGCCGAGGCCGATGACCCGGCTGCATTCCCTGACGAAGTCCTCCGGCGACTTTTCGGAGAGGCGCGCCGACAGGTTCGGCTGAGGCAGGCCGAGCTCGGCCTGAGCCTTGAGGAAGAGATAGGAGAGCTCGTTCGAGGCGTCGCGAGCAAGCTCGCGTGCGTCCCCGCCAGCGGGGACGCTGGGAACAGTTAGGCCGCCGATGGCGACGTTGAAGCCGATGGGGAAGCCGGCGAAATACTTGGCGCTGCCGGAGTTGCGCAGGTAGACGATCTGGTTGAACTTGAGCCACAGCGCCTCGATGATCTCCAGCGCTCTGCCCTCGTCGAGCTTCCCCGAAGCGAGGTCCTGGAGGTAGTACGGCAACAGGTATTGATCCATCCGCCCCGGCGAGAAAGAAGAGGCGTTCGATTCCATGTGCAGGAGGACGAAGAGGAACCACAGGGACTGGACCGCGTCGAGGAAATCTGCGGCCGGCTGGGCCGCGAGACGCGCGCAGCGCTCGGCGATGTTTCGCAGGTTACCCCGCTCGCCGGCCGATTCCGTCCGTTCGGCCATCTCTTCGGCCAGGACGGCATAGCGCCTCATGAAGTCCAAGGCTCCCTCGAGCGCGATAACCACGCCTTCGTAGAAGCTCGCGGCGGCGGGCGACGCGCCCGGGCGCCGCGAGAGAATGTCGTCCAGGATGCCCCTGGGCCCCAGGGCTAGCCAGCGGCGGACGTCGGGACAGATGTGGCCCTGGGCATGGTCGGTCTGGTTGATCTTTGCGACCCTGCCGATGGCGCCCAACTCCTCGCCGATCAGCCACTTCACCCTGTCCTCGAGCGACTTGCCCTTCCAGAACGGCAGGATATCGCGACGAAAGGTCTCGATATCCTCCGCCCGGACATTGAACTTGTCCTGAGGACGGTTGGGCAGGTTCTCGATCTCGGCATCGACCCAGGAGATGCCCGCCTCGGGCGAAACCACTCCGGCCCTGACACCTGCGGTGCGATTGCCGACCACCAATTCGAGGGGATCGATCCGGATCTCGATGGAGCGCATCGTCTCGGCCAGGGCCTCGGCCCGCTGGATGTTTCGCGGCTTGTCGGGGTTGCGCCGATAGTAGTCGGTGACGATTCGCGCCTGCTCTACGGATAGATAGCGAGGCTCCGCGGCCATGCGCAACTTGAGCGTCATGATCCTCTGGCTCGACCCCAACTTTCGGATGCGCTGAATCGTCGCGGTTTCCATGATATTAAACGAACTCCCGCCTGCGCTTGTTGGCGAAGCAATCCGACCAGATGATCGCTACGATGACCGCGCCCTTGAGCATGACCTGATAATAGGAGGTGATGTTCAGCATGTTCATGGCGTTGTCAAGCATTCCGAACACCAAGAGGCCCAGCGCCGATTGGGGGATGCCTCCGATTCCGCCCGCGAAGGAAGTGCCGCCGACGACGACGCCGCAGTTGACCACGAGGGCGGTCAGCTCGCCGTAAATCGAAGAGCCCGTGTTGAGTTTCGATGAGAGCAGCACTCCGGCGAGGGCGGCGGCGCCCCCGCTGATCACGAAGGCCCACCATTTGGTGCGGATGACGTCGATGCCCGAGTAGCGGGCCACGTCGTAGTCGCCGCCGATGGCGTACAGATTTCGGCCGAACTGAGTATACCGCATGAGCCAATATCCCAGGGCGAAGCAGACCGCCATGATTATGACCAGGTTGGGCACGCCGTGGAAATCTCCGTTCCCGATCATCATGAAAGCCGGATTCTTCGCGGGGACTGGATGGGCGTTGGTGAGTTCCTGCGCCACGCCCGTCAAGA
>CAYNFM010000087.1:12318-13968 GCA_964396415.1 uncultured Treponemataceae bacterium | reverse complement strand
GAAGGCCTTGTCGAGGAGCTCGCGCGAGAGGCGCCAGTCGCGCTCCTCGTCGAGGAAATAGGGCACCTGTCGGCCGCCGTAGAGGGTGATGGTGGCCGAGTAGAGGGGATACTGCGGAATCGGCACCATGATGCCGTCCATCGGGCCGGAGATCAGGACTCGCAGTGCCATCTGGACGGTCTTGCTCGCGCCGTCCCCGAGGAAGATCCACTCGGGGTCGGAGTCGATCCCGTCCCGCTCGGAAATGAATCGCGAGACTGCCTCGCGGATGACCGCGACTCCCTTGGACTCGGAGTAGGCGCCGAGGCCGTGCACGGTGCCTTTCAGGACGATGCGCGCGGCCTCGACGACGTCGGGAGGGAAGATCGCGTCCTTCCCGCGCGCGGCGGGGGAGTCGAGGAGGGCGGGAAACTCGCAGAGGGAAAGGGTTTGGCGAATGTAGGTGAGGGGCTTCTGACCGAGGGCCTGGGGGTTGCCGATGTTACCGTACAGGATCCGCCTGCCCGATTTCTCGAGCTCCGCCGCGCGCGCGACGATGGGGCCGCGCACGGCGTATTGCGTTCCGAGTACGGTCAGGCTGAGGTCGGTAAGTCGAACGGGCATACGGGGCTCCTTACGAATATGACGACTCGACTCCGAAACGCGTTCGCGTTTCGGAGGAACTCGAGTCAGAATGCGCGAATATCGTAGGTATGCGCGATGGGGCGGCGAAGCGTCGGTATCCGGAAGCCCGATGCGAGGATGGTGGACCCCGGGAATGCTTCGCGCATGCGTCTGCGATTATAGCATCCTTCGCGGCAGCGAGGCTATACTCGTCGGCATGTCGGATCATTTCATCTCCTTCACGATATTCGGCATAGCGGCCCTCGCCGCGCTCGTCCTCCTCCTGGGCTGGATTTCCTATCGAGGGATGATCCACTACCGAGTGCGCGACGAGGCCCGGCTCAGGCGCGAGGGGGTCGAATCGGGCGACTTCGAGGAGTCCGTCTTCGACCTGCCGTGGATCGAGGAGGAGCTTGCCTCCCCCACGGGTTATGCGCTCCAGGTCCATGCCCTAGCGGGCGCCCCGACCGTCGGCGAGCCCCGGTTGGCGATTTTCCATCACGGAGTCGGAATGGGCTGGGTAAGCATGATCCGCTATATGGAGCTCTTCAGGGCCCAAGGCTGGAGCGTCGTCGCCTTCGACTCGCGCGGGCACGGCGGCTCCGGCGGGGGCAGGCCGAGCTACGGCTATTACGAGAAGGCCGACCTGAAGGCAGTGGCGGACTGGGGCCTTGCCCGATTCCCCCACGAGGGCGGCTTCGTCGTCTTCGGCGAGTCGATGGGCGCCGCGACGGTCCTGCAGTACGCTCCGCTCGACCCCCGCCTGGACGCTGCGATCGCGGACTGTCCCTATTCGAGCGCCACGGCCGAGCTGGATCATAGGCTCAAGGAGGCGATGGTCCCGCGGCCCTTCCGCAAGCTGATCGTAATCGTCGCCGACGCCTTCTGCCGCCGACTCGAGGGCTTCTCCCTGCGCGACGCCGATCCGAGCCGATCCATCCTCGAGACCGGCATAGCCATGCTCTTCGTCCACGGCCTGGAGGATCGCTACGTGCCGTGGCGAATGTCCGTCGTAATGGCCGAGACGCGGCGGCGGCGGCTTCCGAA
>CAYNFM010000087.1:0-12218 GCA_964396415.1 uncultured Treponemataceae bacterium | reverse complement strand
GTAGAAGAGCGGAAGACGAGCTCCGGAGTGATGATGAGGCGCCGCGGCTCCTTGTCGACTCCGTCCATCGCATAGGCGAGGAGGTCGACGGAGGCGTGGCCCACGCTCTGCGTCTTCAGGTCCACGGAGGTGAAGCGGCCGCTCGCGGCGAGGATCGTATTGTCGTGACCGACGAGGGAGAGGCGCTCCGGCACGGGGATATCGTTGTTCCTCGCGGCGTTGAGCGCGCCGGTGGCCATGATGTCGTTGCAGGCGAAGATCGCCGTGGGGACTCGACCGCCCCTGAACAGGGCGTCGAGCCGCTCCTCCGACTCCAGGATGCCTTCCTCCGTGTTCCCGTTCGCGATCACGATGCGGCTTTCCGGCGGCGGAGGCGCGCCGATGGCGGTCAGCTCGTTCCGCCAGACCCCTTCCTTGCTGTCGTAGGTGTTGCCGATGGCTCCGCGCAGGAAGAGGATGTCCCGGTGACCCAAGTCGATCAGGTGTCGCATCGCCTTCCTCATCCCCAGTTCCTGGTCCACCTCCACCGAGTTGATGTCGTCGCAGGAGCCGAAGGAGTGGACGATGATCAGGGGGATCTGCTTGGCGACATGCGACAGGAATCCCGATTTATAATTGTCGGGGAAGGGATCGTGGAGGATGATGCCGTTCACCTGCCGCGCGACGAGGTCTGTGAGGAAGCGGCGCTCGTTCTCGACCAGCTTCTCGCCCTCGCAGATGCAGACGAAGAGGAGCTGTCCCATCTCGTCGCAGCGCCGCTCGACTACCTGGATGAAGTCCATGTGGAAATGGTTCGAGACGCTATGGGTGATCAGTCCGATGGTCTCGGATCGCCTGTTGATGAGGCCCCGCGCCAGGAGGTTGGGCGTGAATTTATTCTTCTCGATGACGGCTTCCACCTTGGCCCGCTTCGCGGCGCTCACCGACCCGTTGTTGAGGACGCGGGATACGGTCGCTATGGAAACGCCCGCCTCTTTGGCGATCTCGATTATAGTCATGCGATGAGGCTATCCTAAGCGCTTCAGGCGGAGCGAGCAACTCCGGAAATCTCCTGGCCCGAGCGAGATCCCGAGTCCCGCGCTCATGAGTTCGTCGCCGCCGTAGACCTGCCCCCCGCCCGAGAGGGCATACAGGCCCTCGGGGTCGAGACCTTTCAGCCTCAGGATCGGGAGCGGCGCATTCGCTTCCGCCAAGGGCCGGAAATAGAGGGCCCAGGCCTCGGACTTTTCCTTCGATACGAACATCCACGCCGTCGCGCCTCCCTCGAAGGGGCTGAGGAGCCTGTAGAAATCGCCGAACTGCACGAGGCTCCTGACGCTTTTGTAGAACGAGACTTGTCGGGCGACTTCGATCCTCTCGGCCTCGGTCAATCTGCCGAGGTCGAGCTCGTAGCCCAGGTTGCCCGACATCGCCGCGTCGCCGCGAAACTCGAGGGAGGTCACGCGGCCCACCTGGTGGTTCGGGACGGCCGTCACGTGGGAGCCCATGGTCACGGGCGGGTAGAGGAGGCTCGTCCCGTACTGGATCTTGAGCCGGGAGACGGCGTCGGTATTGTCGCTGGTCCAGGTCTGGGGCATGTAGGCGAGCATGCCCGGGTCGAAGCGTCCCCCTCCGCCCGAGCAGCTCTCGAACAGCACATCCGGGAAGGCGCCGGTGAGGGCCTCCATCGCCTCGTAGACCCCGAGGATGTAGCGATGGCAAGTCTCCTTCTGGCGATCCGGCGGGAGGCCGGCCGAGCCTACCTCGGTCATGTGCCGGTTCATATCCCACTTTACGTAGGCGATGGGCGCCGAGCCCAGTATCGCCGAGAGCGAATCGACGACGTAGCGGCGGACCTCGGCCCGGCCGAAGTCGAGGACGAGCTGATGCCGTCCCTCCGAGCGGGACCTCGCGGGGACGTGGATGCACCAGTCGGGATGGGCCCTGTAGAGCTCGCTATCCGGGCTGACCATCTCGGGCTCGAACCAAAGGCCGAATTTCAGGCCCTTCTCGCCTACTCGGGTGGCGAGGTCGGCAAGGCCGAGGGGGAGCTTCCTTTCGTCGACCTTCCAATCGCCGAGCGAGCTCCGGTCGTCGTCCCGCCTGCCGAACCATCCGTCGTCGAGCACGCAGAGCTCGATGCCGAGGGCCTTCGCCTCGTCCGCGAGGGCGAGTATCTTGACGGCGTCGAAGTCGAAGTAGGTCGCCTCCCAGTTGTTGACGAGTATGGGCCGCTCCCTGTCGCGATGCCGGCCCCTGCACAGGCGCGATCGGTAGAGGTCGTGGAAGCGCGAGGACATCCCGCCGAGGCCGGTCGCGGAATGGATCATCACCGCCTCGGGCGTCTGGAAGCCTTCGCCGGGACGGAGCAGCCAGGAGAACTCGAAGGGATGTATCCCGATGGAGAGCCTCGTCCCGCCCAGCCGGTCGACCTCGGCCCGCGCGAGGAAATTGCCGGAATAGACCAGGTTGAGGGCGAAGACCTCGCCGGAGTCCTCGTCGGTGCCCGGGCGTACCAGGGCGAGGAAGGGATTGTGCTGGTGGCTCGAGGCGCCGCGCCGGCTCTCGACGGAGAAGAGGCCGGGCGCGAGCGGATTGCGGACGATGCCCCTCTCGCGGGCCCAATCTCCGGCCAGGTGCAGGGCTTCGAAATCGGAATCGGGAAAATCGAAGCTGGCGCTCGAGGCGCAAAGAAGCGTGAGCGGCCGCATCCCTCGGTTGTAAAACCGGACCGATCGGGTGATCGCGTCGAGCCTCGCGAAGACCGTGTATGAAAGAAGGACCTCGAGCCCGATGAGTTCGTCCGCGAGGGTGATCTCGAGGGTATCGGCCTCGTCGTCCGTCTCGACGTAGGTGGAGGGAAGCCCCTCCAGGGCAGCCTTTCCGGGAAAGATGCGGAAGGAGCGATAGGTCAGTTCCGTGACTGTCGAGCCGTCTTCCTGCCTCACCTGGTAGGCTGGCGCCCTGAAGTCGGTGTTGCCGAAGCCGGGATACTCCTGAGGCAGAGTATCGAGGGAAAGCAGCGGATCCTCCGGATCGGGATTCGGCGTGAAGGGCCGGTCGACGAAGGCGAGGTCGGCCGGGCCGTGCCACTCTCGGAGGAGCTTCCCCCAGTACCGCGACGACGGATAGCGGGACCTTTCGATCCCTATCACGTAGCTCGTATCGGCGGACTTCAGGTGGAAGCTGCGATTCTCGGGCGAAAACACGATGCTCATGCATTCCCTCCGATGCGAGGAGGAGGCGCCGGTCGCCTCCTCCCTGGATACGATACGTCCGAGACCCGCTATTTGAATAGGTCGTTGACTTTCTTGTTCGCGGCGACGAGGGTGGCGGCGACTTCGCCCTTTCCGAGGAAGATCGTGTCGAAGGCCTGGATCATTATCTCCTGGACCTTGACGCCGTTATCGAGGACCGGGTAGACGAAAGTAGTGCCCTTTCCGGTAGCGAGGTCGGTGAAGGCGCTCACGTTCATTTTCTTCGCCTTGTAAGCGGCGAGGGCGTTGTCGACGCCGGCCTTGACGGCGGGGAATACGACGCCGAAGGTTCCGACCAGGGTCTCGGCCTCGGCGCTCGAGAGATACTTCACCCATTTCCACGCCTCTTCTTTATGCTGGGAGCCGACCCAGATGGAATCCGCGAGGCCGTTCGTCATGCTCTTCCGCCCGACGGGGCCGATCGGGGTCTGCGCGAACGCGACGGGGAAGTCGACGCTGTTGGCGTAGTAGCCGATCATCCAGGAGCCGTCCAGGGTCGCGCCGGCTTTCTTGGCGGGGAAGAGGCTGGAATTGGAGAGCCCCGTCATGTCATAGGGGCAGATGAAGCCTTTCTTTGTCATGTCAAGCATCCACTGGATGGTCTGGATAAAGCGGGGGTCGTCGAAATGGTAGTTCGCCTTGAAGGTGCCGTCAGTGTAATACCAGCCGGTGGTGAGCGCGAGGCAGCTGAACTGGGACTGGCCGCGATCGTCGCTGTGCTGGATCTCCATGCCGTAGCGGACGACGTTCTTCGGGTCGAACTTTGGGCTGAGGCCGTTGTTGCCGTTCTTGTCCAGCGTGAGCTCGGCGAGCACCTTGCCGAAGGTTCCGCCGTCCTTGGGGTTCCAGGTGAGGTTGGCAAGCTCGGCGTCCGTGACGCCCGCTTCCTTCTGTATGTCCTTGTTGACGACGACGGCGATAGTATCCCAGTCCTTGGGCAGTCCGTAGCGCTTGCCGGCCTTGGTCCAGAGATCGGCCAGGCCGGGAAGGTAGACGGCGGTGTCGACCTTGTCGCGCTTCACGTAGGGTTCGATGTCGACGAGCTGGCCCTTGCTCGCGAAGTCGGTGACCTTGGCCAGGTGATCGGTGAAGACGTCCGGAGCGGTGCCGCCGACCATCGAGGTCTGGAGCCCGGTCCAGTAATCGTTCCAACCCGCCTGGTCGATCACGATCTTTATGTCGGGGTTCTTCGCCATGAAGTTGTCGGCGACCTTCTGATAAGCCGGGAGCTGGTTGGCGTCCCACAGGGAATACTTGATGGTCACCGGCTCGGCGGATAGGCCTCCGACCGCGAGCGCGGCGAGCATCGCCACGGGCAGGATCAGACTGCGAAGCTGTTTAAGCATACACTCATCCTCCATTCTCATGTATTGCTGCATTCCCCCAGGGGGAACGATCTTCAAACGCTTCATCGGGCTTCGCTAGCGGAAGCCGGAGAAATTGATGGAATTGACGATCTTGCGCCCGAAGACGAGGAACAGGATGAGGGTAGGGACGATGGCGAGGGTCGTGCCCGCCATCAAGCCGCCCCAGTCGGGATTTCCCTGCGGAGTTTGCGATCGGAACACGCCCAGCGCTACGGTCAAGAGGCGTACCTTCTCGTCCTTACCGACGATGAGGGGCCACATGTAGTCGTTCCATTGGCCCACGAAGCTGATCACCGCCAGGGTCGTGAGGGAGGTGACGCTTATCGGGACGATTATGCCGAAGAATATCCTCAGCTTTCCGGCTCCGTCGATGAAGGCTGCCTCCTCGAGCTCGCGGTTTATACCGAGGAAGAACTGTCTCAGGAAAAATACCGCATAGGGTGTCATCAGGAGGGAAGGGGCCATGATGCCCATGTAGCTGTTCAGCCATCCCAGGTTCTTAACGAGGATGAAATTAGGGATCATCATGACGATCGTCGGCACCATCAAGGCGGATATGTATAGATTGAAAATCGCCTTCCTGCCCGGGAAACGGAGACGCGCAAAGGCATAGGCTCCTGCCGCGGAGAAGAGGACCATCGAGAGGGTCACCACGGTCGATACGAAGATCGAGTTGAGCAGGAATCGGAGGAAGTTGATCTTCTGACCCGAACCGCCGAGCTTGACCGCCGTCGCGCTGTCGATGAAGCCGAGGACCCTGAGGTAATTGGTCGCGGTTAGCCTGGACGGAAACAGGGTCGCTCCCTCGGACATTATCTGCTTGTTCGGCGTGAAGGACATTCGGACGACCCAATACACCGGGAAGAGGGTCACGAGCAGGAGAACGATGGTGACGATGATGAACGGTAACCTCGAAGGCCGCTTGGCGCTGGTCATCCGCATTCTCCTTAGTCCGATTCGTCGGCGCGCATCATCCTGATTTGGAGGAAACCCACGCCTACCAGGAGGACGAAGAGGAAGATGGAAGCGGCGGTCGAGTAGCCCATTCGATAGCCCTCGAAGGCGTTCTTGAAAATGAAGAAGTTCATTACCCAGGTCGCGTTCACCGGACCTCCGCGGGTCGCGATGGCGACGGTGTCGTAGACCTGGAATGAACCGATGACCGAGGTCACTATCACGAAGGCGAGGACGGGACGCAGGAGGGGCAAGGTAATCTTCCGGAAGGCGGTCCAGCCCGTCGCTCCGTCTATGAGGGCCGCTTCCTCGATCTCGCTCGGGATGGCCTGGAGTCCCGCGAAGATGATCAAGGCCGTATATCCCATGAATTTCCAGGTGTTTATTCCCGCGATGGACGGCATCGCGAGCTGCGTAGTCGTGAGGAAACTCAAGGAATGGAACCCGAGGGCCTTCAAGGCTTCGTTTACGATACCTATGGCGGGATCGAGGATCACCATGGCGAGCAAAGCGGCGACGACATTGGGAAGGAACCAGGGGACAATCAGGGCTCCGCGCAGGAGGTTCGAGGACTTGATCCGCTTCATAATCAGGGCTATGCCCATGGCTATGACCGTCTGGATCGGAATATTCCATAGAACGTATTGGAAGGTGACCCAGAGCGAGTTCCAGAACTCCTCATCGCCCAGAAGCTTCCTATAATTGGCGATACCGATGAATTTTGCGGGTCCGAAAAGATCCCAGTCAGTGAAGCTGAGGAAAATGCCGCGAAACAGAGGGATCGCGAAGAACAGGCAGAATCCAATCAGGCTCGGCAGGATGAAGCCGAAAGATACCATCGAGTCCTTGAACTTGAAATGCTCCCGATGGCTCATTGGGGTCGATGTACTGCGCACGATGCGAGACTAACATGGGAATTCTAGTTTGTAAATTAAAAATGTAAAGGTTTACAAGATTTGTTTTCAACTTCGCGTGGAGAAAGAAGCGAATAAGTATATATTTGTATTTTATTTCAGTTAAAAGAGATACATAAAGAACTCATTGTAACGACGCCAAGCGCGGCGAGCGCCCATGTCCCTCGGGCGGTTTTTCAAGTATCTTCGTGACATATGGACGTAACTCAGGATACGGCGGTTCGCCCCGAGCGCGCCTTTTTGGTCGGTGTTCAAACCGAAAAAATTCCCAAGGCCGAGGCCGAGAGCCTTCTTTCCGAGCTCGGGGGCCTTGCCTCTACGTTAGGACTCGAAGAGGCGGGGCGAATCCTCGTCCGTCTGCGCGAGCGTAATCCTGCCCTCCTCCTGGGAACGGGCAAGTCCGACGAAATCGTCGCCGCCGCCAAGGCCCAGGACGCCGACTCGATCCTCTTCGATCACCAGCTCACGCCCACTCAGCAGCGCAATTGGGAGGAGCTTTCGGGGCTCAAGGCCTACGATCGCAACGAGCTGATCATACGCATATTCGCGAGTCGAGCCCACACCAGGGAGGCAAGCCTCCAGGTAGAGCTCGCCCGGCTCGAGTATTCCCTTCCGCGACTCGCTCACTCCTACGATGCCCTGTCTCGGCAGCGGGGCGGCCGTTACGGCACCAAGGGCTCGGGCGAGCAGAAGATCGAGCTCGACCGTCGCGAGATCGAGCATCGCATCCACGAGATAAAGGACGAGCTCAAGGACGTACGCATGTCCCGCGATGTGCAGCGGGCGAGGCGCGAGAAGGCCTCGGTGCCGCGGGCGGCCATCGTGGGCTATACGAACGCCGGCAAGTCGAGCCTCCTCAATGTCCTCGCGGCCGCTTCCGTCCTCGCCCAGGACAAGCTTTTCGCCACTCTCGATCCTACTACCAGGCGCATGTCCCTATCTCGGGGAGGCTCCCTCCTCCTCACCGATACCGTGGGATTCGTGCGAAACCTGCCCCACCACCTCGTCGAGGCCTTCAAGGCGACCCTCGAGGAGGCGGCCCAGGCCGACCTCCTCGTCGAGGTGGTAGACGCCTCCGACCCCGAGGCCGACGTCCGCATGGCCGCCACTGGCAAGGTCCTGCGCGAGATCGGCGCGGGAGAAATCCCCCGCGTCCTCGCCCTCAACAAGATAGACCTCGTGACCGATCCCGCCTTCCTGGACGGATGGAAGGACCGATTCCCCGGCGGCGTGCCGGTCTCGGCGAAGACGGGATCCGGAGTGCGCGAGCTTTCCGCGGCGGTGGAGGACAAGCTCACGGCGGCGTCGGGCGAGGCCAGGCTCCGCGTTCCCGACGCCGAGTACGCGATGGTGGCCCTGCTTCACCGCGAGGCCTCGATCCTCGAGGAGGGCCGAGAGGACGACGCTACCCTGCTGCGCGCGCGCCTGCCCGCGAGGCTCGAGTCGAGGTTCGAGAAGTACCGGATCGGGGGCTAGGCGCCCAGGTCCCGCGGCAAGAATTCCGAGAACTCGTACTCGATCCTGCCGTCGTCGCGAACGCGCATCGAGGCGTGGCCGTTCTTGACGAGGCCGTCGAGGACGGACTCGGCCTCCTCGATGCCCATCGGGCAGTCCAGGGCCACGAGGGCCGGCGTCAGGCGGCCGCCCCTCTGCCGGGCCAGGCCGAGGACGGAGCGCTCGTTCTCGACGGCGCGCTCGCGCTCGCTGATCTTCTTGGCTGCCGGCGCGGAGCTGCGGGCCTCGATCATGCCCGCGACGCCTCGGGCGGCGGGGAGGAGGCCGCCGAAGAAGGCGCCGAAGAGCGCCCAGAGCTGATGCCCGCCGAGGGCCCAGAAGGCCATGAAGCCGCCGCCTACCAGGAGTCCCGTGACGAGGGACTCGGCGTGGCTCCTCGGCCGGCGCTTCCTCGGCATCATGTCGTTCATGTCCGATCGCATTCTCGGCATCCTGTCCGTCATTCCTCGCCGCTCTTCACGAAATATTGCAGGAGCTGGACGATATAGTAGAGCTTCTTGTAGGTATCGACGAGCCAGGTCTTGAGCGGGCGCGGGCTCTGGCTCTCCACTTCCTTCCAGTTGATGAGAATATCGTGGTGGGGCTTCGCGAGATCCTCGATGAGGCTCTTGAGCTGGCGCCCGATGCCGATGAGGTTGACCGCGGCGCGGCTGATCATTCCCGTAGCCTTGTCGTTCGTCTCCTTGAGCGAGCCGCGCAGGTACTTCATCGCGTCCTTGTCGCGATCGGCCTTGGCGAGGGCCGATCGCATGCGGGTTCCGAGCTCCCCCTCGTCGGCGAGCTCCTCGTCGAACTGCAATATCTTGTCGGATACGTCCATTATCGCGTGGTAGCACTCGGAGAGCTGCTGCGACTGGAGACTGGCCGTCCATTGGCCGCGGATAATGAGGATGTCGACGAGCTCCCGGATGTCCTTCTTGAAGTAGTCCATCAGGTAGGCCTTGAGGTAGTTCATGGCGAGGGCCTGCGTGTAGCCTCCGAGCATCTTCTTGGCGAAGACCACGTTGGCCTTCTCGGTGTAGTTCTTCATCCTGAGGATGATGCCCGTCCCGAAGACCTGGTTGGCGATCTCGTCTATCTTGGAATTCCGCCGCTCCTGGATGATGCGCTGGATGATCGTCTCTATCTGAGTCTTCAGCTTCTGGATGAAGGGCTCGACGATGCGGTCGACCGGCTTCTGCGGCTGGCTCTCCCAGGAAGGATCGGCCTTGAGATGGCGGACGATCTGCTCGAGGACGCCGCTCTTGCGAAGTTCCGAGGCCTCGACCAGGAATTTGCCCCATTGGTCGATGGGAACGATATCGATCTTCTTGTAATCCTTCAGGGCGCCGAAGATCCGCGTCCAGTCCGCCTCGAGATCGAGGGCGCCGAAGACTTCGAGGAAGTCCTGGAGATCGTCGACGACGTATTCGCCGTTGATGGCTTCGAACTTGGGCTTGTAGGCGAAGCCGCGCTCGGGAAGGCCCGAGTCGAATTTCTTGAGCAGGAAGTAATAGTCGAAGTTGACCACGTTTATGAAGGCGAGGAGGGTGTCGTAGGCGTCGTCGATCTGCCGGCTCTTCTCGCTGTCGAAGACGATGAAGAGGGAAGTGAGGTCGCGCTTGGTCTCGTCCTGGATCTGGGCGAGGGAAAGCGTCTTGGCGCGCTCGACGATATAGGAATCGGTGAGGTGCTCCGAGAGCTCGCGCTGATCGGGCGTGAGGAAGCTCTCGATCACGAAGGCGCGCAGCGCGCCCGAGGCCGCGGAGCTTCCCAGGAGCATCTGGGCGGGAGAGGCGAGCTTGTAGATCGCGTAGAAGAACTTCGCCATCCCGGGGAGGGCTTCCTGCCCCTTGGGCTTGTAGAATTTGTAGCGGGAGCGGGAAAGCTCCTTGGCGATCGCGCGAAGCATCTTCTTCTTCTCCGCCTCGCGGTCTCCGATGCCCGTAAAGACGGAGAAAAACCTCTTGAAGAAGCTCTCGGGCTTGGCGCCGTCGACGGCCTCGTCCCGGCCCATGCCCTTGCCCGTGCTCGTCATGCCCTCACTTTATAGGCTGGGAGACCCGCGGTCAACTATTCGTAAGTCCCCGCTCGGAGCTCGCCCGAGGCATGGGCCTGAGCCTTATCCTTCCCTCTTTCCCGGAACAGGAGGCTTCCCGACGCGTCGATGCCCTCGACCGTCCCGATCATGGCTCGCTGCTCCCTTCCCTTGGACGAAGCGGCGCTCCCCGGAAAGAAGATGGCGGGCTCTCCCTTTCTCCAGAGCAGCGATTCCGCCCTGCGCCTCCAGTCGGCATCCCGCAAAGCGCCCGCCAGCGCCTCGAGGAAAATCTCGAGCAGCGCCCAGCGGCCGACGTCGCGCCCCAGCTCGAGCGCGAGGCTCGTCGCCTTCGTCTCCAATCCCGGCGGAAAGGACAGCTGGTTGCAATTGAGGCCGATACCCGCGAAGACGCCGGACGAGCCCGCCTCGCAGAGGATGCCCGCGGCCTTCCTGTCGGCGAACATAAGGTCGTTGGGCCACTTGAGCCTCGGCGGAACGGCAAAGGAGGCGCCGAGACTCCGTCCGTAGAGCGTCACGGCGTCGCAGAGCGCGCTTCCTATCCGGATCGGAAGCGCGCTCGCGGCAGTCGGATCGAGGAAAAGCGTGAACAGCAGGTTCTTGCCCGGCTCCGATACCCACTCCCTCTCGGGGAAGCGGCCCCTGCCGGAGCTCTGCGCGTTCGCCGCGACGAGGCTTCCATGCGGGAAGGCGCTTCCGGGCGAGGCGCCGCCGCCGTCGGCTCCGCAGGCTTCGGCGAGGCGCCTCGCTTCTCCCTGGGTCGATCCGGTCGTTTCGACGAGGAGGCTGACGGCTCGCGGGAAGGGATTGCGTATCGGTAGTGTCTCCACGAGACCGAGTATACTTCGGTTCGCGTGTCGGCGGGGTATTGTCCTTCGAGTTTTCCCGGTGCTATATTCCGTTCAAAATCGCGAACGCTCGGCGAGGTCCCGACGATGTGCGGAATAGTTGGATATGCCGGTCCCCGGAGGGCCTCCCCTATATTGCTCGACGGCCTCAAGCGCCTCGAGTACCGGGGCTACGATTCCGCGGGCATAGCGGTGGGCAGGGGCGACGGCAGCCTCGCCTCCGTGCGCTGCGTCGGGAAGATACATGCCCTCAAGGAGGCCGTGCCCAAGGACATGGCCGGCACCTGGGGCATCGGTCACACGCGTTGGGCGACGCACGGCGG
Organism: uncultured Treponemataceae bacterium; assembly: GCA_964396415.1. GTDB lineage: Bacteria > Spirochaetota > Spirochaetia > Treponematales > Rectinemataceae > UBA1306. Next base: position 1,023 of record CAYNFM010000087.1, on the reverse strand, counting down.
AGTCACCCAGTCCAACGCCCATCCCCATTTCGATTCCTCCGGCAAGATCGCCGTCGCGCACAACGGCATCATCGAGAACCATCGGGCCCTCCGCGAGATGCTCCGGCAGGAAGGCGTCGCCTTCTATAGCGAGACCGACACCGAGGTCATACCCAACCTCGTGGCCAAGTATTACGAGGGAGACCTCGAGGCGGCCGTCAAGGCCGCCCTGGTCCACCTCCAAGGCACCTACGGCATCGCCGTCATCCACGCCGACGAGCCGGGAAGGATCGTCGGGGCCCGCAACGGCAGCCCCCTCGTCGTCGGCGTCGGCGAGGGCGAGATGCTCCTGGGCAGCGACGTGATGGCCTTCATCTCCAGCACCTCGCGGGTCGTCTATCTCAACGACGGCGAGGTAGTCTCGCTCGATCCCTCGGGCTTCAGGATCACCGACCGCTCCGACAGCCGGATCGACCGCGAGGCCGACGCCGTGACCTGGGAGCTCGGGGCGATCGAGAAGAACGGCTTCCCCTGCTTCATGGAGAAGGAGATATTCGAGCAGCCCGACTCGATCGAGCGGGCCCTGGGCGGCCGCATCGACCGCGAGAACGCCACCGCCAAGCTCGGCGGCCTCAACCTCGACCGACGCTATCAGCGCGCCGTCTCCCGCGTCGACATCATCGCGGCCGGCACGAGCTGGCATGCCAGCCTCGTCGGAGCTCAGCTCCTCGAATCGATCGCGCGCATCCCGGCCTCGGCCGACGTCGCCAGCGAGCTGCGCTACCGCAATCCGGTCGTCGAGCGCGACAGCCTCTGGTTCGCCGTATCCCAGTCCGGCGAGACCGCCGATACCCTGTACGCGATGCGCGAGATCCAGCGCAAGGGCGCCCACGTCCTCGGCATATGCAACGTCGTCGGCTCCACGATAGCCCGCGAATCCGACGGGGGGGTCTACGTGCACTCCGGGCCCGAGATCGCCGTCGCCTCGACCAAGGCCTTCACCAGCCAGCTCGCCGCCTTCTACCTCTTCACCCTCCACATGGC
>CAYNFM010000086.1:3627-14015 GCA_964396415.1 uncultured Treponemataceae bacterium | reverse complement strand
CGCGGGCGGCAAGGGAACCCGTCTCGGCGAGCTGACGCGGGAGATCCCTAAATGCCTGCTCCCCATCGCAGGCAAGCCCCTTCTCGGCCTTCAACTCGACGAGCTCGCGCGAAACGGCATAGGGAAAGCCTGGCTCCTGACCGGTCACTTGGGCGACTCGGTCGACGAGTACGTCGAGGCCTACGAAGGTCCGGTCGAAGTCGAGTCGATTCGGGAAACCGAGCCTCTCGGTACGGGCGGAAGCCTTGCGGCGCTCGCCGGCGCATTCGACGAGGCCTTCGCCTTCCTCTACGGCGACCTGGTCCTGTCCCTCGATCTCGCGAGGATGCGGGCCTTCCACGACCGATCGGGCGCGACCGTCACCATGCTCGCCCACCCCAACTCCCACCCCTATGACAGCGATCTGATACTCGCCGGTCCCGGCGGACGGGTGTCCGGAATTCTGCGAAAATCCGAGGAGCGATCGGGCTGGCAGCCTAACCTCGTGAATGCCGGGCTCTATATCGTCTCGCCGGAATTGCCTGCGGCGATCAGGCCAGGAGTAAAGCAGGATTTCGAGAAGGATATACTGGCCTCGCGGATCGATGCGGGCAGGGTCTTCGCCTACCGGACGGCCGAATACGTCAAGGACATGGGCACGCCTGAGCGTCTGGCGCAGACGGAGAGAGAGTTGGCCTCGGGGGCCGTGGCTGCTCGCCGCCTGTCCAATCGGCAAAAGGCCATATTCCTCGACCGGGACGGGACGATCAACGAATTCGACGGCCTCATCCACGATCCATACCAATTGAGGCTCCTCCCCGGGGCGGCCGAGGCCATAAAGAGAATCAACGCTTCCCGATACCTCTGCTTTATCGTGAGCAATCAACCGGCCGCCGCGCGGGGTCTCTGCGGGCTGGCCGATATAGAGACGATCAACCATAAGCTGGAGGCCTTGCTCGGCAGGGAAGGCGCCTTCGTCGACGATATAAGGTATTGTCCCCACCATCCCGACAAGGGCTACCCCGAGGAGAATCCCGCGTTGAAGATAGACTGCGAGTGCCGAAAGCCCAAGGCGGGGATGCTGACGGATCTGGCGGCGCGCTACAACGTCGACTTAAGCGCCTCGTATATGATCGGCGACACCTCGGTCGACGTCGCGACGGCCCTCGCCGCCGGGACAAAATCCATACTCGTCTCGAGCGGGATGAAGGAAGAGCCTCCAAAATACGATGCGCGGCCCGACCTGGCGATCGCGGATCTCGGAGCCGCGGTTGGCGCGATCCTGGGCGGATATATATGAAGGAAAACGTCGCCGTCCTTGTCCTGTCCTGCGATCGCTACTCGGATCTGTGGCCCGTATTCGTCCGTCAATTCCGCCGATATTGGCCCGCCTGTCCCTTCGCGACCTATATAGCCACGAACCGCCTCGACCCGCGAATCGATGGCTTTACGACGATCATGACCGGCGACGATGTCTCCTGGTCCGACAACCTGGCCAAAGCCCTGGACTCGATCTCTCAGGACTACGTGCTGCTCTTCCTCGAGGATCTGATGCTCCGCGCCCCGGTCGACGTCGAGCTAGTGTCCCGGATCGCGGAGAGGCTGGCTTCGCTTCGTCCGGACTATATAAATCTCAACGCGATGGAGCGGCCCGGCGAGCGCGTGGACGCTTATCTGGGCCGCACGAGAGAAGGGGCCATATACCGCACGTCGACTGTCCTTTCTCTCTGGAGGAAGGAAAGGCTCAAGAGCCTGCTCGAGCCGGGAGAGAGCGCCTGGGCCTTCGAGCTCGTCGGCTCCTACCGCTCGGACGCCTATCCGGGATTCTACTCCACGTGGAAAGAATGCTTCCCCGTCGTCAATAGCGTCATAAAGGGTAAGTGGAGGCGGGACGCGATCGCGATACTGGCGGCGCAAGGCGTAGAGGTGGATTCGACGGCGCGCAGCGAGATGTCGAGGATCGAGGCCTTCGTCTTTACGTTGAAGCGACTGCGGACGGCGCTGTTCAAGCTCGTGCCGATGAGATACAGGCGGGCCATGCACGGCGCTCCGACCGGATAGATGCCCAGGCAAGGAGTCAACATGCCGGTGGATTTCTCTCAGGATATCGATCGATATTTCTCTCGCCTCAAGTCCACCCTCGACCTCGTATCGAGGAAGGAGCTCTCCGATTTCATGAGCCTGCTCCTCGAGGCCCTCGAGGGCGGCAAGAGGATCTATATCATGGGCAACGGAGGCTCGGCCGCCACGGCCTCGCATTACGTCTGCGATTTCAACAAAGGCCTGTCCTACGGCAAGGCGCGCCGCTTCAGGTTCATCTGCCTCAACGATAATTTCCCGACGACCATGGCCTACGCGAACGACCTGAGCTACGAGCTTGTCTTCGTAGAGCAGCTCCGCAATTTCCTCGAGCCCGGAGACCTCGTCATCGGCATTTCCGGCTCGGGCAATTCGCCCAACATCCTCAAGGCCGTGGAATACGCCGGGTCGGTAGGCGCTACGACGATAGGGATCACGGGCTACGACGGCGGCAAGCTGAAGGTCGCCGCCGAGTATGGCGTGAACGTCCCCGTCCACGACATGCAGATAAGCGAGGATATCCACATGATCCTCGATCACCTCATCTACTCCACTTTCTCGCGATTGTTGCCCGAGGAATAATGGGGAAAAACGACATCGACGTCTTCGTGCCCGGAAGGATCTGCCTCTTCGGCGAGCATTCCGACTGGGCCGGCGGATACAGACGCGTCAACAGCGCCGTGGAAGCGGGCTACTGCATCATTTCCGGCACCGGCCAGGGGCTGCGCGGCCGCGTGCGCGAGAATCCCAAGCGCTTTATCTTCCATTCGACGGACCTCGAGGGGAAGCGGTCGAGCCTCGACGAGCCGATGGAAGGCCGCCGACTCCTGGCCTTGGCGAAGGAAGGGGGATTCTGGAGCTATGCCGCCGGGGTCGCCTACCAGGCCCTGGTCAATTACCACGTCGGCGGGGTGGAGATCGACAACTACGGCTCGGACTTGCCGATCAAGAAGGGCCTCTCCTCGAGCGCCGCGACCTGCGTCCTCGTTGCCCGGGCCTTCAACAAGGCCTACGACCTGAAGCTGACCGTCAGGGGCGAGATGGACCTGGCCTACAGGGGCGAGATCACGACGCCCTCGCGCTGCGGCCGCATGGATCAGGGCTGCGCCTACGGCACCAAGCCCATCCTCATGCGCTTCGACGGGGACGCCGTCGATATAGACGAATTGGCCGTGGGCGGCGAGATCCATATGGTCATCGCGGACTTGCGCGCCAAAAAGGATACCGTCAAGATCCTCGCCGCCCTGAACAGGGCCTATCCCTTCGCCGATACCGACGAGGCGAGGAGGGCCCAGGAATACCTCGGCAGGGGCAACGCCGCCCTCGTCGAATCGGCGCGGCTCGCCCTCGCGGCAGGAGACGCGGCGCGACTGGGGAAGCTCATGCGGGAAGCCCAGGCGGCATTCGACGCCTATCTGGGTCCGCTCTGCCCGGAGGAGCTCGGCGCCCCGGTACTCCATCGTCTGCTCGCCGAGCCCTCGATCCAGGGCCTTATCTGGGGCGGGAAGGGCGTAGGCTCCCAGGGGGACGGATCGGCGCAATTCATCGCCCGGGGCAAGGAGGAACAGGGCCGCCTGATCGCCTCCTTGAAGGACATGGGATTATCGGCTCTCCCGCTCACCCTTCCGAAGACCCGCAAAGTACGGAAGGCGGTCGTCACCGCGGCCGGCCACGGCACGCGTCTCTTCCCGATGACCTCGATAGTCCGAAAGGAATTCCTCCCCGTCGTCGATTCGAGGGGGCGCATGCTCCCCCTGATCCTCGCGAACGTGGAGGAAGCCTTCGACGCGGGCATAGACGAGGTGGCCATCATCATCCAGGAGGGCGATAGGGAGCTTTTCGAGGCCTTCTTCCATCAGGACATCCCGCAGGAGCACTATCAGGCCCTCTCGGTCCCCTCCCGGCAGGAGTCGGATCGGATCCGCGGATTCGGCCAGCGCGTCGTCCTGATCGCCCAGCGCGAGCAGCGCGGCCTGGGGCACGCGGTCTCGCTGGCGCGGGAATGGGTGGGCTCGGAGCCCTTCCTCCTCGTCCTCGGCGATCACCTCTTCGTCACGAGGACCAAGAGCCGCTGCGCGCGGCAGCTGATAGACCGGTATTACGAGGCGGAGGCGAACCTCATCGGAGTGCAGCCTACCCCCGGATCGGAAGTCGGTCGCTTCGGCACGATAGGCGGCGAATGGCTGCCCTTCGAGGCGGGCGGGAGAGGGAAGCGGGACCTCATCGAGATCAACCGATTCAAGGAAAAGCCCGATATCGAATTCGCCAGGGAGCAGCTTTCGGTGGAGGGCCTTCCGCCCGATTCCTTCCTGACGGTATTCGGCCTCTACATACTCGGCCCCGCCCTGCTCGAAGAGCTGGAGCGGCGATCGAGCGAGCCGGGACAGACGGGCGAGGTCCAGCTCACCGACGCCCTCGAGGCCATGCGCGCGAGGGAGTCGTTCCTCGGCCTCGTCATCGAGGGGGAGAAGATAGACGTAGGCGTTCCCCAGGGCTATCTCGAGGGGATACGGCTCTTCGCCGGAGCGCCCGAATGCACATAGTCAAGGTCAACGGCGGCCTGGGGAACCAGATGTTCCAGTACGCCTTCGCCCTGGCCCTCGATCGCCTGTACGGGAGCGCGAAGCTCGACCTCGCGTGGATCCGGGGCGAGAGCGCGCATAACGGCTACGAGCTTGACCGCCACTTCCGCCTGCGGCTGCCCGAGTGCGAGCCTGAGGAGCGGAAGACCCTCGGCGACGTCGATCCGAGCGTCTTGGGCAGGGCGAGGAGAAGACTCGGCCTCAAGAAGAAGGCTCATTATATATCACGCTCGTTCGGCTGGGACCCGCATTATCTTTCCGCGGACAGGGACGGCTATTTCGCCGGCTACTGGCAGAGCTACAAATACTACGCCGGCATCGAGGATACCGTCCATGGAGCCTTCGAATTCATCGAGCCCCTCTCCGATAGGAACGAGGTCTTCCTCGAAAAGGCGGGGGGAAGGACCCTGATCGGAATCCATGTCCGACGCGGGGACTATCTCTCGATTCCCGTCCTTTCCGATGTCTGCGGCCAGGACTATTACCGGGAGGCCCTGGCTCGGGCTTCGGATGGGATTCGCGATCCTCTATTCGCCTTCTTCTCGGACGATCTCGATTGGTGCAGGGACAAGCTGTCGGTCGAAGGCGAGGCCGTCTTCGTGGATTGGAACAGGGGCATGGACAGCTACGCGGACATGCGCCTCATGATCGCCTGCGACGAGCTCGTCATCGCCAACAGCAGCTTCAGCTGGTGGGGAGCCTGGCTCGGGGAGCGCGCGGGACGCAGGGTATTCGCGCCGCCCAGGTGGTACAACAGTCGTCGAAGGGATAATGCGGATATAGCGCCGCCCTCCTGGGAAAGGATCGGCATCGCGTGAAGGCCTTCGTGATCAATCTCCGCGACAACCCGGAGAGACGGGCCTTCATGAAGGCGCAGCTGGATAGGCTCGGCCTGGATTACGAGTTCTTCGACGCGATCGAGGGAGCTCGCTATCGCGACGATCCCCGTTGGTACGATCCCGAGAAGAGTATCGCATCGGTCAACCGAGAGCTAAGGCCCGGCGAGGTGGGCTGCGCCTTGAGCCATGCCTTCGTCTATAAGGAGATCGCCAGGCGAGAGCTGCCCTGCGCCTTCGTGCTGGAGGACGACGCGATACTGAGCGACGACGTCCCCGGCGTGCTCGAAAGACTGGAAAAGGGCGAGCTCAGGCAGGGAGAAATAGTCTTCCTGGAGCGCTGCGATTACGTGCTTCCCTTCTCCTCCCGCCGCTTGATCGGGAAATATCGGATCGCGACTCCCGTCCTCGTAAAGCTCGGCTCGACCGCGCAGGCGGCGGGCTACGTAATGTCCCTGGAAGCCGCGCGAAGGATCATGGACGCCAATATCCCCGTCGCCTTCCCCGCGGACAATTGGGGTTTCTACAGGGGACTGGTCGCCTTTCGCGGCGTGACGCCCACGCTCACGCTGGTCAGGCAGCGCGTGGAATTCGGGAGCACGACGACGAGGGGCGTTCGCCCGGCATTCAGGCGGCACAATGTCGTCATGCTGCTCGGATACGGATTCTTCATGTTCACCGGGGCGGGGAGAAGGATCAGGCGCTTCCTCAAGGAAAGGGGACTCATGAGATGAAGACCTCCCAGCGCGCCAGGCAATACTTTCTTTTCTTCATCGACATCCTCGTCCTCTTCGTCGCCCTCTTCGCCACGCTGTGGCTCCGCAGGGGACTCGGGGAAGCCGTGGCTACCTTCGGGGTCCACGCGCGCTACTTCGCCCTCATCTTCGCGGTGCTGCTCGGCATCTACTACGTGGCGGGCTTCTACGACCTGCAGGCGGACTTCGACGACGCGAGGTTCCTGGGCAAGATCATCTGGACCTCCCTGGTCGACTCCCTGGTGGGCGCCCTCTATTTCTACCTCGTCCGCGATGCCCCCATAGGTCCCAAGACGGTCCTCGCCCTCGACGCCATCATGACGGCTTTCTTCGTCTGGATCTGGCGGGCCGCCTATTCCCGCGTCGCGCGCCGGCTGAATTCCAATATGAAGATCGCCTTCGTAGGAAGCGATCCGGCCCTGAAGGATCTGGTGACCGACATCCGAGCCCATCCCAACGGCTACGAAACCGTGGCCTTCTACGACGAAGGGGGCTCTCCTCCGCCCATCGAGGGCCTTCGCGAGTTTCGCGACGCCGAGTCCTTCGTCTGGATGGCGTCGAGCCTGGACATCAGCCTCGTGGTCATATCGGACGAGAGGGCCCTGAGCGAGCAGACGCGCATGGCCCTCCTGAGCCTCATGGGTCCCGAGCTGCGCTTCATGCGCCTGGACAGGTTCTACGAATATCGCCTGAGGAAGATACCGATAGGGACGATCAGCGATTTCTGGTTCCTCGAGAACATCGACCTGCACGCGAAAAAGCCCTACGAGGGCGCGAAGCGCGCGATCGATATCTGTCTCGCCGCCCTCGGGCTCGCGGCCCTCTCGCCCATCCTCCTCCTCGTCGCGATAGCCGTGAAGCTGACCAGCAGGGGGCCCGTCTTCTTCATCCAGACCCGCCTGGGCAAGGGCGGCCGGGCCTTCTCGATCGTGAAGTTCCGGACCATGCGCAGCGACCGCAACGATTTCTCCCCCACGGGCCGGAACGATCCCCGCATCACTCCCGTGGGGAATTTCCTCCGCAGGACCAGGCTCGACGAGGTCCCGCAGTTCTACAACATTTTGCGGGGGGAGATGAGCTTCATTGGCCCGAGGCCCGAGCGGCCCGAGATCGCGCAAGACCTCGAGCGCCATGTGCCCTATTACCGGCAGAGGCTCCTCGTGAAGCCCGGCATCACCGGATGGGACCAGGTGTCGGGCGAGTACCATTCGCCCTCGGTCGAGGACACCTACAAGAAGCTGCAGTTCGATCTCTACTACATCAAGAACCTGTCCTTGATGTTCGACGTCTCGATAGCCGCCAAGACGATAGCGACCGTCTTCGCGCGCTCCGGTCGCTAGGAGGAAGCGCATGAGGATAGCCGTCGTCGGCACGGGCTACGTCGGCCTGGTCACCGGGACCTGCTTCGCGGAGATGGGCAACACGGTCACCTGCGTCGACAACGACGCCGAGAAGATCCGGAGGCTGCGGGAAGGCATAATCCCCATCTTCGAGCCGGGCCTCGATACCATGGTCAGGAGCAACGCGAAGGCGGGACGGCTCGCGTTTACGACTTGCCTTCCCGACGCGCTCGAGACCGCCCTCTTCTGCTTCATCGCCGTCGGGACTCCGGTATCGGAGGACGGCTCCGCCGACCTTCGCTACGTGATGGCCGCGGCGAGGGAGATCGGGGACTCCATCGCGGGCTACAAGGTGATAATCGACAAATCCACGGTCCCCGTCGGGACCGCCGACCTCGTTAGGAAGGCGATCGAGGAGGGATTGGCCCGGAGGGGCCTCTCTGGCCTCGAGTTCGACGTCGTGTCCAATCCCGAGTTCCTGAAGGAGGGAGTCGCGATCGAGGACTTCATGCGGCCCGACCGGGTCATCGTGGGAGCCGAGAACGCGCATGCCGCCGAGCTGATGAAGGATCTCTACGAGCCCTTCGTCCGCAACCAGAATCCCGTCCTGCTGATGGACGTGAGGTCGGCCGAGCTGACGAAGTACGCGGCCAACGCGATGCTCGCGGCGCGGATCAGCTTCATGAACGAGATGGCGGGGCTCTGCGACGCCGTCGGGGCGGACATAAACCATATACGGATCGGCATCGGGACGGACCGCAGGATCGGGATGCCCTTCCTGTACGCGGGTCTGGGCTATGGCGGGTCCTGCTTCCCCAAGGACGTCAAGGAGCTCGTCGTCGCCGGCAGGCGGAACAGGGTCGAGATGGAGATGATGAAGGCGGTCGACGCCGTCAACGAGAGGCAGAAGACCTATATCAATACCTTGATCGAGAGGAAATTCGGCGCCGACCTTTCCGGGAGGCTTTTCGGGGTCTGGGGCCTGTCCTTCAAGCCGCAGACGGACGACCTGCGGGAATCCCCCTCCCTCGTCCTGATCGGGAAGCTCCTGGCCCGCGGAGCCCTGATACGCGTCCACGATCCGGTGGCCATGGAAGGCGCGGCGAAGGCGCTCCGCGATGCGGGCGACAGGGTAGGCTATTGCGAGGACATGTACGACGCGCTGAAGGGCGTCGACGCCCTCGTCCTGGCGACGGAATGGAAGGAATTCAGGCAACCCGATTTCGACGAGATGAGGAGACTCATGAAGAGTCCCGTCATCTTCGACGGCCGGAATCAGTACGATCCGGCGGCCCTCGCGGGAATGGGATTCGAGTATTTCTGCGTCGGAAGGAACGTCCCGCGTGGCCGATAGAGTGCTCGTAACCGGAGGGGCAGGCTTCGTCGGCTCCCATCTCTGCAGGAGGCTGTTGCGCGAGGGGCGGGAGGTCGTCTGCCTGGACGATCTGTCCACCGGCTCGGAAGCCAATATAGCGGGGCTCAGGAAAGAGCCTAAGTTCACCTTCGTCAAGGGGGACGTGGTCGAGGGAGTGGACCTCGAAGTCGGCCAGATCTACAACCTGGCCTGTCCCGCCTCTCCCCCGGCCTATCAGGCCGATCCGATACGGACCTTTCGCACGAGCGTCTGGGGCGCGTTCAATATGCTGGAATTGGCGGCGAGGAAGGGAGCCACCATCCTCCAGGCTTCCACGAGCGAAGTCTACGGCGATCCCCTCGTGCATCCCCAAACGGAAGCCTATTGGGGAAACGTCAATCCCATAGGCCTCAGGTCCTGCTACGACGAGGGCAAGCGGGGAGCCGAGACCCTTTGCTTCGATCATTGGCGGGCTCATTCCACGAAAATCAAGGTCATCCGGATATTCAACACCTACGGCCCGTCGATGGATCCGGAGGACGGGCGGGTGGTAAGCAATTTCATCGTCCAGGCCCTGAAGGGCCGACCGCTGACGATCTACGGAGACGGATCGCAGACCAGATCCTTCTGCTACGTCGACGACCTGGTCGAGGGCATGACGAAGATGATGAATTCGGAGGAGGGAATTCGCGGCCCGATAAACCTGGGCAACCCCCGCGAGTTCACGATCGTCGAGCTGGCTGAAAAGGTGAGGGATTTAACCTCTTCCGATTCGGAGATCGTCTTCCGTCCGCTCCCGAGCGACGATCCCAAGCTCCGCAAGCCCGATATCTCCCTCGCTGTAAGGCATTTGGGCTGGGAGCCCAAGGTGGAGCTCGAGGAAGGACTCTTGAGCACGATCGCCTACTTCCGGGCGATCCATCGAGACGGCTCGCATTTCACGGGAGGCACGATTTGAAAATAACCTCGACAGTCGGAAAGCAGTCGCGCAGGATCGCCCGCGGCGTCGGGAGGAGATTTTACCGATTGATAATGCCCAAGGAGTCGGACATATCGCGGCTATATACTCAGGCGGCGCCCAAGGGCACTAGAATCCCCAATGTCGTCTATCAAACATGGAAAATACCGAGACTGCCCTCCCTCCACGCGCTAGGGGTCAAGCGATTCAGGAAGCTCAATCCCGACTACGGCTTTTCCTTTTTCGACGACCAAGCGATGGACGATTACATGACCGGGAATTATGCCGGCCATCCGATCCTCGACGTGTACAAGGCTATCTGGGTTCCGGCCATGCGGGCCGATATCTGGCGCTATTGCGTCCTTTTTCGCGAAGGCGGCATCTATTGCGACATCGACAGCGCCCTGTCGATTCCTTTCCGGGAACTGTTGAGCGAAAATCCCTCTGAGATGCTCTCGTTCGAGGGCAATAAATGGGCGGACAATCTCGAGCTGGGCAAGTATGC
>CAYNFM010000086.1:0-3527 GCA_964396415.1 uncultured Treponemataceae bacterium | reverse complement strand
TGGATGTGGGCCGATAAAGCGGACAGGCGCCCGGCGCAATGCGGAATAGACTTCAAGGGCCATGGCCTGTATAAGCTGGATGATTCCGACGCGCGCTATGCCCTGTCCCCGCGCTTTTCCTCGTTTTCGAATACTTCCGTGACCAAGAAATGATGGTGTCTAAGTGAAGCCAAAAGTCCTCTCCATATCGCATGAAGCCACGAAAATCGTCGTGCCGCTGTTTTGCAGAACCTCATCAAGTGGATGAAGGAACGCGAAGCTATGGAATTCTCAGTATTAATGAAAAAAGAGGTTCGATTTTCCTAGATACGATTAACAGGCGTCGATTTACCGGAAAAGATATTTGATTGAAAACTGCAAGGAAAAGTTCCATGAGTTATTATCTTGACTAAAATAACGATTTACTTCGTAGGACTCGGCTACGAAGAATGTTAAAAACCAGTCGCGAATGCAATAATCACTCAAAAGTTTCAACTGGAAAATCGCGTCCGTTGAAAGCTCGTTACCGGGTCGGATATTGACGTCCCAATATAAATGGGAAGCCAAGGGAAGAAGTCTGGATAGTTCGAGACCGAAATGACCTTTGGGGAAATAAAGATCGGCGTATAGCACTTCCATTTCCGAACCGTTTCCCGCGCCTGCTCCTAAAATCATGCCATTGTTGGTATAACCTTCTAAAATAGCCCAGTGGCTGTAAAAGTCGCCTCCCACGTTGTCGCCATTGAGATTGATCAGGCTTTCGATGCTTTGGGTCAAGTCGACCATTTCGAAGCCGACGCCAAGGAGCTTGGAATCAGGAAGCGGGAAGGTCTTTTTCAAGCCAAGCATGTAGGCCGACTCGTGCTCCGGATTCAAAAAATACAGGTACGGGGGGTAGCTGAAGTCGTTCTTGCCGTACTCACCGTAGAATTCAAACCCGACTTCCGGGAAGAGCAGCCGCCAGGTCAGCGATATGTGCTGATGGCTCGTGCCAGCCCCGCTGCTCGGCCCAGTGCCCGGCCATAAGGGTATGGCGAAAACAGCAGGCGACAGGGCATCCCAATAGGAAAAGACCGTACGCTCGGCCCCGAGGGTCAATTGAGGGAAAAAGACCGGTTGATAGGCTAGGAAGAGCCCGCCAAAGAACCGTTCGGTCGGATTCGGCCAATATTGGGAATCCGCGAGCTGACCATAAAGCAGTTGCGCCTCGACGTTGCCGATGGGTGTAGCGCAATTCTGAAGCCCTAAAAGGCCGTGGGGAAAGCCTGCCGCATTAGAGCTCAAGAGAAGGGGATTGAACATGGCCGGACCGACCCAGAGATTCTCATTCCCGAAAGAGATATAAAGCGGATTCCATGTAAATCTGATCTGAGAGTTCGCTATGTCCAATACATTAAACGGCACATACCCGAATCTTTGCGGAGTATCGATATTGCCTCCGTCGAGGCCCATGAGCGGTTGCTGGGAATTGGCGGACGGCCCTAATACAAAAGATGCATTCTGAGAAGCCCAGTCTTGCAACTCAAAAGTACCTGAAAAAGGGCCCCACGAGGCTTCGACTCCCGTACACGCCCAGCTCGTAAAGCCGACGCCTTTCCAAATGCCGCCGGCATTCATACCGGAAGGCGTGTTGGAATTGTAATAGACGCCGACTTCCGACGGCATCATTCGCCAGGCTGGGGTAGCTTCCCGAGCAGGCTTCGCATCTTCCAGTTTCCAGGGCCCGTTGTCCTCCGCGGCCCGAGGCCCCGAGTCCTGGAACATGAGGTTCTTGGGCTTGGCGAGTCCGGCAGTCTCCATCCAGGCCTGGTAACGCCACAGCGGATCTTCCGGGGAAGGGAGGGTCTGAGCGAAAGATAGAGCGGAGATCATGAAAATTACCAGGGAAAGAATGGATTTTCCGATTCCGGATGATTTTCTTTGCATTGCCGAGGCCTCCCAGGCTTTTAGTCCTATCAGTGTATGGCGCCTTTTGGTTTTTATGAGCTACAGCGAATAGGCTATCCCCGCCATGAACTCGACCGATTGGTCTACAGCCCCCTGTACATTGTTCGTGTTGGTGAAATAGCTGTAATAGACAGCCGAGGAAGCCTTCCAGCGCTCCGATAAAGGGAGGGCCGCGTCGACTCCTACCCGGAACCTTCCTTGCACTACGCCCGAGGGAGTGCCCAGCATCGCGTTGGCCAGGCTCCAGCCGTAGGAGGTGGCGAAGTTTCCGTTATCGATGCCTCCCTTCCATTCATAAGAGGCGGAGAGCTCGAGGCTCGCCCGATAGGCGGTCTCGTAGCCCAAGCTCCCCGAGACGAGGATGCAGTCGGGGCCATCGGGGAAGCCGATCCATTCCTGGATAGGGGCGCTCGAGTAGTCGGAGTTGGAAGGCCTGGAATAGATATAGCTGATGGAGTCGTTGGAAAGGATCATGTCGAAGGGCTCGGTATATACCCCGTAGAGCTGGCCCTTGATGTAGCCTCCCCGATAGGGGGCGCGGAGCTTGGCGCCCAGGAGAAAGGCCGAGGAGTTGGGTATGGTGCTCGTCACGCCGGGCCAGAAGATCAATTTTATCGGATCTTGACCGGCATTGAACTGATACTGGGCGACCAGGCTCAGGTAGCGGACGGGATTGTAATTCAGCTCGACGCCGAGCATGGACCCGACCCCGGAGGTCGCCGTCGTCGTGGCTGCTCCCCCCGTCGTCGTATCGCCGGCGGCGATGGTCTCGTCGTTCCAGGCCTCGTAGTCGTGGAAGATCATGAGGGGATTGAAGAATCGAAGCTCGGGCGCGGAGCCGGCGACGAGGACGCCCTCGGTGAGGCCTATCGAGAGCCTGTCGAAGAGAAGGAAATCCCCCCGGTGCATGTAGAGGTTGCGTAAGGGATCGAGCTGGACCATGTAGGCCGAGTACTGGAAGTCGGGAAAGAAGAGGGTGAGGCGCGCGTAATCGTACCACTCGGTCTTCGAGGATACGACGAGGTTGTCCTCGCCCATGCTGCCGAGGGACAGCTTGTCGCGGCCTATGCGGAAGCCCCAGAAATCCCCGCCTAAGGAGCCGAAGGCGCGGAAGGGGAAGTTGAGGTCGGTGCCGAAAACATCGATCGGGACGGTCGCGTAGTTCGGGACCGACAGCTGGGAAACGGGGAGGTTGACGGAGTAGTAGTCGCGCCTCCATGCCGGCTCGATGTATCCATAGACGCCCCGTCCCGCCCAGGCCTCGACCGGAAGGCCGAGGAAGGAGGGGCGCTCCTGATAGCCCAGGACCCAGGGTACCCCTTCGTCCGAGCGCCAGTTCGCGTCCAGGTTGGTTTCCACTCTCGCCTTCACGGCCAGCTCGCCCGATCGGTAGCCGGGGTCGGGATGGAGGGAGGCGAGGGCCGCTTCGTACTTGGCTCGGCCTTCGTCGGAGAGCCTGTCGGGCGCTATGCGGTCGAGGGCGGCGCGGAGCTCGCGATCGGAATAGGGGGCCGCGTAAGAAAGAAAGGCAGTGCCCGATTCGATGAGGATATCCTCGACGTCGGCGACTAAGGGGTCGTCCAATGCGCGAACGCGCTGGC
>CAYNFM010000085.1:0-15237 GCA_964396415.1 uncultured Treponemataceae bacterium | reverse complement strand
GAGAACACATAGAAGAAATGGCGATAAAATTCAGGTTATTAGAGGCTCCCTTATAATAGAGTTCTCCGTCGAGCACCCCCTCATAGACCTGAGCCTCTACAAGGACCGCGACTTCTCACTGGGGAACGTCGTGCTCTTCATATTCGGCCTGGGGATGTTCGGCTCGACCTTCCTCCTTCCCCTCTACCTTCAGTCCTCCCTCGGGTATACGCCCCTGCAGGCCGGCATGGTGTTCCTGCCCATGGGCGTGCTCACCGCGATCTCGGCGCCCATCGCGGGCGCCATCAACGACCGCATAGGCGCCCGCGTCCCGATAATCTTCGGCCTCTCCTTGATGGCCCTGAGCCTCTTCATCAACAGGTACCTCACCCTCTTCTCGGAGATCGAGCAGATCATGATTCCCATCTGCATGCGCGGCTTCGGGATGGGCTTCATCTTCGCCCCCCTATCCGCGGTCTCGATCTCGCAGATACCGCAGCGGAAAATGGCCCAGGCCTCGGGACTCACCAACATCCTCAGGCAGATCGGGGGCAGCTTCGGCATCGCCCTTTTCGGGACCATGCTCACTACGCGGGTCAAGTTCCATATCGGCTCCCTCGGCCAGGACGTGAGCGTCTATTCCCCGAGCTTCAACGGGGTCATGGCCCGGCTATCCAATTTCGCGGTCCTGTCCAGCGGAGGCACGGCGAGCCAGGCGATGTCCAAGGCCCAGGCCCTCCTCATGGAGCGGATCTCTAAGCTGGCCTTCGTCGCGGCGGTCGGCGACGTGTTCACGATCGCGGCGATGGTGTCGGCCGTCGCCGTACTGCCGGTACTGCTCCTCAAGGAGAGCCACCGGCGCGCCGGGGGGCCCAAGCCCGCGATGCTCGACTGATTTCTAACTCGAAAAATCGACGAGGTATACGATGCACCTGAAGACTTTGCTTGCTTTGGCGGCCCTGGCGGCCGCTACCGAATTCGCCGGCGCCCAGGGCGAGGGAGCCGCCGCTCAAGCCCCCGCCCCGGTTCCCGCTCAGGCGCCGGGCGCGTCCCCCGGTCAAGCCCCGGCCGCAGCCCCCGCCCTGAGTCTCGACGAGGTAATCGCCAAGGCGGTCTCGAACCAGCCTCTGATCCTCCAGGCCGAGGCGAGCGTCGCGGCCGCGAAGGCGAAGGAAGAGCAGGCGAAGAGCGCGTACTTGCCCACTGTCTCAGCGGCGGCCTCATATCTCTACCTTTGGCCGCAGGAGGGAGAGGAGTTAAATTTCAAGCCCTACCTGCCGATCGACATTCAAGCCCCGCTGACGCCCCTCAACATGCTGGACTTCCACGTCGGGGCCAACATGCTCATCTACGATTTCGGGAAGCGCGAGCTCCAGGTGAAAATCGCGGCGTCGGGGGTGGACGCCGCAGGCATCGGCATCGACCAGATCAAGACGAGCATCGCCTTCCAGGCGGCCCAGGTCTTCGACTCGGCCCTCTTCCTGCGGGACGAGATAAAGGCCATCGATGAGCAGCTCGCGACCCTCCAGCAGCATCTCGAGGATACGCAGAAGCGCGAGGAGACGGGCTCCTCCACCCATCTGGACGTCCTGACCACGCAAGTGCGCCTCGCGTCGGTGAAGAGCCTGCGCATAGACGCCGAGGGCCAATACGCCAAGCAGATGATCGCGCTCAAGGAGCTCATGGGCCTCGCCGACGCCGACGGCTTCGACATCCAGGGCGACTTCTCCCTCGCCCCGAGCCTAGGAGACGCGAAAGCCGTCCTCGAGACCGCGATGTCTCAAAGGCCCGATCTCGCCCAATCGCTCTCGGCCGAGAAGCAGGCTCAGCTGGCCTTGAGCCTCGCGAAGCTCGGCCATATGCCCACGATCTCGACGCAGGCAGAAGCCGGCGTCAAGAACGGCGTCCTGACCTTCACCAACACCGACGTCGACACGCTCCTGTTCAACTGGGACTTCGGCCTCATGGTGAGCGTCCCGGTCTTCGACGGCCTGCTTACCGAGCGACGGAGCGCCGAGGCGGCCGCCAGGCTCGCGGCCGCGCGCAGCGGGACGGAGGCGCTCAGGCGGAGCGTCGAGACCCAGGTGCTCCAGGCCCTCCAGGACCTCGAGTCGAGCCACGAGCAGACGCTGAATTCCATGGCCCAGCTCGACCAGGCGCAGGAGGCCCTCAACATGGCGAAGGTCCAGTACGATATCGGCGTGGGGACCAACCTCGAGTACCTCGACTCCCAGACCTCGCTGGAGCTCGCGAAGCTCAACAACCTGAGCGCCACCTACCGCGAGCTCCTGAGCCAGCTTCAACTGAAGCAGACCCTCGGGACGAGGCTGTGGGAAAAGGGCTAGCGGGACGAGGCCGGCGCTTGTGACCGGGCCGGATTCGCGCTAGCCTAGCGGCCATGGGAAGCCGTGCCTCCCTCCTCAGGCGAGCCTCGCTCATCGCCCTCGTCGGCAACGTCCTGCTCGCGTCGGCCAAGCTGCTGGTCGGCTTCCTCTCGGGCTCCCTGGCCGTCGTCGGCGACGGCCTGGACTCCTCCGCCGACGTCGTGATAGCCCTCGTCGCCCTGTTCACCGCGCGCATAGTGGACAAGCCGGGCGATCGCGAGCATCCCTACGGCCACTCGAGGGCCGAGACGGTCGCCACGACGGTCCTGTCCTTCATCGTCTTCTTCGCGGGCTCGCAGCTCCTCGTGCGCAGCCTCTCGGCCCTGATCTCCCGCGAGGCGGCCGCGCTTCCCTCGACGCTGGCGATCCTCGTCACCCTCGTCTCCATCGCCGGCAAGCTCCTCCTCGCGTGGAGCCAGTTCCATTACGGCAGGATGGCCGACAGCTCCATGCTGATCGCCAACGGCAAGAACCTGCGAAGCGACGTCCTCGTGTCCTGCTCGGTGCTGGCCGGCCTCGGCTTCACCTTCGTCCTGAGAATGCCGGTCCTCGATCGGGTCACCGCCCTCCTCGTCTCCCTCTGGATCATCAGGGTCGCGGCGGGCATCTTCCGCGAGGCCAACACCGAGCTCATGGACGGCACCGCGGGAGCCGGTCCCTACGGCGAGATATTCGCGGCCGTCTCCTCCGTCCCGGGGGCCGGCAACCCGCATCGGACGAGGGTGCGCAGGCTGGGCTCCCTCCTCATCGTCGACCTCGACATCGAGGTGGAGCCCGATCTCTCCGTCGCCGCGGCCCACGCCATCGCCGTCCAGGTCGAGCAGGCCATCAAGCATACGCTGCCGGAAGTCTACGACGTCATCGTCCACGTCGAGCCCCGCGGCAACTCCGAAGAGGAGCGCTTCGGCCTCCGGCCCTAGGCAGTTTGCGCCCGCGCGCCGTCCGATGTATAATCGTGCGGAGCAAGAAATGGAGCCGATAAAGGACCTATCCTGGTTGCGGCAGCTCTCCCTCTCCTCGGTGGAGCGCTTCGCGCTCCATGGCTTCGGGATGGTCCTCGTCTCCATGCCTCCCACGCCGGCGCGCCACGATGAGCGCTTCCGCTACAGGCTCCTGGCCTTCGACCCCGGCCTCGGGAAGCCGGTGCTTTCCGTAGACCTCGAAACCGATATCCTCGGGGATTTCTGCCTGTCCGTCCAAGCCGGAAGCGAGCATCGAGTCCTCGCGCGCTACGACCTCCCTCCCAGCCTGGCCGAGTTTCGGTCGAGGGCCATCGCCGAAGCCGAATCCGTTCTCCCATCCTCGCCGCCCGATCCGCGGCCTCGGGGGCAGGCGCGCAAGCGCAAGCGGCTCTAAAACAGGGTATTGAAAAAGACTACGGAGCCTTTTTCAACCCTGCCTTGAAACAGTTCATAGGCGCACCGGCGCGGCCGATATTTAAAACATGTCCCGACTTCGAACCTCGATCGTCGTAATCCTGGTCTCGCTGCTCGCGCTCGTCGCCTCGGGCCCGGCCCGGCCCGACGAGCTCAAGTCTAAGCTGGGCTTCTATGTCGACATGCCCTCGGGCTTTACATTGAAGAGCGGCGACGGCGCCACGCGCTTCGCCTTCACCGACCCGAAAAGGGTGATGGAATACGACATCATCGCCTACGCGCCGGGTCGCTTCGCCGACGCGAGCGCCCTGGCCGGCCAAAGCCTGGGCAAGATCGGCTCGAGCGGAAACACGACTCCCTATGACTACGAAGGTCGCAAAGCAGTCCTCGCCGAGCTCGGCTTCGACCAGGACGGAGTCGAGCAGAAAGGCTACGCCCTCTTCATCGAAGGACGGGCCGGCGGCGCAGTCAAGGAGGATAGCTACGCCCTCCTCGCCTACGCTCCCGAGCCCAGCTTCGAGGCCTACTCGGATTTCATCCTCTCCTGCCTCGACTGCTTTTCCATCGACGCGGCGGCCAGGCGCTCTCCGGGCCCCTTGAGCCAGTTCACCCTCGATTGGCCGCCCGAGCGCGACAAGCAAAAGACCGTAGCCGTCATCGGCGGCGCTACGGTCAGCCTGCCCTGGTCGGACGACGAAGCCGCGCAGGAGCTGCAGACCGACCAAAGGGAATACAAGGTGCTGA
Organism: uncultured Treponemataceae bacterium; assembly: GCA_964396415.1. Classification (GTDB taxonomy): domain Bacteria; phylum Spirochaetota; class Spirochaetia; order Treponematales; family Rectinemataceae; genus UBA1306. Next base: position 10,754 of record CAYNFM010000085.1, on the reverse strand, counting down.
CCGCCTACGCGAACGAGGCTACGCTCTGGCAGGACGCGTGGGCGCGATATTACAGGATGGCCTATCGCGAATCGGCGGCGCGACTGGATCGCCTCTCCCTCGAAATGACCCGGCTAGTCCCGGCCGACGACGCCACCGAGACAGCCAGGCGGGTGCTGGCCTGGGTGCAGGGCTTCAACTACGAGCGCGACAAGGCCGAGGAAAGCGGCTTCACGCCTCCGCTCGCCGCGGCCTACGGGGCGAGCGGCGATTGCGATTCGAGGGCCGTCGTCGCCGCCATCGTCCTCGAGCGGCTCGGAATAGACTCGATACTCATGGTCTCGCGGGAGTATTCGCACGCGATGCTCGGCGTGGACGTACCCGGGGGAGGCCAGCGCTTCGCGTTCAACGGGAAGAATTACCTGGTCGGCGAGACTACGACCAAGGTAGGTATAGGCATGATAGCCGCGACCATGGCCGATTGGAGCAAATGGATGGGCATCGACCTGGCGCATTGAAACCTCGTTGACCAGCGCCCTCGCCCTCGCTAGAATGCCGCATCCTATGAAAGCCGCGAAGCTGGCCGCGCTCACCCTGGCATTCCAGCTATGCCTGATCCCTTCCCTCGCCGCCGAAGGCACGGTCATCATCCTCGACTACCATACCTTCCTGGGCAGCGGCAAATCGAGCATCGACTATACTGAACAGGAGCTCGCCGACCAGCTCGACCAAATCAGGGCGATGGGCTACAGCTTCGTGAGCCTGGACGACGCGATCGCCGGGAGGATCGAGGGCAAGGCCAACATCGTCATCACGATCGACGACGGCAACCATAGCATCTATCCGGCCTTCAAGCGGGTCTTCGAGCCCCGAGGCATAAAGCCCTACCTCTTCGTCTATCCCGCTATCGTCCTCGGCCACGTCCGCTACGCCCTGACGCCCGACAAACTGCGCGCCCTCTCCCAGGCCGGCTGCGGCATAGGGGCTCACGGCTATCACCATAACCCCGTAACCGACAAGGCCTGGGCCAGGAATCCCGCGGACTTCATGGCCGAGATCGAGCGTCCCGGCCCCGCCCTCGCCAGGATCCTCGGGACAGCCCCGACCATGTTCGCCTATCCCTTCGGCGTCTACTCCAGCCGCGCAGAAACAGCCTTGGCCGCTGCCGGCTATACCTGGGCCTTCGCCGCGGACGACAAGGTCCGATCCGTCCTCTTCGACGATCCGAGCCTCGACCATTTCGCGGTGCCGAGGACCATCACCTACCGCTACGGACGCAGGAACCTCATGAAGGCCCTGCGCGACTACCTCGGCAACTCCGGCACGCCGCCCTTCGAGGCGCCTCTGCCCGCCGCTCCTTCGACCGAAGCCTTTCCCGCGCCTCCCCCGGCAGAGGCCCTTCCCGACAAGGTCGGATCCGACCTTGTCGGGCCGGACCTCGTCGGGCCCGACGCGGTCGCCAAGTAGACCCCTCCGATGGCGACCGCTCCCCCCGCGAGACTGGCCGCGCCCAGCCTCTCTCCGAGGAGCGCAAAGGCGGCCCCCACGGATACTACGGGCACGAGGTTCAGGAAGACGCTCGTCGTCCCGGCCCCGAGACGGTCCATGGCCGAGACATAAAGCCAGTAGCCTACGGCCGAGCAGAGCACGCCCAGGTACAGGATGTTGAGCGTCACCGTCAGGCCCACGCCCTTCCACGAGGACGATTCGGCGAGGGCGAAGGGAATGCAGCCCAGGAGGCCGAAAAAGCTCTGCCAGAAGGTGATGCCGACGCGGCCGTACCTGCGGCCGAGGGGCTTCGTGAGCAGGGCGTAGATCACCCAGGCTACGGCCGCGCCTCCCATGTACAGGAAGCCCGGGAGCGAGGAAGCCCGCGCGCCGAGCGAGGGCAGGACGATGAGTCCGACGCCCGCGAAGGAAAGGACGGCCCCCGCGTAGGATCTCGCCCTCAGCCTGGCGCCGAAGGCGACGCGCTCGACGAGCATCGTGAGGACCGGGATCGTCGCGATGACCAGGGAGGATTCCGAGGCGGTGAGCAGGGCGATGCCGTTGTTCTCGCAGAGGAAGTAGATCGTGACGCCCATGAGGCCGCTCGCGGCCATGAGGGGCAGGTCGCGGAGATCGAGCCGCAGGTCCTCCCGCATCGCGAGGGGGAGGAGGAGGAGGACCGCCACCGCGAAGCGGGCAGCGGCGATGGTCATGGGCGGAAGGACGGCGATCGCGACCTTCGTGCTCAGGAAGGACAGCCCCCAGATCACGGAGACCGCGACGGCGTAGACGACGGCCGTGCTGCGTTTATCCATGCCCGCCATCGTAGCGATCGCCCGTATCGAGGTCTACGCCTTTACACCGGGCGAGGCTCGGGACGATACTGGAGCCGATGTCCCGCAAGGAGCTCGAGTTCATACTCGACTACATCCTCAACAAGGCCGAGGCCGCGGAATTCGAGGTCATCGCCAAGGCCTGCGAGCGGCGCGCGCGGGACATCAAGGCCTTCGAGAGCCTCGGCGGCGAGGGACCGGCCGCGATGGCCAGGCGGATGGCCGGCGAGCTCCAGCAGAACGTAGGCGCCACGATGGAAAGCGTCCGCGGTACCGTGCGCGGCTTCGTCGAGGACATCGTGCGCAAGAACGCGCCCGAGATCAGCGAGGAGCAGCTGTCCGCCCTTCTCGAAGAGTACGCCCCGAAGAGCGGCGCATCGCCGAAGGGCGGGCGTCGAGGCGAGGCTCGCGGGAAGGCCGGCTCGCCCCTGCCCCCCGAGGCCCTCCTCGGCATGGCGACGTCCTTCGTCGAATACTCGCGCGGCGCCATGCCCCCGAGCCGCCAACGCGAGCTCTGGGAGTCGAGCCCCCGCTGGCAGGACGAGTACTGGGCCGCATTCCCCGCCGAGATCAAGTCCTTGGTCAAGGCGTACATCGAGGAGAGGATCGACGCCGACAGATTCGGCGCCGCGATCCTTTCCGTCTTGGGATTGTGAGCCGAGTCGCTTCGAGCGGGACTTATGACCTATTGGCGCGGATGCCTGACATAGATAGAATAAATGTCATCAGAACCCCTGCGGAGGTCATATGCCCATCAAACGCGACTTCGGCCTGCGCCTCGATCGCCACAGCCCCGCCGAGCACGAGAGGCTCATCGCCTATATCAATATAAAGCTGGCCAGCATGGGGCTGCCCATCTACGGCCGCGAAGGCACGGCCTTCGTCGAGCTCGCGAGCGACATGCTCGAGACCTTCCGCGAGAAGGACCTCCTCCTCGCGGACTACCTCCCCCCGGCGGACAGGCGCATCCAGGCATTCCTCGACTCCTACCTCGGAGGCCTCGGCCTTCAGCCCATACCGCGGCTTCCGTCGAGCACCCTCGTCCTCGACCGCTACGGGATGGCTCGCGAGCTCTCCCTGCCGCCGGACAGGCAAAAAAGCGCCTCGCCCACGCTGACCTCGTTTCGCGTCAGAAACGGCGTGCTGCACAACCCCGCGAGCGACCGCCGTACGACCGAGGGAGTCTTCCACGTGGCCGAGGGCGGCCTGCCCATCCCTCCCGACAAGAAGGCCGTGCCCAGGCTGACCTTCGCCCGCCTCTTCGGCTCCGCCCTCCACCCCTCCGCCGACCTCCTCGAGCTGCCCTTCACCGCCGGAGAGGAGCGCAGGGCGCGGAGCCTACTCTCCCTCTATTTACGGCCCACGGTGAGGCCGGGCGTCCACGGCTGGTGCGAGGAGCGGGCGATGGAGCTGCGCTTCTTCGCCCCAGGATCGCTGGCGGCCAACCTCGACTTCATCGAGTCCATCTTCGGCAACGCCGGCGACCCATACGTGGCCGAGAACGACGCGGCCCTCGACCCGCTGCGCTGGACCGGCACGACGGGCTGCATCATCCTGGCCACCCACCTCACCGCCCTGGCCAAGAAGGATCTCGGCCTCCCCCGCTGGGACGAGGCCACCGAGCGGCAGAGGCGGGAGGGCATGGCCTGGAAGGACCCGGAGGAGCCCTACAACGACGGCAAGCCCTTCAAGATCTGCGCCCGCGACGAGAGGGGCGTCATCGTCTCCATCATCGCGGACAACTACTTCGGCTATTCCAAGAAGGAGGTCAAGGCCCAGATATCCTACTCGGCGAACCTCCTAGGCCTCGCCGAGGAGGAGCACGCCGGCGGCGCCCTCGTATTCCCCTCCTACAACCTCGGCACCCTCTTCGTCCCCGACACCAACCTCCGCGCCTGCGGCCATAGCCTCGAGGGAGTGCTCGAGCTGATGGGAGGACGAGTCGCCTACAAAGAGGGAGGCTACGCCGTGGACCTGAGCTTCCCCCAGGTGATCTACCTGCCCGAGGACGCGGTCATTTCCCTCGAGGACCAGACCGCGCGATGGACCAGCGAAGGCCGGCAAAGAAGCCTCCGCGTCCTGCCCGACAAGGTCTACGTGCATCCGACCGGCTACCGCGTCCACATGGAGCGCCACCCCGGCTCGGGCGCCTGGCGCCTCGTGGGGACGACGGCCGACGGCCTGCTCTGCCACAAGCCCTGCACGGTCTCGGGCGGAGGCAAGTCCGAGATCGCCAAGTCCATACTCGACGCCATCTCCTATTCGCCCCTCATAATCGGCGACTACCGCGAGGACATGGCCTGGGTCAGGCGGATCATCGAGCGCGATTATTCCAAGCGCTTCCTTAAGAGCATGGTCGACGCGCGCGACATCCTGTCCAAGCAGCGCTCCCTCGGCTCGGTCATAAAGCTCCTGTCCCCCTCCTCCCTGTATACCGAGGAGTACAACGCCTGGCTCAAGACGATACCGGAGCGCATAAAGGCCCTCGTCTTCCTCGTCAAGCGCTTCTATCGTCCAGATTGGGGCGGGGACTGGATATCGCGCTTCACCGTCGACGCGGTCAACGGCACCACGGGCAACATCCTCAAGTTCGAGGGCAGGCCCGTCCTGGGCTCCTACCTCCGCGTCGGCCGCGACGAGACGGGGATGCGCCGGACGTTCAAGCTCAGGCAGGACTTCATGCCCGCGGCGAAGGTGCAATGGGAGGACGACATAACAGCGAGCGTCACCGTGCCCGGCTCCCGGATCTCGGGCCTCCCCCATTGGGCGGACGCGAAGCTCAGCCTCAAGTTCTGCAAGAACGTCGAGGCCCGATTCTTCCAGCGTCCCGACGACGCGATTCAACGCGGCTACGACAAGCAGGCAGAGAAGGACCTCTCGCGGGCCGACAACTTCATCTCCAACTTCGAGCCCTTGCCGCGCTCGGAGGCCGGAGAGATGGCCGAGCGCTGCGTCAGCCTCACGAATTACTCCGAGCCGATGCGCGCCTTCATAGAGGCGGCGGCCCAGGACCAGTCCTTCGAATGGTTCGTCGCGTCGGACCGGCCGCGCGTCGTCGACGGCGCCCCCTCCAAGAACCCGCGCTACCTCCAGCTCGATCCCTGCTACGTCGATCCCCTCTCGCGCTACCTGGCCGATATCGGCCCCGCCCTCTATCGCCGCGTGCGGGCCGACCGGCGCGTGATGCATCCCGTCGGCGCGACCCTCCCCGGCAGGCGCAACAACCCCGCCGATCCCGCCTCGGGCATCCGTCCCCTCGCCGTCTACGGCCCGATCCACTTCCAGGACCTGCCCGAGCTCTTCATGGACTTCGTGTGCAGCCTCACGGGCAAGAGCCCCTCCACCACCGGGGCGGGCAGCGAGGGCGCCCTCACCAAGGGCCCCTTCAACAGCCTCGTCCCGACCACCGACCTCAACAACGCCCTCCTGTCATTCATACTGACGGGCTACGGAGGCTTCACCAGCGCGGCCGGCCACATCGGGCGCAGGTACGCGATGGAGCACGACCTCTCCCTCCTCGTGCCCGAGCTCTGGGCCAGGATGAGCTCGGACGAGCGCAACCCCGAGTTCCTCAAGCGCAACGGCTACCTGGAGAAGGTCGAGGACTTCGAGTACGAGGGCGAGATCGTTCCCGCCAGCAGGCTGGGTTGGCGCATAACGCCCCTCTTCGCGACCAATTTCATGGGCAGGATATTCGACACGCCCTCCGCGGTCTTCGCCGACGACATGCTGAGGCCCGAGCTGCAGTCCATGCCGGATTTCGTCGACGGGATCCGCAACATAGCCGAGGCCCAGGCCAAGTCCGCCTCGGCCTACTTCGAGGACGGCTCGATCGAAGCCGCCATCCCGCCGCTCAAGGCCATCCTCCACGTGATGGCCAAGGGCCATTACGAAGGCATGGGCATCCAGGATCCCGAGCTGCGCGGCCTCTTCGACCGGGAGCGCGTGCTCGCGTCGGACTGGTACAACCGGCGTCTCGAGGCCTATCGCGACAAGGAGATCGCCTACGTCTCCGCCTCGCTGGAACGGCTCAGGCGCTATCTCGCCGAAAGCGCGGAGGCGGGTTCCGTCGCGGCGCGCCGCGCCCGATCGGAGCTCGCGCGGACCGAAGAGCGGATGTCCGCCCTCTCGAAGCCCGGCTACCTCGACCTGATCAAGGGCTCCATCGGCCTGGACCCCCTGTTCAGGGGCTCCGCGAAGTGAGCTTCACCGATTTCCCGCCGCTATCGGCGGGGGACTCGGCCCGAGCGACGCGCGCGGGATGAATTTCGCCTCCAGGGCCACTTTGCTCGACTCCAGGCTTCCTCCTTCCAAGAGGGTCAGAAGCATCCGCGCGGCTCGGTAGCCCAGCTCGTCCGCGGGTTGACTGAAGGTGGCCAGGGGCGGATCGTACAGGAGCGTGAATTCGAAGTTATCGTCGAATCCGACCAGGGAGAAATCGCGGGGCGCGTCGGCGCCCCGCTCCCTGGCCGCCTTCAGGAATCCCAAGGCCGAACTGTCGTTGCTGGCGAATACGGCGGTGAAAGGCGGGAGACCGGCCCAGCGACGGGCGGTCTCTTCATAGGCCGTCAGGCTGAAGAACTTCCCTTCCAGCTGGCGATCCAAGGGCAGGTCGATGCCAGTCTTCCGCAGCTCGTCCCGAAAGCCCTGGAAGCGATTCTGAGCCGAGGGGAATTCCTGTCGTCCCCAAAGGAACAGGAACTCCCGATGCCCCTGATCCAGCAATTCCCGAGCGGCTCGCCGGCCCGCCTGGTAGTTGTCCACGTAGATTTGCGGCACGGAGCTGTGGAGGAGGGGACGGTCCAGGACGACGAAGGGTCTATCCCAAGCCATCAGCCGGTCCAAGGCCTCGTCGTCGGCCGTATGCAGAGTGGCGAGATAGAGGACGCCGTCGATCTGCCGACCGCGCATCAGGGGAACCAGGGGGTCGACGGGTTCGTCTTTTTCGCCCCAGGTCAGGTAGAGGGTGCTGAAGTAGCCCGCGTCGTGGAGCATCGCCTGGGCTGCTGAGAAAATCGCCCAGTGGAAGGGCCCGCCTCCGGGGGTAAAGACGCCGATATGCCGGCTCTTGCCCATACGTAGGGCCTGGGCCGAGGGATCGACCCGATAATCGAGGGTGGCGATGGCCTCCCGGATCGCGTCGGCGGCTTGGGAGGAGACCGATTCGGCGTTGCTGAGGTACCGGGATACGGTGGCGGAAGAGACCCCGGCGACCCTGGCGACATCCCTTTGGTTGGCCATGATAGGAGTTTACAGGTCCCGGTAGACCCGAATCCAGTCCACCCACAGTTCTTGGGGAAAGCTCGTCGAGGCATCCGGAGAGCCCGGCCATTGGCCGCCCACGGCTAGGTTCACCACCAGGAAAAATGGCGCATGGAAGGCGGAGAAAGCCGGACCCGAGATGTCCTGGCTTTGAAAGACCTGGCCATCGACCGACCAGGTCAGGGTCGTCGGCGTCCAATCGAGGGCATAAACGTGGAAATCCTCCGAGAGCTTCGCAGACAGGGTCAATGAGCCGCCATTGTATTGATGGCCGTTCTGGTACCAGTGGGCGGTGCCGTAGGTGGTGTCGTCCCGAGTCCCGACTCCGCCGATCATCTCCATGATGTCGATTTCCCCGCACTGGGGCCAACCGACCGTCGAGATCGAGTTCCCGAGCATCCAGAACGCAGGCCACATGCCCTGGCCTTGGGGAAGCTTCATCCGGGCCTCGATATGCCCGTAGGTCCAGGATACGAGGCCCTGGGTCTTGAGCCGGGCCGAGGTGTAGGCCTGGCCGCCAAAAGACTCGCGTTTCGCCGTAATTACCAGGGCCGAGCCGCTACCATCGGGAAGAGGCCGGATTTCGGCGTTCTCTTGGCGGTAGTACTCCAATTCCTGGTTCCCCCAACCATTGCTTCCATTGCCTGTTTCAAAAGTCCACCGACCGGGATCCACCGATGATCCGTCGAACTCATCGCTCCAGACCAAAGTTCCCGATGTCGCCGGACTGGGAGATGCCGCGGGGACCGTCAAACTTTGAGACATTGCCGCCTCCACAGGCCCGCATGAGGAAAGCACGACGATGGGCAGAAGTTCCATTGCAAGTATACGTATACAGTGAATTTCTTTAAAAAGTCTATATTTGCGTTGAATCCGGCACGAAATTCTCTCATCGGCAGTAGTTTTCCCCATTTCCGTCTCCCCATTCCTCAAGAAACTAGATAGACTTCATTCAGGATAGGTTAAAAAGCGCCTTTTGTAAATCGAATTGTATACGTATACATTTTTCCATTGACAGGTAGAATATGTGGGTTTACGTTGGCTTCAGGAAAGACGGGAGGTTGTCGAATGCGTGTACCGGCATCTCGTATAGCGATAGTGCTTTTTCTGTCGGCCATGACGGCTTGGGCCGATCCGACCCTCTACCATGACAACAAGAAGGCTGTTCTTTACGTCGGAGGAGGGGCTCCTCCGATCGATGGGACCGTCCAGGATTGGGATGGCCTTAAAGGCAGCAGTCCGCAGGTATTCGTCTTCGGCGGATACAAGGGACCGCAAGATCCTTCGGCGGTATTCGTCCTTCGGAGCGACAACAGGAAGCTTTTTATTTACGCCGAAGTGATCGATTCCATCGCCAACGAAAATGAATTACCGGCTCCCATTGCCTGGCGGAACGACTCGGTCGAGATTTTCATCGGGACCGACACGAGGAGCCACGTCAATTTCGCCCCCGGGGACAACCAGATCCGCCTGGTCCCCGTCAGTCGGAAAAACATCCATGCCATCGGAGTGTCGGTGAACGATCTCATCGTCGACACCGAAAAGGACGTCGAGGGGGCGGTGGTCTACACCGACAAAGGCTACCGGATCGTGGCGGCCATCCCCCTCCGTCTCCTTCGGATCAAGGGCTTCAAGCCGGGTCAGCCAATCCGTTGCGAATTCCAGATCAACGACGCTACGACGGGCGAAAGGGAAAATCTCGTCCACTGGAAGTCCAAGAAGGACGATCCCTACTGCGACGCGTCGGCCTGGGGCGACGGAGTCGTCGAAGCCATGCCCGGGGATCGCTGAAATGAGGCGCCTCCTCCTGTCCCTTCTTCTGGTCGGGTCCCTATCGGCGCTGACCGCCCAGGCATCGGTGGTCAAGACCCTTCGCGACGACCAGGGCTGGAAGCTCCAGGTCGACGGCCAGGACATGGCCGTGAAGGGCGTCGTCTGGTCGTATACCCCTGCCGGAGAGGATTACACCTACGACCTGTGGAGTCAGCCCGAGGATTTCATCACTCGCGTCATCGATACGGATATGACTTTGATGAAGCACATGGGAGTCAACGCTATCCGGGTATTCTCGACGGTTCCTCCCCGCTGGGTCGAGTACATCTACGATAGATACGGCATTTACACGATGGTCAACGATCTTTTCGGCCGATACGGGGTCACCGTCGACGGCAGGTGGCAGTTCCCTACCGACTACTCGAATCCCGCCACTCGCAGGACCCTCCTGGCCCAGGCCAAAAAGACCTTCGAGACCTTCAAGGATACTCGGGGAGTATTGATGTACATGTTGGGTAATGAATCGAACTACGGCCTGGAATGGACTTCGACTACCATCCAGAATCTCCCCGGAGGCGAGCGGGCCGACTTCAAGGCCAAGGCCCTCTACTCGCTATTCGAAGAGGCCCTCGCCCTGGGCAAGACCATCGACGCCAACCGCCCTATGGGCCTCGTCAACGGAGACCTCCAGTACCTCCGCGTCATGAGGCAGATGGTTCCCGATCTGGACATCCTGGGGGTGAACACCTACCGGGGGCCCAAGTCTTACGACGCCTTCTACAACAGCATCGCCAAGGATCTGGACCGCCCTTTCGTCTATACGGAACTCGGAGCCGATTGCTTCAATGCGGCTACCGAGCAGGAAGACCAGCTCGACCAAGCCGAGCTCATCGAGAGCCAGTGGAAGGAAATCTACGAACAGGCTTACGGCAAGGGAAAGGCGGCTAATTGCCTGGGGGGCTACATCTTCGAATGGATGGACGAATGGTGGAAGAACGACCCGAGCGCCGGCCTTTCCGTCCATTCGACCGCGGGAACCTGGAATAACGGCGCCTATGCCTTCGACGCCGTTCCAGGCAAGAACAACATGAACGAGGAATGGTTCGGGATCGTGGCCCAAAGCCGCAAGACCGATGGCGGCATAGCTCGACGGGTCCCGCGAATGGCCTATTTCCTTTTGAAAGACCTTTGGTTTCTGGATATGTATACGTCTACAAGAGATAGCCTTTCCCAGGCTTTCTCCGATCTGGATCGGAACCGCGCTCAGCTTCAGGGAATGGACAGGGCCTCCGGAGATGGGACTACCGATCCCCTTCCATCCTTGGAGCTTCACGGAAGCGTGACCGCCAGATCCTATTTCAAGGGAGACAATGAGGGATGGGCCGGAAAGGTCCCGAGCGTCTCTTCGGATCCAAGCCT
>CAYNFM010000084.1:0-15536 GCA_964396415.1 uncultured Treponemataceae bacterium | reverse complement strand
GGGCGACCGACACCCTGCGCGGCCTCAAGGAGAACGTCATCATCGGCCACCTCATTCCCGCCGGCACCGGCATGAGGGTCTACCGCAACATCAAGCTCTCCGACGCCGAGAACGAGGACCTCGACGCCTTCGTCGAGGAGGTCCTCGAGAAGCGCCGCCGCGAGAAGGAGCTCCAACCCCTGCCCGCCTTGGAGGAGAGAGCCGAGAACGGCGCCGCCTTCGAGGAGGACGAGATATTCGAGAACGACGAAGGCTTCGAGCCCGTAGATACGGACTCCGAAGAGGATTAACGGAGTCCGTATCTACGGCGGAGCGGCCCCGCCGAGCGCGGGCTCGGCGCCGCGAGCTCGTCTCGCGATGGATTCCGAAGAGGACTGATTAGGTGATATGACGACCGCGCCATGGCGTTTACGACATTGAAAGCGCGGGACGCCGAGAATATCGGTGCTGAGCGTTTCCGCAGGCGAGCCTATGAGCTTAGCTCGCCGAGGACCGAGCGAGGTACCGATATTCTCGAAGCTGGGACCCGCGCGTTCATAAGGTAAGCGCCATGGCGTGGGAGCTACCGTATTGACAGCGCTCCGGCCCGCGGTTTATTGTTCTGGTTCGTGCCGGCCAAGCCGGGGCCTGGTCCCCGGCAGTGATTTGAAGGTTCTTTTGCGTACCAATATATCGTCGGGCCATGCTGAGGCCCGGCAACACAGGGAGTCGTAAGCATAGATGCCGACGATCAATCAGCTTATCCGTCTAGGCCGCAAGGCTTCCGCATGGCGGAACAAGGCCCCGGCGCTCGAAGAGTGCCCGCAGAGGCGCGGAGTCTGCACCCGCGTCATGACAGTCACGCCCAAGAAGCCCAACTCGGCCCTCCGCAAGGTCGCCCGCGTCAGGCTCTCCAACGGGATCGAGGTCACCGCCTATATCCCGGGCGTCGGCCATAACCTCCAGGAGCACTCGGTGGTCCTCATCCGCGGAGGGCGCGTAAAGGACCTGCCCGGCGTGCGCTACCACATCATCCGCGGCGCGAAGGATACCCTCGGCGTCGAAGACCGCAAGAAGGGCCGCTCCAAGTACGGCGCCAAGCGGCCGAAGGCCTAGGGGAGAGGGCATATGGGCCGCAAGAAGAAGACCATCGACAGGGGACACCTCCCCGATCCCAAGTATAATTCGATCGTCGTCACGAAGTTCGTTTGCCGAATGATGTGGCAGGGCAAGAAGTCCATAAATACGCGCATCATGTACGACGCCATGGACGCTATGCAGAAAAAGGCCAACGTTCCGGCCCTTGAAGTATTCCTCAAGGCATTGGACAACGCGAAGCCTCTCGTCGAGGTCAAGTCCCGCCGCGTCGGCGGCGCGACGTATCAAGTCCCGGTCGAGATACGCGATACGCGTCGCGAGGCGCTCGCCATGCGCTGGCTTATCAACGCCGCCCGCGCGCGCTCCGGCAAGGCGATGGCCGACAAGCTCTCCGACGAGCTATTGGACGCTTTTAACAACACCGGTACCGCGGTCAAGAAAAAGGAAGACACCCACAAGATGGCCGAAGCGAATAAGGCTTTTGCGCACTATAGGTGGTAAGCGCAAAACCCGCTAACGCTCTCGCGAGGCGAATGCCGAGCGTTGGCCAATAAGGCCTTTGCCCATTACAGGTGGTAGACGAGCCCTTCGTTCGCGCGAGCATGAGCCCCGTCCCGTGTGGACGGGGCTTTTTCGCTCTAGGGTCGCTTGCCCGCGGTATTGTCTTCGCAATACTATCTTCGTATGGCCATCGAAATCGAGCGCAAGTTTCTCGTCGACCTCACGAAATGGAAACCGTCGAGCCGGGGCCTTCGTATCGTTCAAGGCTATCTCAGCTCGAGCAGCGAGCGCGTCGTGCGCGTGCGCCTTGTCGGCGGGGATGCGCGGCTCACGATCAAGGGCGCGACTGCCGGCATATCCAGGCTCGAGTACGAATACCCCATTCCGCCCGACGACGCGCGCGAGATGCTGGATCGGCTCTGCGCGAGACCCTTTATCGACAAGACTCGTTACCTCGAGGAGTTCGCGGGACGCACGTGGGAAATCGACGTCTTCCACGGCGAGAACGAGGGACTCGTCGTAGCGGAGATCGAGCTGTCCGATGCTGGGGCGACGGTCGACTCGCCGCCTTGGGCGGGGAAGGAAGTGTCCGAGGATCGCCGCTATTCGAATTCGAACCTGTCTAAAAGGCCCTGGCCCGCATGGAGGGATTGATGGGTGCCCATGGATCTCGGAGCCTCAGCGTGGACGCCGCGTCTATCGACGCGTCGAAGTACTTCGGCATCGTCATCCTGACCGGGGCCGGCATATCGGCCGCGTCCGGCATCCGTACCTACCGCGGGCCGGAAGGCTTGTGGAACGACGAGACCCTCATACGCCTATCCGACGGCGAGACCTTCCGGACGGATCCTCTCGACGTGTGGAAGTTCTGGAGCGCGGCGCGGAGGATAAGCGCGTCGGCATCGCCCAACGCGGCTCACCTCGCCCTAGCATCGTTCGAGAAGCGCCTCCGTCCGGACCAGAGCCTGACGATAATCACCCAGAACATCGACGGCTTGCACGGCCGCGCCGGGAGTGCGCGCGTGATCGAGTACCACGGCTCCGTGCATCGAACCCGCTGCTCCAACGCGGCCTGCGATCTGGCGCCTTTCCGCGATCGGATGCCCTACGAGACGGAGGTCCCGCGCTGTCCGCGCTGCGGCGCGAACCTGCGACCTGACATCGTCCTTTTCAGCGAGGCGATCCCCTACGGGAATTCCGAAGCCGCCTTACGAGCCCTCGATTCATGCGACCTCTTCGTCGCCATCGGCACTTCGGGGACCGTGTATCCCGCGAGCCAGCTGGTGCAAGTCGCCTTCGACCGGGGGGCGCGCACGGTCTACCTCAACCTCGAGAGCCTCGGAGGGAAGAATCCGTATTTCGAGGAAGAGTATCTCGGCAAGGCCGAGGAGATCGTCCCTCTGATCTTCGGAGAGGGCATTCCCCCGAGTCCATGAAGGCCTCCGCCTCAATTGCTCGTCGGCGCTCCCCATTCCTTCAATCTCGACTCGATGAAATCCAGGCAGAGCTCGTGCTCGGGCCGGCCCCGTCCGCTCACCTGCATCGGATCGCCGAATTCCATCCGGACGATGCGATCGCGGTGGATGGGGCCGAAGCCCCTGAAAAGGCCGCTCGAGCCCCAATAGTCGGTCTTGAGGGCTATGGGCACGACTTTTACTCCCGCTTTCGCGGCGAGCTTGATGCCCAGGCTGTTGAAACCCTCGCGCTTCCAAACCTCGGTCCTCGTGCCCTGGGGGAATACGATGACCGAGATCCCCGAGGCGAGGCGCACCTGGCCCTCCCTCAGGACGAGTTCGAGGTCCCCTCGAGGGTCGGTCCGAGAAACGGCTATGGGATCCCGTGAACGCATGATCGGGCCCCAGAAGAATCCGCCGAGGAGCTTTCGCTTGACGACGAAGGTGACCGGCTTCAGCGGTCGGATGAGACCGGGGAGAACCAAGGTTTCCAACGTGCTCATGTGGTTGGATACGAAGACGAGCGGGCCCTCCGCGGAGCGTACCTTGTCCATGCCCTCGATGCGGAACTCGGCCTCGCAGCGTTCCAGGTTCTTGACGATTTCCAGGGAACTCCGCGCCCAGGCCGCGTCGTCGTAGAGTCCGCGGAGGGCGAGGGCCCTGCTGCGGATGATGGTCGCGATGAAGTGCGAGTAGACGCTCCAACGGGAACGGAGAAGGAAAAACTCGCTCAAGGCCCGCTCCACCCCTTCGGGGGTCGAGTACCGGTTCCCCGAGGAAAGCTCCTTCATTCGGCGCCGACCGTCATGAGCGCACGCGAACCGATACGCCGCCGAAGAGGGCGAGGCCCTCGACGGAAATGGTCGGCGCGCGGGGGTCGTCGACCTCGTTTTCGGTCCTATCGAAGCCCCCGAAAATGCCGATGCCTCTTACGCGGACCCGCATCCCGGGAGGGACGACGATGTCCACTCCTCCGAAGAGGCAAAGGCAACTGATCGCGACGCCCTCTTCCGGAACCACGGCCTTGCGGAAGTCGATGCTCGACCCGCCGAAGACGCAGAGGGCCGTGAGGCTGCGGGGCGCCTGCCAGACCCCCTTGAAGTCCGCGCCGCTGAATATCGCGATCGCGTAGTCGTTCGGCCTCGCATTCGCCGATCCCGAGCGCCAGGTCGCGGGGCCCGGGGATGCGGAAGCGCGCGCCGCGCGGCGGTCGTCCGGCAAGTCGGGCAGATCCGCGACTTGGGCGATCATCTCGCCCCTCGTCGCCGCCTTGGAGACGAGTTCGGTCCTGCGCTCGAACTCGGGCAGGTCGACCCGCTCGAGCGAGTACTGCCTCACCAGGTCGTCCATCACTCTGTCGCGAAGCCTGTCGAAGGGAATGGATTCGTAGCGCGATACGTCGTTCATGGAAACCTCCCGGGCGATCCCCGGCGGCCGTCGCGTACGCGCTCTACCAGAGGATCCCTATCTCGGACAGTATAATCAATTTACCGATCCGCGGGGAAGCCGTTTCAAGGGAAGTCGAAGCCGCAGATAGGATGTATACTTTCGCCTGCCATGAACGATGCCTCGACTCCACGGCTCCGCGATATCGGCATCCTCGCCCATATCGACGCGGGAAAGACCAGCCTGACGGAACGGCTCCTCTATGTCTCGGGCAGGATACGGAGTCCGGGCGATATAGACGATGGTACGACGGTCACGGATTACCTGGAGGTCGAGCGCGAAAGGGGGATTACGGTTAAGGCCGCGGCGACCCGTCTCGAGTGGGACGGCCTGCGCATCAACCTCATAGATACCCCTGGCCACGTCGATTTCTCCTCGGAGGTAGGGAGATCCTTGCGCGCCCTCGATGGGGCGGTCGTCCTCGTATGCGCGGTCGCGGGAGTCCAGTCGCGAACCGAAGTCCTCTATCGGGCCTGCTCCCAACGCCGCCTCGCAAGGCTCGTCTTCGTCAATAAAATGGACCGGAGGGGCGCCGGCTTCGACCGCGCCCTCGGCGACCTTCGCTCCATCCTGGATCCGGGGGCGATAGCGGTGCAGCTGCCTTGGGGCGAAGGCGAGGCTCTTCGCGGCGTCGTTGACCTCGTCGCGATGAAAGCCTACGATTTTTCCCCCGCCGAGGCGGGGAGTTCCCCGTCCCCGCGTCGACCCCGGCCCCTGCCGATTCCCGCGGAGCTGGCCGTTGCGGCCGCGCGGGCCAGGGCTGGCCTCGTCGAGGCCCTCGCCGGCGGCGAGGCCGGAGGCGTCGAAGGGGACTCGGGCCTCCTCGAGGACTTCGTGGCCGGTAGGGAGAGTCCCCCCGAGAGACTGCGCGCGGCCCTCCGTCGGGCGACGCTGTCGGGTCGAGCGACTCCCGTACTTTGCGGATCGGCCTTCTCCGACGGCTCCGCTGCCCTCCTCCTGGACGCGGTGTCCGATTATCTGCCCGCGCCCGACGAAGCCGTCCGACCCGAGGCCTCCGATCCCGCGACGGGAGAGGCCGTCGTCCTCGGACCGGACGATCCCTTCTCCGGCCTCGTCTTCAAGACCGGCGGGGATCGGGATTTCGGCAGGCTCTCGTGGCTCCGAGTCCGTTCGGGCAGGATAGCAGCGGGGGACAGGGTCCTCGACGTCGGAGCGGGCAAGATCGTTCGCGTAACGCGCGTCTTCGGCATCCACGCCGACCGGCTGGAGGACGTCGCCGAAGCCTCGGACGGGGACATCGTCGCCGTCGCCCTCGCCGGCCAGGGCGCCGGCGTCGCCTCGACGGGGAGCACTCTCTGCGATCCGCGCAGGCCGATACTCTACGAGCCCATAAGCTTCGACGAGCCCGTAGTTTCCCTCGCCCTCGAGCCGAGGACGAGGGAGGACGGCGAGCGGCTGCGCAAGGGTGCGGCCGCGCTCGCCGACGAGGATCCCTCGATCAGGCTTCGCGAGGACCCCCAGACCGGCCGGATCGAGCTCTCGGGGATGGGCGAGCTCCATCTCGAGGTCGCGGCCGAGCGCCTCGCGCGCGGCTTCGGCGCTCGCTTCAGGGCAGGCAAGCCTCGCGTATCCTACCGCGAAGTCCTGGAATCGCAGGCCGTCGCCGAGGAGGCCTTGGACCGCGACCTGGGCGGCCAGCGGGCGAGGGCCAAGGTAAGGCTTCGCCTCGACGCGGGTGCCGGGACGAAGGGCTTTTCCTTCGAGGTCGAGCCTTCGCTCCGGCTTCCCGCGGCCTTGACGGAGGCGGTACGCCGGGGGGCCGAAGCCGCGCTCAGCGTAGGACCGAGCTCGGGCTACCCCCTCGACGGCGCGAGGATCGTCCTCGAGTCGCTGTTACTGCCCGGCGCCTCGCTCTCCTCGCCGGACGAGGCGCGCGAGCGCGCTGTCGAGATCGCCGCCTCCCTCGCCGCCGGCAGGGCCCTCCGCGAGGCTGGGACTCGGGTCGTCGAGCCCGTGATGCGACTGGAGATGACGGTACCCGAGTCCTTCTTGGGCGCGGCGGTCGCTGCGATATCGGGAAGGGGAGGACGAATCGAGTCGATGGATTCCGCTCCTGGCGGCGGAAGCATTGTCTCGGCCGCCGCTCCGCTCCGGCGCCTCTTCGGCTTCGCGGGCGAGCTGCGCTCGGCAACGGAGGGCAGGGCGGAGTACAACGCTCGCTTCCTCCGCTACGAAGCCGCGCCCGCGACAGCGGGCATACGATAGCTTCCTCTCGGCTCGGCGTCGAAGGTCTCAAGCGGTGACGCCGGGCTCTCCCGACCATTCTCGACGCCCCTTGATTCGCTCTCGACTCTCCTATATAATCCGAAAACTCACAAGGAAAACAATTGGCGTGACGAAGCCAAGGAGGAGATTCATATGGCCAAAGAGAAGTTCGAGCGCACCAAGCCTCATATGAACGTCGGTACGATCGGTCATATCGACCACGGAAAGACGACGCTCAGCGCCGCTATCACCCAGTATTGCTCGCGCAAGTTCGGCGATAAGGCAATGAAGTTCGATGATATCGACAATGCGCCCGAAGAGAAGGCCCGTGGAATCACGATCAACACGCGACACCTGGAGTATCAATCCACGAAGCGCCACTATGCCCATATCGACTGCCCCGGCCACGCCGACTACATCAAGAACATGATCACCGGCGCGGCCCAGATGGACGGGGCCGTCCTCGTCGTCTCCGCTCCCGACTCGGTCATGCCTCAGACGCGCGAGCACGTCCTCCTCGCCCGCCAGGTCGGCGTCCCCTCCGTCCTCGTATTTCTCAATAAGATAGATCTCGTCGACGATCCCGAGCTCCTCGAGCTCGTCGAGGAAGAGGTTCGCGATCTTCTCACCTTCTACAAATTCCCCGGCGACAAGACCCCGATCATCAAGGGCGCGGCCTTCAAGGCCCTTTCCGAGCCGGACAATCCCGAGGCGACCAAGTGCATCCAAGAGCTCCTGGACGCCATGGACAGCTTCTTCCCCGATCCCGAGCGGGTTACCGACAAACCATTCCTCATGCCGATCGAGGATGTCTTCTCCATCTCCGGCCGCGGCACGGTCGTTACGGGCCGCGTCGAGCGAGGAATCGTCAAGATCAACGAAACCGTCGAGATAGTCGGCATCAAGCCGACCAAGTCCACCGTGGTGACGGGCATCGAGATGTTCAACAAGCTCCTCGACGAGGGGCGCGCCGGAGACAATATCGGCACCCTCCTTCGCGGCATCGACAAGAAGGAAGTCGAGCGCGGCCAGGTCCTCGCCAAGCCGGGCTCGATCACGCCGCATACCAAGTTCAAGGGCCAGGTCTACGTGCTCAATCAGGCCGAGGGCGGCCGACACAGTCCCTTCTTCGCCGGCTACAGGCCGCAGTTCTACTTCCGGACGACGGATATCACGGGGACCGTCACTCTTCCCGAGGGGCGCGAGATGGTCATGCCCGGCGACAATACGGAAATCAACGTCGAGCTGATCTACCCGATCGCCATGGAGAAGGGGCTCAAGTTCGCCATCCGCGAGGGCGGCCACACGGTCGCTTCCGGCCAGGTCACCGAGGTTATAGAGTAATAAGCCCGCGCGTCGCGGGGGCAGTTCCGCTCTTCCGCGACGCCGTTCGGTTTGTCGAGTTTTTCGGTTCTGGCCGCTATGCGAAGGGCCGGGATTCGTGATATCATGGTCATCAGCCGGTCGTCCTCGGGCGAATCGGCGTTTCAATGGCGGGGCTCCCCGGCTCCGCAGCGCTTTGTTTCGACCGCTCGCCCGCCAGGGTACGGCAGTCGGGGGCAGGCGCAAGAGATCTTTGGAGGATTGCATGAAGGACAGGATTCGAGTCAGGCTCAGAGGCTTCGATGTCCGTCTAATCGACGACAGCGCAAGAGGCATAGTGCAAACCGTTCAAAAGGCGGGCGCCAAGGTTTCGGGGCCTATCCCCCTGCCTACGCGTATCAACAAGTACACCGTCCTGCGTTCGCCGCACGTGCACAAGAAGTCGCGAGAGCAGTTCGAGATGAGGACGCACAAGCGCCTGATCGATATCATCGATCCCACGCCGGACGTGATGGACGCGCTCATGAAGCTCGAGCTTCCCGCCGGCATCGACGTGGAGATCAAGCAGTAAATGCCCGGTCGGCAAAAGGCTCATCGCGCCAGCCGCGCCGTCGCGTTCAACGCTAGGAGTTGAGGAATGATCGGACTGATCGGCAAGAAGACGGGCATGACCCAGGTCTTCGATGATACCGGGCGGCTCATCCCCGTCACGGTGATCGAGTTTGCCCCGAACGTGGTCGTCGGCAAGAAGACCGCCGACAAGGACGGCTATGACGCCGTCGTGCTCGGCGTCTACGACAGGAAGAAGTCGCGAGTGACCAAGCCCTACGGCGGGCAATTCCCGGAAGGCGTCTCTCCCACCAGGATCCTGCGCGAGTTGCGCGGCTTCGAGAAGGAAGTGGCCGTCGGCGAGAAGCTCGGCGTCGCGGCCCTCGAGGGCATTCGCTTCGTGGACGTGAGCGCCACCAGCAAGGGCAAGGGATTCCAGGGCGTCATGAAGAGGTGGAATTTCGGAGGGGGCCGCAATACGCACGGCTCCAAGTTCCATCGCGAGCCCGGATCGACCGGGCAGAGCACCTACCCCCATAAGACTTTCAAGAACGTGAAGCTTCCGGGCCGCATGGGCGGCGAGAGAGTCACGATGCAGAACCTCAAGGTCGTCCGCGTGGACGCGGAGGGTTCTTTCATCCTGGTGCGCGGCGCCGTCCCCGGTCCCCGTACCTGCGACGTGCTCGTTCGCGCCGCGGTCAAGAAGACGAAGTAAGGCGGAGGGCCCAAAGTGGAAAGGAAAGTCGTTTCCTTGAAGGGGAAGGAGCTCAGGACCATCGAGCTCTCCGATGCCGTGTTCGGCCTTCCCGTCAACGATGACGTCATCTATTACGCGATCAACAACGAACTCGCCAATAAGCGCGTGGGAACCGCCTGTACCAAGGATCGCGGCGAGGTCCATGGCTCCAATCGCAGGCCCTATTCGCAGAAGGGAACCGGCCGCGCCCGTCAAGGCGACTTCAAGTCTCCCGTCTACGTCGGCGGCGGCACGGCCTTCGGGCCCAAGCCCAGGGATTTTTCCTTCGTGCTTCCCAGGAAGGTCAAGCGCCTCGCCCTCAAGACCATCCTGAGCCTGAAGGCCCAGGATGGGAGCATGGCGATCGTCGAGGACTTCACGGTCGATACGGGCAAGACCAAGGATTTCGTCAAGACGATCGAGGCGATAGCGCCCGCCAAAGAAGCCGTCCGTACGGTAGTCGTCCTCAAGGACGACGATGCCGCGGTCAAGCGCGCCGGGCGCAACCTCCCATGGTTGAGCTTCCTCTCGTACAACCGTCTCCGGGCTCATGACCTTTTTTATGGAAGAAAAGTCATCGTGCTCGAGTCGGCCGCGAGGGGACTCAACGAGTTCTACGCGGACAAATAAGGAGTCGGGTAATGGAATACGATTCGATCCTTATCGAGCCGGTGCTGACCGAGAAGAGCAATGTGGCCCGGGATCAGGGACACTACGCTTTCAAGGTGGACCCGAGGGCCGATAAGCGCCAGGTGATGGAAGCGGTGCGTCGCCTTTTCAACGTGAACCCGGTAGCCTGCAATATAATCAACGTCAAGTCCAAGCCGAAGCGGCTTCGCAACCGTCCCGGCAGGACCGCGACCTGGAAGAAGGCTATCGTCAGGCTCTCGCCCGGCGAGAAGATCGCCGTCTTCGAGGGCGCCTGAGAAGCGCAAGGGGAGCAGCATGGGCATCAAGACATTCAGGCCGATAACGCCTGGCCTCAGGCACCGCATCCAGGTGGTCAATACCGAGATCACCGACAACACGAGCGCGCCTCAAAAGGCCCTGACCCGGGGCAAGAAATCCAACGGCGGGCGGGCGTCCAATGGCCGCATCTCCGTACGGCACCAGGGCGGCGGCCACAAGCAGAAATATCGCGACATCGACTTCAAGCGCGATAAGTCCGGAGTCCCCGGCGTGGTCGCCTCGATAGAATACGATCCCAACCGCTCGGCGAACATCGCGCTCGTCAACTACGTGGACGGAGAGAAGCGCTATATACTGAGTCCCAAGGGCCTCGAGGTCGGCAAGCAGATCCTCTCCGGGCCCGCCGCCCCGATCGAGCCGGGCAATGCCCTGCCTCTCGAGGCGATCCCGGTCGGCATCACCGTCCACAATGTCGAGCTCAGCCTCGGCAAGGGCGGCCAGCTCGCGCGCTCCGCGGGCGCCAGCGCCCTGATCGCGGCCAAAGAGGGCGATTATGTGGTCCTTAGGCTGCCCTCGGGCGAGCTTCGCATGGTTTTCCGAAAATGCATGGCGACCATCGGCTCCGTAGGCAACGACGAGCACATGAACGAACGCCTGGGCAAGGCGGGCAGGACTCGTTGGCTCGGGGTTCGTCCCACCGTACGAGGTACCGTAATGAATCCCGTCGACCACCCGCATGGAGGCGGCGAGGGACGGGGCAAGGGCTACAAGCAGCCCGTGTCCCCGTGGGGCCAGCCGGCGAAGGGCTATAAGACGCGCGATCCGCACAAGCCGTCCAGCCGCTTCATCGTCAAGCGCAGGAAGTGAGGTAAGAGCCGATGTCCAGGTCCGTGAAGAAGGGGCCCTTCATCGAGAAGAGCCTGTACAAGAAGATCATGGAGATGAGCAAGGTCGCGGGGGACAGGAAGATGGTCAAGACCTTCTCCCGAACCTCCACGATCATCCCCGAGATGGTCGGGATGACAGTCTCCGTCTATAACGGGAAGACGTGGATACCGGTCTATATGACCGAGAACCTCGTCGGCCACAAGCTCGGCGAGTTCGCCCCGACGCGCGTTTTTCGCGGTCACGCCGGCAGCGACAAGAAAGCCGAGAAGAAGTAGAGGCGGGAAATGGCTGACACCAAGACTGGATACCGCGCCACGGCCAAGTGGCTCATGGCTTCGCCTTCGAAGGTCCGCCCCGTGGCCGACCTCGTGCGCAAGAGGCCCTACGCCGAGGCGATAGCTATTCTCGACAACGTGCCCAACAAAGGCGCCGGCCTCATAAAGAAGGTCGTCGTCTCCGCCGCCGCCAACGCGCTCAACCGCAATCGGAAGCTGGACGAGGACATGCTCTACGTTCGGGAGATCCGCATCGACGAGGGTCCGCGCATGAGGCGGGTATGGTTCAGGGCGCGTGGGCGCGCCGATATGCTGATCAAGAGAATGTGCCATATTTCCTGCGTTATCGACGAGATCGGGAAGAAGACGGAGGCGTAATGTGGGGAATAAAGTAAGTCCCATCGGTCTGCGTTTGGGAATCAACAAGGACTGGAAGTCCCGCTGGTACGTGGACCCACGAGATTACGCCAAGACGCTGCACGAGGACCTAGGCCTTCGGAGACGCATAGTAGAATTGCCCGAATGCAAAGGCGCCGACATTTCCGAAGTCGAGATCGTCCGTCATCCCCAGCGCGTAACCGTGGTGATCCATACCGCCCGTCCCGGCGTCCTCATCGGCGTCAAGGGCGCCAATATCGAGCGCATCGGGGTCGAGCTGCAGAGGATCGCGAGCAAGAAAGTCCAGATCAAGATCAAGGAAGTCAAGAAGACCGATACGAACGCCCAGGTCGTGGCGCAGAACATCGCGCGGCAGCTCGAGAACCGCGGGTCCTTCCGCAAGGCGATCAAGATGTCCGTCGCCAACGCGATCAAGGGCGGCGCGCAGGGTTGCAAGGTTCGCGTTTCCGGCCGCCTCGGCGGAGCGGACATGTCGCGGACCGAGGAGCACAAGGACGGTCGCGTTCCCCTCCACACCCTGCGGGCCGATATCGACTACGGCTTCGCCGAGTCTTCCACGACATTCGGGAAAATAGGCGTGAAGGTTTGGATCTATCAGGGCATGGTGTATCGATCCGACAAGAACGAGGATGCGGGCATGCTCGTCAGGAAGCAGCGCCGCGATTTCGATAATCCGCGCGAGGATTCGCGCCGCGGTCCCGCGGGCGACGAGCGTCGCCCTCGCGACGATTCGCGAGGCGACCGGGGCGCGCCGAGGCCGGAGCGGCCCGTGCGTCCGAGCGACGGCAGAGAGGGCGAGCCGGCGCGAGCCGACGGCCCGCGGGCGAGGAGCTAGATCATGCTGAGTCCCAAGAGAGTCAAGCACAGAAAGGTCCAGAGGGGACGGGTGCATGGGGATGCCCATGTCGGCAATACCATCGCCTTCGGAGAATTCGGCCTCGTCTGCATGGAGCCGGAGTGGCTGACCAATCGTCAGATCGAGGCGGCCCGCGTCGCGCTCAACCGCTACATCAAGCGCGGCGGCAAGCTGTGGATCCGCATCTTTCCGGACAAGCCCTATACCAAGAAGCCCGCGGAGACCCGCATGGGCAAGGGCAAGGGCAATCCGGAGTACTGGGTCGCGGTGGTGAGGCCGGGCACGGTCCTCTTCGAGCTCGCCGGCGTCGAGGCGAAAGTGGCCGAGGAGGCGATGCGCCTCGCGGGCTCCAAGCTGCCCGTCAAGACCAAATTCACGCTTCGAGCGGATACGGAGTAAAGGCCATGAAGAACAGCTTCAAGGAGCTCAAGATCGACGAGCTCATAGCCAAGCGCGGGGAGCTGCGCAAGAAGTATTTCGAGCTTCGCTTCCAGGCGGTCGTCGGCCACGTCGAGAACCCGGTCCAGCTGCGGGTCCTCCGCCGCCAGGTCGCGCGCGTGGAGACGCTCATCAATGGCGCCGGCGGAGCCCCCCGTGAGACGGCCGCGGCAGGGCCGGCGAAGAAGTAGGGCGAGGAGACACACCGTGGAAACCGTTCAGGGCTCCAAGAACAAGCAGACTCTCCAGGGAGTCGTGAAGAGCGATAAGATGGATAAGACCATAGTAGTCGAGATCACGATTCGCAAGCTGCATCCGCTCTACAAGAAGTACGTTACGAGGTCTAAGCGCATCAAGGCCCACGACGAGAAGAACGAGGCGCACGAGGGCGATAGCGTCCGAGTGGTCGAGTGCCGGCCCCTCTCCCGCGACAAGCGGTGGAGGCTGGTCGCGGTCGTCGAGAAGGCGAAATAAGGCAGGATCGATATGGTACAAGTAGAGTCCATGCTGGTCGTCGCCGACAACTCCGGCGCCAAGATGGTCCAGTGCATCAAGGTGCTCGGCGGCACCAGGCGGCGATACGCGGGAATAGGCGACATCATCGTAGTGGCGGTAAAGGCCACTACCCCCAACTCGGCGATCAAGAAGGGAACCGTGGAGAAGGCCGTCGTCGTCAGGACGCACAAGGAGTACCGGCGGCCCGACGGCACGTACATCCGCTTCGACGACAACGCCTGCGTCATAATCGACGCCAACAAGAACCCGAAGGGCAAGCGCATATTCGGGCCGGTGGCGCGCGAGCTCCGCGAGAGGGACTACATGAAGATCGTATCCCTCGCGCCAGAGGTCCTGTGAGGAGACCGGAGATGGCCGAAATCAAGTACAAGCTCCGCAAGGAGGACCAGGTCCAGGTCGTAGCCGGCAAGGACAAGGGCAAGCAGGGGAAGGTGATCGGGATAGACCGCGAGAAGGGCAAGGCTATCGTCGCGGGCTGCAACATGGTCAAGAAGGCGCAGAAGAAGCGCAAGCAGACCGATCGCGGCGGCATTGTCGAGATCGAGGCGCCCCTGGCCATATCCAACATAATGATCGTCTGCCGGAAGTGCGGCCCGACCAGGATAGGCTACAAGATCGACGGCGACGCCAAGAAGCGGGTCTGCCGCAAATGCGGGGAGGCGCTCTGACATGGCCGAAGCGAAAGCGCAGGTAAACCCGAAGGCAGCCGAGGCAGCCGAGAAGAAGAAGGCCAAGGCGGCCGCTGCCGCCGAGAAGAAGACCGGCGGCGAGAGCGCGCCGCTCCCGAAGGGCTACGTACCCCGGCTCAAGAAGATCTACCGCGAGAAGATCGCTCCCGAGCTCCTGAAGGAGTTCGCCTACGATTCCGCCATGCAGGTCCCCCGCTTCGTAAAGGTCATCGTATCGATGGGCGTCGGCGAGGCGAAGGAGAACAAGAAGCTCCTCGACGCGGCCGTCGAGGACTTGGCGCACGTCACCGGGCAGCATGCCGTGAAGACCAAGGCTCGCAAGTCCATCGCGACCTTCAAGATCAGGCAGGGGCAGGAAATCGGCGCCAGGGTGACCCTCCGAGGCGCGATGATGTGGGAGTTCCTCGACAGGCTGATGAATGTGGCCCTCCCGCGCGTCAAGGACTTCAGGGGAGTCAATCCCAATGCCTTCGACGGGCACGGGAACTATTCGCTCGGCCTTACGGAGCAGATCATCTTCCCGGAGATCGACTTCGACAAGATCGAGAAGATCATGGGGCTCAATATCGCGATCGTCACGACCGCGAGGAACGACAAGGAGGCCAAGAGCCTCCTTGCCAAGATGGGCATGCCCTTCAGGAAATAAGGAAGGCCGAAACATGGCGCGCAAGGCGATGATCCTAAAGTCTCAGAAGAAGCCGAAGTACTCGACCCGATTGGTCCGGCGCTGCAAGGTTTGCGGCCGTGCCCGCGGATACCTGAGGAAGTTCGACATGTGCAGGATCTGCTTCCGGAAATACGCTTCCGAAGGCTTGATCCCCGGCGTGACGAAATCGAGCTGGTAGGAGGTAGCGATGAGCGTTTCCGATCCCATCGCGGACATGCTGACGAAGATCCGCAACGCGAGCTCGGCCCGTCACGAGAAGGTCGACATCCCGACCTCCAAGCTGAAGCTCGAGATCGTGAAGATCCTCAAGACCGAGGGCTTCATCAAGAATTTCAAGAAGATCCAGGCGGAGGGCTCCAACGTCATCCGCATATTCCTGAAGTACGACGACGCGAACGACCCCGTCATCCACGGCGTGGAGAAGGTGTCGCGGCCCGGCCGGCGCGTCTACTCCGGGTACAAGGAGCTTCCCCGCGTATTCAACGGCTACGGCACCCTCATCGTCTCGACCTCGACGGGCGTGACGACGGGGCGCAAGGCCGTCGAGAAGAAAGTGGGCGGCGAGCTCATCTGCACCGTCTGGTGAC
>CAYNFM010000083.1:0-15649 GCA_964396415.1 uncultured Treponemataceae bacterium | reverse complement strand
TGTAGTGCGGGGCCCAAACCTGCCTTCCGGCGGCGATGCGATCGAGGTATTTCTCCGGGATCGAGCCGAGCCACTCGCCGCCGTTCGCCTGCTGGCAGATAGAGAGGCCGTCGACGACGGCTTCGGCCTTGCCCCGGATTTCGCGATCCCCCGTCGCGGCGGCGTTCATAGCTGCGGCTGACAGCCAGTGGCCGAGGAAGTGGCCGCGCAGCTGGCTGGTGGGCGACTCCCATCCCCAATGGATGCCCTCGGGCTTTCCGGGCTCGGACCAGAGGCCGGCCTCCTGCCTATAAGGTCTTAGGAGGTTGTCGCTAGTGAGCTTGAGCATATAAGCGCGGTCGGACTCGCGCTTCTGCAGTAGATCGACGTCGCGCAGCTCTACATCGGGGAGGGGGAAGGGTTCGAACATGGGCATGCGAAGGCCTCCGGAAGTGGATACTAGCGAGTTCTCGTTTCTTGGTGAATGCCGCGCCACGGACAGGGCGGCACGACTCGAATCCCCGATGCCGCTAGCTCCGCTTCAACAAAGGGACAGGCCTTCTCGCGCAATCCGTCAAGTGATCGCGATCGTATTCCCGTACTGCCCGACTCGAAGCTCTCTTCCGCTGGGGCGGGTCCTGATCTCGAGCCTGTACTCGCCGGCTTCGAGATCGGGAATCTTGCCGTCGATGATGTTGCTTCCGATATGGCTATAAACGGCCATCCTCGTCTCCCCGGCGGATGCCGAAGCGGAGTTGAAGAAGACGCCCTGCTCCTCGTCGTCCCAGGCGAAACGAAGACGGCTTCCGGTAAGGTGCAGGATCTGACCAGCCGATCCGGAGTCGATCGAGCCATGGATATCCGCGTTCTCGACGCGGATGATCGTCGGCATCAACGGAAGCGGAGCATCGACGACCTCGATCGCCGACCCGAGCCGAATCCGATCCAAAAACGAGCGATCCCCGCGGATCTGGAGCCGCATGCCGTCCTTGCTGATCTTTTGGCCCCGAGTCGACCCCGTGACCTCGCCTTCTATGCCAGGGTAATGGACGCTCAATTTTATGGCGCCGATGGGAGTCTGAACTTCGCTCCCATCGGGCAGGAAGAAGGCCAGGGCCTCGGCGAACTGATGAAAGACCGATCGTAGATCGCTCTCCGAAAGACCTGTAGCCTTATCCATAAAGCCGAGGAGTCTGTCGAAGCCGATTTTGGTCCGTTGGACCACTCGCGGTACGAGAGTCCCATCCTTGCGGATATTGTCCTTTACGAAGGCGACTTTTACTACCATGATTGTCCTCCGGGATAGTTACGACGATAAAATGATTCTTTGATTGAGGCTCGGAATAAAATATTTCGAGACTGAGAATGAAAAATTTCAGGCTGAAATCAAAATATACTGAGCTGAATCTGAATTATTCTCTGGCATATAAACAGCCCAAGGTTCATTCGGAGGAGGGACTCATACCCCGCGGCTCGCCGCGTACGACGCTTCAAGGTACAGGGAATGCGGCCCTCATTATAAGGCCTACGAGCCCATCGTCAAGGATTTCTCGAGCTAGGGTCGCAGGGCGTCGAGCAACTCGTCCAAGGGAATCCTCGCGATAGTCGTCGCCTTGTCGCTCATGGCGTAGGGAAGTATGAGCTCGCGGCCGTGTATGAGGGAGCCGCAGCTGTACACGACGTTGGGTACATAGCCCTCCCGTTCCGTGCCCTCGGGGGCCAACAAGGGTTCCTTCAGGCGGCCGATGACGCGAGTCGGGTCTTCCAGGTCGAGGAGAGCGGCGCCGATGCAGTATTTTCGCATTGGGCCCACTCCGTGGGTTATCACGAGCCAACCCGCCTCGGTCTCAAGCGGCGAGCCGCAATTGCCGACCTTGACGGATTCCCAGGTCTCGGCCGGCCGCAGGAGCACCTGAGGATCGCTCCACGCATGGGGATTGTCCGAGAACATGATCGTGAGGTTCTCGTCGTCCTGCCGCGCGAGCATGGCGTAGCGGCCGTCGATGCGCCTCGGGAAGAGCGCCATGCCCTTGTTCTTGACGGCGCCGCCGTTGAGAGTCAGGATCCGAAAGCGGAGGAAATCGCGGGTCTCGATGAGCTGAGGCAGGATCGCCCTGCCGCTGTAGGCCGTATAGGTGGCGTAGTACAGCGTCGAGCCATCGTCGCCGGCGAAGCGGACGAAACGCGCGTCCTCGATCCCGTTGCTCTCGTTGGGCGATACCGGGAAAATGATGCGCTCGCTGATGGCCAGCGCCGGCGAGAACTGCAGCTCATAGTTGGAATCGGCGAGCCACTGGATGCATTCCAGCGTGCGGTGGAGATCCTGGGTGACCGGCATGGCCTCGCGCCGGACGCGGCGCACGCTCGCGTCAAGCTCGCTGCGCGCGAAGACCTCGGGCAAAGCTTCCAGCACGGCGTTGGCGCTGTCGTTCTCGAAGCCCATCTCGTCCAGCTTGATGGCGAAGGCCTTCTTCTGGTAACTCGGATTGGGGACTATATCCGGCATCGAGACGAAGCGCGAGACTGGATCCATGCGGATCTCCCCCCCCGAGGCGAGGATTCCGGTGCGGAATTCGATCGATGAAATATGCCCCTCGCCGGTGGCTCGAAGGCTCATGACGAAGCGCAAGCCGCCTTCCTCCACTCCGCCCTGGTCGGGATGGGATACGATGGAGGGATTGAACAGGGCCGCCGATTCCAGCGCGTACTCCCCCGAGAAGAGGGCCCCGATGAGGAGCTTACGCTCGCGGGAGATGGGACGCTGCGTAAAGAGCTCCGGGAGCACTCTCTCGAAATTGGCGAGGAGCCGCGACTCGATGTCCAAATGCCGAGAGTCGAATTCCCGCAGCACGGCCTTCAGGTCCCGGACCGCATCCTCCTCGCTCAAGGCGAGGGCGCGGCCTATGACGGTCGTGATTCGCTGCGCGTTGCCGGGGATGAAGGGCCTGATGATGACGCGCGAGCTCTCGGGCAGGAGCAGCGCCTCGTGACGCCGGATGGGGATGGGACTCATGAGCCTAGCGCCGCCGGGATCGCGACCAGATGGTCCATGCCGCTCATCTCCGCGAGGGAAAGGTGGAAGGCTAAAGTCGATTCCGCGCCCTGGTTCTCGTTGACCCGGTCCTTCTGAAGCCCGTCGCTGCAGCCGCCCGAGCTGGAATCGTAGAGGGGCAGGTCGAGGTCGTTGCGGCCGAGGAACCACTCGAAGGCGCGCTTGGCCTCGCTCGACCACGACGGGTCCTCGGTGGCGCGAAAGGCCTCGAGGCAGGCTGAAACCATCGCCTGGGCCTCGACCGGCTGCTGATCGAAGTCGGCGCGGGCTCCGCCTTTCTCGTAGAAGCCGTCGCTTCCGATCGGCCGGAAATGCCCCTCTCGCGTTTTCTGGATCGAGGCGAGCCAGCGGAGGGACTCGAGTCCGATCTCCAGCGCGTCGGGGCGGGGCATGTACCGGCCGCTCTGGATGAGGGCCTGGCAAAGCCGCGGGTTATCGTAAGTCGCCCGAGGCTCGAACCAGGGCCAATCCTCGGTCGCGTGGGCCCTCCACATCCCGACGAGCCTGTCCGTCAATGCCGAGCGCGTCTCGACGGCGGCGCGATGATCGCCGAAGCGGCGCAGGAACTGGTGGAGGCCCAGGAGGACGAAGGCCCAGGCCCGCGGCGAGCTGAAGCCGGCGGTCGCGGGCAGCCCACGCTCGAAGAGCCGCGCCGAGAGCCTCCGATGCCCTTCGTTCCGCGAGCAGCCGGCGCCGACGCCCAGGGCCCAGAGCGCCCGCGCGTGGCTGTCCTCGCTACCCTCCTCCTCGAGCCACTGGCGCCCGTGGCTCATGAAATTGCGGAAGCGGCCGCTGTCGGCGTTGAAGGCGGCGGATAGGTAGGCGAGGTAGCTCGTGGCGAGGCGATCGAGGCTCTCCGCATGGGGACGGCCGCCGAGCTCCCCGAGCAGGTTGCAGAGGATGAAGCCCCGGGCGTTGTCGTCGGTGCAGTAGCCCTCCTGGAAATTCGGCACGTTGAAATTGGCGTGCTGCAGGATGCCGGTACCGTCGGTCATCCGCTCGATATGATCGAGCCGGAGGGGGGGCAGCTCGTAGGGACGGCTGGCGAGGGTCCAGTCCGCGAAGGCGGTCCGCGGCTTGGCCACGCGATCCGAGCGGGCGCGCCGGAAGGACTCGAGATAGCGGCGCGCCACGGCGGGCCAGATCATCTCGCGGCCGACGCCGTAGGCTTTCTCGCGCACCGCCCTCAGGCGCGCCGGGTCGTCGAGGAATCCGCAGACGCCCTCCGCGATGGCGCTCGGATCGCGGAACGGCACGAGGGCGCCGCGACCGTCCGCGAGGAGCTCCTTGGCGTGCCAATAGGGCGTCGAGACCACCGCCTTGCCGGCCCCGTAGACGTAGGCCAGCGTACCCGAGGTGATCTGCGTCTCGTTGAGGTAGGGGGTCAGGTAGATGTCCGTCGCGCCTATGAACTCCTTGAGGTCCCCCAGCGAGACGAAGCGGTTGTAGAAGATGACGTTTCCCTTGACTCCGCGGTCCTCGGCGAGTCTCTCGAGGCCGAGGCGATAGCTTTCGCCCTCTCGGGCGACGAGATGGGGATGGGTGGCCCCCAGCACGAGGTAGACCGCGTTCGGATGGCGCCTCACGATCTCCGGCAGGGCCTCGATGACGTACTCTATGCCTTTGCCCGGCCCGAGTAGCCCGAAGGTGAGCAGCACCATACGCCCCTCGACTCCCAATTGCGCCTTGTAGACGCTCGAGTCGACGAAGGGCATGTCGGGTATTCCATGGGGAATGACATCGACCTTGTCCTCGGGGACGCGGTATACCTCGCGCAATATCTCCTCGCCCTTGCGCGCCATCACCACGATGCGGTCGCTGCGTCGGGAGAGCTCTTCCATCACCTTGCGCTGCGCGGCGTCCGGATCGCTCAGGACGGTATGCAGGGTAGTCACCACGGGCATGCGGACTTCCTTGAGCAGGGCGAGGACGTGGCTGCCGGCCGATCCGCCGTAGATGCCGAATTCGTGCTGCACGCACAGCACGTCCGTGTTGTCGAAGTTGAGGAAGTCCGCGGCCCGGCGATACGAATGCAAGTCCTTCTCGTCTATTTCGAAGCGTACACGCGGAGGATACTCGTATGCGTCGACGCGATCGTTGACCGCGCCCACGAAGCATCGGGAGGCCGGAGCCTCGCCCGCGACGGCCTCGCAGAGATCCTGCGTAAACGTAGCGATGCCGCAGAGCCGCGGAGGGTAGTCTCCCAGGAAGGCGATGCGCTCGGGAATGCCGGGGATGGTCAAGGTTTTCCTTTTTTCGTGTCGCGCCACGAAGCGGGGCCGTCGTTCGGCTCGGGGCGATCCGAGGGAAGGAGGCGGGGATAATTAATAATTACTCCCGTCGCGGCGACGAAACGAGCCCGCGTGCAGTATAGCGCATTCTTACCGGCCCATGCAATGCGGCCTCCCGCCTTCTCGAAGCCGATATGATGGGGATCGCCCGGGAAATGAGTATCTTAGGGGTAATAGGCAAAGGACGCTTATACCGCCATGAAGGAACCGAGCGGCAGCGAGGGAGCAGGGACAGGAGGATCCGATGATAAGAAAAGCGGGCCTATGGATTGATCATAGGAAGGCGCTCGTCGTTAGCATCACAGGCAACGACGAAGAGATCGGGCTGGTAATATCGCAGGTCGAAAAGCAGGCCAGGCGCTCTCCGGGGTCGCGTCACGAAGGCTCGTTCGAGCCGCGGCAGGTTCCCGCCGACGACAGCCGACAGCGGTCCGGTACCGGCCATCTCAATATCTATTACGACGCGATAATCGCGAGCGTCAAGGAGGCGGAATCCATCTTGATATTCGGGCCCGGCGAGGCGAAGGACGAGCTGAAAAAACGCCTCGAGAGGATCGACCTCGGCGGACGCATCGTCGGCGTAGAGACCGTAGACAGGATGACGGATAAACAGATAGCCGCCAAAGTTCGCACGTACTACGCCGAAAAGCATCCCGCGCCGGCCTGAAGGCCCGTGGCCCAGGTCGGCATCCTTTCGTCGACGAGGGCTGAGCGCATTCCGGTGACTGGCCCGGCGCGAGCCGGACACCAGCCGCAATGCCCGCGATGGGCAACTCCCGTGGCTGAGGTCGTAGGGCGATGGGTATTGCCGAGCATCCTTGCTACTGCCGACTGGTCTTTCAAGGATGACGCGTCTGGTCGACGGTACCCGCTAGTAAAGCGAGATCGACTTCATACGAAATTGCAAAGCCCAGCCCGAGTCGGGGCCGTACCCATAGCTTACCGTGAAATCGGTTTTAAAGAAGAGGAGACCTATCCCCGCGCCGGCCATATACGAGAAACGATTGCGGCTGATAAGAGTTTGCGCCGGCAGATAGATGCCCAGGTCGAGGAAAGGGCCGATATAGAGCATATTTGAAATAAAAGGAATGGAGGTGAACAATGCCAAGGGAAAGAATCGTGCCTTATTCTCCAGGGCAACGAAGCTCGAGCCGCTGACGATGCCGGCCGGAAAGCCAGGCGCGACGGCGGAGAAATCGTAGGTCATCGTACCGGCTATTCCCGTGGTGCCTTGCTCGACGTGACCCATGCTCAGGTGAGAACTGAGCCCATTGTCGAAAAGAGAGAGCAAAAGATCGCTCTGAATCCCCCAGGCGAGTCGGTCCGTGCTCGGATCGCGGAATAAAGACAAGTCGATCCGCGCGGCGAGATCGGAATCAACGCTTAAGTCCAGAGATTGGTATGCGGAGGCTTGGCTATACCAGAAAGACGAGGCGCTGCAGTCGGAGTTATCGAAGGTTCCGAAGAAGCCATAGTCCTGCAGAGTCAGCCCGGAATCGAGCTTGAGGCCGATCCTGCCTTCCAATCCCGATTGCACGGCGTAATAAGCATAGCCTAGGCTGGCGAAGTCCTTGGAATAGTCGAGATTCGCGAAAACGCTTCCGGCCGTGAAACCCAGTCCTCCACGATAGAGCAAGGTGTCGAGGAAAGAATTCGTATCGGAATATGCCTGACCATAACCCGTCAGGATACTGATCTTGTAATCGGGCGTCGCGAGGCCGGGCGACCAGGAGAAGAGATAGCCGTTTCCCGGCGCCTCGATTCCGAATGCGGCGAAATCCCAGGAGGGAGGCGCGGAAGCGGGAGGAGGCTCATCTCCCTGCGTTTGTGCCGCGGTCGCGGCCGCGAGAGACATGAGGAACAGTACGGCGATGACCGTATTCTTCATGCGCGACTCCCTGTTAATTCGTTTTCATGCTCATCGTACAGACGAGGGAGACGGGCAGTAGATTGCTTCCGGAAGCCCCGTCTTGGCCCACCGCATACCAGGGCCCGCTTTGGTCCCCGCCATACCAGGTCCCGCCGAGGGCGAAACCGATTCCCCTTTTGGTTTCCAGAGCCGCGGAGATCGTGAGCATGAAACCGGGATGCGCGATGGCGTATTCGAAGTTCAGGCCGAGATTGCAAACGCCGGATCGGGGCGCAAATCCGATGGCGGTCCCAGCGAGCCACGCTTCGCCGTCGTAGGCCATTTCAGGCGAGATGAAGAGGGTTTTCTCGAAGAAGTCGGCCTGGGCCGAGAGGCTGCCTTTATATACCGAGGAAGAAGGATCGATGAATGAGGAGAAAGGTACTGCGAGGGACTGCGATATGACGATCGTCACGTCATCGGCGGCAAGTAATTTCGTTTCTTGGCCGGCGATAATAGAGTCGGCGAAGGAAGAGGTCGCGGTGTCGCGATGGAGCCAGGCTATCTCCTCATCCAGCGTAAGCGAGCCGAGAGAACGCTCGTCATCCAGGAGACCGGAATACCATGCCGGCGCGGCCCAGCCCTCGATGAGGCTCTGGTCGACAAAGCCTTTAGCGGTAAGGGTATTGCTCCCTGAGAAGACGGAAAAATCGGCCTGCCAGATTCTGGGCGCTACGATTGCGGTCAAATACCGCGCGTAAGGGTCGGCGACGAAATCCAGGAAAAAAAGGGGCTGAAAGTAGTTGCCGGACCCCCATGCGGCCTTCTGTTTGCCGAAACCGACGGACCAGTTCTCGGCAAAATAAGAGAAGAAGCAATCGCGAACCTGCAAGCTCTCATCCGGGACCATGGCGACGGCGGACACCTCGATCGCGAAAGGGAAGGGACTCGAAACGAAGCCCGCTATAGCCCTGCCTGCTGTAGCGATCTCCTTGCCCGCCCGAACCGAATCGGGGACGAGGCTATCGTCGAAGAGCAATAGCCCGTATGACGAATCGAGCTCGGAATAGAACGTGGAGGATGAGGCGGGAGCCTCAATGGCGAATAGACCGCCCGAGACGAAAAGCGTAAGCGCGAGAGCCGGTAGCATCGATCTCATTTATAATTTCCGGCCCACCTGAGGAATTGAGAGAGCGAGTTCGCGTTCGGCTGGAAAAAGGCCTCCGGGATGGAAAGCGGCTTGATGTCTTCATAGCTGATCTTCGTGCTGCGCGCCGTGTTCAGGTGGAGGCTGCTGATCGTCCAGGTAGGTACGCGATGGCCGCCATTAAGGCTGGCGTAATCGGAAAGCGCGGCTTGTCGAATGATGCCGCCGGCGTAACTCCGGTAATGAATCGCGCTGAAATCCCCGCTCTCTTGGTCCGCGACGACGTCGACTCCCGAATAGGGGTACGTCGTCGATATCCTTTTGAATTGGAAAATATAGCTATTCTCCTCCTCGGCGACGCTAGTGCAGGTAAAGTCTTCGACTAAGTTCAGGCCGAGGATATCGCCCAAGTTGGCATCCCCGAACACACTCTGCGAAAGCGAGACTTTGAGGGGGATACGCAAGCTTTCGCGATATATCCACGTGTCGGTCCCGCGCTGGAGAAAGGCGGTGGCCCTCCCCGTTTCGTCCGTCAAAAACACGAGAGAGACTTTCGGATTCTTGCAGAAAATGACGACAATGGAGGCCTTCCGGGATTCGGCCTCGGACGTGACGATACGCTGCACGAGGACTACGTCCCGCAGTATCTTGCCCGAGCTTCCCGCGAGATTTTCCTGCTCGTAGAAGCGGCCGACGAGACGTTTTACGAGATCCGCCCGATCGGGAGCAAGGCTCGGCTCGGCCCCCAAGGCCGCGAGCGCCGATAGGAGAACGGCAAGGAGGGCGCTCCGCCTACTCATACTTCAGGACCTCGGCGACCTGGTTCCTCGCGCTCCGGATCGCCGGAACGATCGCTGCCAGGATAGAGGCCACGAAGATGATAAGGAGGGGTACGGTGATCGATTCAGCCCGGATGAAAAAGCCGAAGGGTACGGGAGTGGACGAGCCGGGCGGCGTCCAGGAAAGGTTGAAGCCGTTTAGGATCGACGCTATGCCTACTCCGATCCCCGCTCCCAGAGCCGCGCCGACCGTCGAGTACAGCATCACCTCGACGAGGAGTATGAGGAGGATCTCGCCTCTCGTGTTTCCGATCGCGCGGAGCGTTCCGAGCTCCCTGAAGCGCTCGAAGAAGGACATGCTGATTATCTCCATGACTGCCAGGAACACGAGGACCGAGATGATCGCCTTTATGAAGAGGAATATTCCGTCGTAGAGGGACTTGAGCTCGAAGTAGAAGGGATTGAGATCCTCCCAGGTCTTTATTTCCAACCCAAGGCCGAGAGAGGCGATCCGAGCCTCGAGTCTGATCCTCAGTGCCTTGAGATCTCCCTCGTCGCGCAGAAAGACGAGAAGCCTGTCGATCCCCTTCGTGTTCCTCAGCTCCTGGATGAAGGAAAGGTTTGCCGCCGAGAAATAGGCGTCGGCCTGGTCGATACCCGTGGTGACGATGCCGGCGATTCTGGCCGAAACGAGATTCATGGTCCCGTCCACGGTCGTGGTCATGATCGTGACGTACTCCCCCACATCCAGGCCCAGCTTCTCGGCGATGGGCTTGCCGATGAGGATTCCCTCGAGGTCCTGCGCGTCCAGCGTGCTGCCCTTGTCCACGAGGATGTATCCGGCATAGCCGCCCTGTTTATCCGGCTGAACTCCCATGCCGTTCACGATCGTGCTCCGCTTTTCCGTGCCGATCATGCCCTGCAGCGAGAGCTCTTCGTTGACCCGCGCGACCTCGCTCTGGCCGCGAAGCAGCTCGGTGACAGCGGCGATCGCCGCGCCGTCCATGAGGAGATCGCCTTCCCTCCGGAGGTCCCAGAATCCTTTTCGCGCGATCTGGAGCGCTCCGGTCTGGGAGATATATCCCATGCGCATGCCGCGGTACATCTGGGCCAGATAGCAGTTCGTGACGAAGATGATCGCCATCGAGGCGCCCAGGATAAAGAGAATCATGATCGTACGGCGCTTATTGCGGAAGAGATTCAAGAAGGAATGCCTTACGAGGGCGCCCGCTTTCACGGCTGTTCCTCCACGAGCGCGCCATTCTTGAGGCGATACACTTTTGTCGCGTACTTCTTCAAATCCCGGTTGTGGGTGACCATCACGAAGGTCCGACCTTGGTTCCTGTTCATGGCCCCGAGGAGGTCGTACACAAGGTCCGAATTGTCCGGATCAAGGTTGCCCGTTATCTCGTCTCCGAGGATGAGGCGATAGTCCCCGACGAGGGCGCGGCAGATGGCCACGCGCTGCCTTTGCCCGCCGGAGACGAGTTCGGGCTTCCTGCGCAGAAGGTTCCCGATACCGAGGAGGGCGGCCATGGCCTCTACGCGCTTTTTTCGCTCGGTCCGTCCGGCTCCCTGCAGTATCAGCGGATACTCGATGTTCTCGAAGCAGCTCATCACGGAGACGAGTTCGAAGCTTTGAAAAATGACCCCTAAGTGGTCTCGACGCATCCTCGTCAGCTGCAGGTCGCTCTTTCGGTCGTAGCGCTCTCCTTCGAAAGAGAGCAAGCCCTCGTCCACCGAGTCGATGCCCGCGAGGAGATTGAGGAGTGTGGTCTTGCCCGAACCGGATTGGCCGTAGATCAGCACGAAATCGCCCTGAAGCACCTGCAAATCAAGACCGCGGATGGGCGTCACGGTCTCCGAAGGGCAAACATAGGATTTCGATACGCCTCGCGCCTCGATGATCATAGTGCTCATTAAGCCGGGTCCTATGATTGCATAGAGTCGAGGGGGCGCCTGCCGGCCTGAAGTTCCTGGAGTATCCAGGCGGCCCATGTGTTGTTCGGCGCTATCGCGAGGGCTTCGCGCGCGGCGGCGACGGCCTCGGCTTTCTTCAGGGCGTTGGACTGGGCCAGGCTTTCCCAAACGTAGGTCAGGAATTGCAGGTAGGGATCGTCGGTCGAGCGGCGCGCCCGCCGGATCAGATCCAGGGCCTTCACGACGGACCCTCCCGCTATGTTGGGAGCGAAGACGTTCCAAATGCCCAAGAGCAGGAGGGCTCGCGCATTGTCTCTCTCCAATCCCAGGGCTTTTTGGTAAGCCTTCTTGGCTTCCGTCGAGTAGTAGATCACCGAAACGCCGCCCTTGAGGGGGATGAACTGGTTTTGTATCTCGCCGTAGAGGCGATAGTAATCCGCGCTTTTCTTGGCGGAGCGCAAGGCATTTCGCGTCAGCTCGTTCGCCTTTTCAAGAAACAGGAGCGAGCTCCTCTTGTCGTTTTTTATCTCGAACTCGATCTTGTAGCGATCGAAGGCCAGAAGGGCAAGGATATAGGATTCCTCGTACCGGTCGGCCAGAGCCGCAGCCCTGGATTCCAAATCGTCTAACCTCGCGCCGAAGACGCCGTCGACCAGTCCTCCCAAGCGTTTCTTCGTATCCGCGCCGAGCTCGCGGCCCGAGTCCCGGAGCTCTTTCAAGAGTCGGGGGTCCTTCGAGAAGAAGTCTTGGTAGAGGAAAAGCTCGCGCTCGAGCGCGGATTGCTCCGCCACGAGCGCCGCGCATTCGGACGAGAGCACGGGAG
Source organism: uncultured Treponemataceae bacterium (assembly GCA_964396415.1). Lineage (GTDB taxonomy): Bacteria > Spirochaetota > Spirochaetia > Treponematales > Rectinemataceae > UBA1306. Next base: position 3,809 of record CAYNFM010000083.1, on the reverse strand, counting down.
CGGGCATGGCGGCCGCCGCTCGGCCGGCGCCTGCCCAAGAAGCGGCAAGGATAAATATAATGAGCGCAGGTCCTCGGCGAGACTTCATGTCTTCCCTCCATTGATGAAATCTTCCAAAGTCGCGATATACCGGGCCAGGGCCTTGCGGCCCGCCTTGCTCAGCCAGTAGCGGGTAACCGGCTTGCGTCCCTCGAAGGCCTTTTCGACTCGCAGGTATTCGGCTTCCTCTAGTTTCTTCAAATGCGTGGACATATTGCCGTCGGTCGCGCCGACCAGGGTGCGCAAGCTCGGAAAATCCTGGCCGTCATTGGCGGCCAGGGCGGCGACGATGGCCAGGCGTAGCCGGGCCTGCAGCACCTCGTCCAGGCGGTGATGATCGAATTCAGGCCGATCCATGCTGCTTCCGGTAGCGCGCGCGCAGCAGAAAACCGGGCACGACCTCCAATAGCAGGACCATGCAGGCAAAGACGGCCGGGGCCGCCAGGTCCGGAAAGAATAAAAGACCGCCGGAGCCCACGAGCCAGAGGCTCGATAAGTTCCGGAGCCATGCAATGCCGATCAATGTGCCGCTCAGGAAATAGCCTAAACCAAGGGCCAGGCCGCAGATGCAAAGCTCCGCTCCCAGACCTATCCGCCCCAAGAATCCGAGAAGCATGCAGGCTGCTATGCTGAATATGGTGATACCGCCCCATATCGCGGCCAAGAGTCGGCCTACTTGCCCGCTATTAGCCGGCCTGTGCCGCCCCGCCATGAGCCGCCATACGACGAGGCTCGTTCCGCCGAACACGAAAACCCATGGCGTCCAAATCCAAGCGCTCCACCCCAAAAAGCCGAGGAGATAGCTGAAACCGGTGCAGACGACGCTGGACAGACCGAAGAGGATGTAGCCCAAGCCATTCTCGGCCAGGGCAGAACGACTGCGTTCCATGATGCCGCGGATATAGGCTAGATCGGCTACCGGGTCGGAGTGATCGCTCATATGGCTCCTCTCGTGTACTCTTTATCTAAGAGTACTCTTTATTATTGCGCTTGTCAATGCGTGGAACTCTCCCGAAATGCAGATACCTGCGATAGCGAGGAGACACGCAAAATAGCTAGCGGAGGGAAACCGACCCCTTTATGACGGCCATGATCTCCCCAGGCTGGACGCCGCCACCTTGGCGTCCCGCGCGAAGCGAGGACGGCTTCGATCGATTAGGCCTACGAAACGATCCGGCGATTGCGGCTCGAAATAACGTCGACCCGTCGGGTTCAGGCCGGAGGCCGGATCATCGAGCGGACAGCCTCGATCTCGTCGCCGCTGATAGTGTGACCCAAGCTCGCATATAGGCGCGTCGTCACGCTCGCCCCGAGACGCTCGAAGACTTGCGCGGTGAGGAGGACACGCTCCTTGGGGATGTGGGGATCGGCATCGCTGCATCCGAGAAAAAGCGGCGTCCCGTCCATGTCGCCCCGATAGTCCCGAGGAGTATCCTCGGGGCCGATGAGGCCCCCGCTCAGGCCGAAGATGCCGCCGAAGCGTCGCGCGTGGCGCGCGGCGTACTCCAGGACGAGGCATGCGCCCTGCGAGAAGCCGAGGAGGAACAGCGCCTCGGCCGGGATGCCGGCCGCCGACGCGCGCGTTTCTATCGCCGCCAGCAGGGCGAGTGCCGAGGAGATCCACGGCTCGTTGCCCTCTATCGGCGTCAGGAAGCCCTGCGGATACCAGGTATTCCCGGCGGCCTGGGGCGCCAAGTACGCAAGCGACGGGGCACGAAAGGCCGGCGCCAGATTGAGAATATCCTGCGCGCTCGCGCCTCTGCCATGGACCAGTATCATGGCGGCCTTCGCCGAGGGGAGCGGCGTCCCCCATGCGAGTATCGGCTGGCCGGCATGCGGGGCCATCCGCGAGGCTTCGGGACTCACGAGGGGATGACCGCGGGAAGGGCGAGGGGCGGGAGAATCCGCTCGATGCCCGATCGCTCGTTCTCGAGCCATCGCGGCAGCTTGAGACTGCCGCCCAGCGAGTCGACGCTCTCGTCGACGGAGAAGCCGGGGGGATCGGTGGCGATCTCGAACAAGAGGCCTCCCGGCTCGCGGAAATAGATCGAGTGGAAGTAGCATCGATCGATCACTTCGGTCGGAGTCCTACCCGCCTCGATCAGGGCCGAGCGCCATCGCAGCTGCTCCTCGTCGCCCGCGGCCCTCCAGGCGATGTGATGCACTGATCCGGCGGATTGGCGTCCCGCGGGCGCGTCGGGATCCACGAGGATGTCGATGCGCGTCCTGCCGGCCTCGGGGCCGAGGATGAAGCGATGTCGCCTGCCCTCGCGCCCCGCGGCAGCGAAGCCCATCGTGCCGACGAGGAAGGAGGAGGCCGGCTCCAGGGCGCGCTGCGTGATCGTAGCCCCGTGGAAGGCGCGGATGGCGCGATCGGGTCCGACCGGGCTTCTCGCCCAGCCGGGGATGCGGTCGGACAAGGAGTCGGCGATCAGCTCGATGACCATCCCGTCCGGGTCCTCGAAGCTCGCTACTTCCTCCCCGAAGCGCTCGACTCGCCTCGTTAAAGCGACCCCGCCGCCGGAAAGCCTCTCGATCCAAAAGCCGAGCGAGCCGCCGGGCACGGAGAAGGCCAAGGCGCTAGCCTCGCCCGCCCCCCTCTTTCCCCGCGCGGCGCCGGGATAGGGGAAGAAGGTCAGGATCGTTCCCGGCCTGCCGAGCTCGTCGCCGTAATAGAGATGGTAGACATCCGGCGCGTCGAAGTTGACCGTCCGCTTGACGAGCCTGAGCCCGAGCGCGCCCGCGTAGAAATCCAGGTTCCGCTGGGCGTCGCTCGCGAGGCTCGTTATGTGATGTATTCCCCGAGACTCCATGGAGACCCCCTGGACTCAAAGGTACGCATGCCTTCCCGACGAGTCAAAGCGCGGAGTCGTCGGCTCGGATTGGTCTACGATTCCTCCGGCCCCTCGGCGTGGACTTCCAACGCGGCTTAATGAAGCTTGGCCATAAAACTCGCGACCTATAACCGAGATGAAAAAACCTCAAGAACGATATCGTCGCCGCAACGGGCGAAGTGGCGATCGCGCGCGCGTCCGGGAGCCGGATCGGACTCCATGCCTTCTCCGCCTCGAACGTCGTATGAATCGTGGGCGTCCAGAAAATCGCCAAGAACCGCGACTAGAGGATCTCGGCCAATTCGGGGCCTAGCTCCACGAAGGTCTGCGCGAAGCCTATCGGCTTTCCGAGGCGCAGCGCATCCTGCAGGACGCGCCGCGCCTCGTCTTTTTCCTCGAGCCGGAGGGCGGCCTCGGCCTGGAGCACGAGGATCTCCACGAGCGGACCGTATCTCCGCCCTTCCCTTGCCTCTCGCGCGAGGCCGTCCAGATGGGCGGCGGTCCGGCGGCATTCCTCCGCAGATTCATCCGCGGCGAGCCTCACCCTGGCCAGGGCGATCCGCTCTATCTCGCGGTTGACGAGCAAGAGCTCGCAGTCAGGTCTGGCTTCGGCCGCCCAAGCTCGCGCGAGCTCGAGCTCGCCGAGAGCCAACCAGGTCCGGACGCGATCGGACTCGAAGGCCGGGTACAGGGAAGCGTACACGAGGGCTCGCCGCGGGAGATCGTGGAAGCTCTCCAGCTCCTCCCTCGCCCGCTCGAGCTCGCCGCAGGAGCGCAGCACGCGCGCGAGGTACTGGTGGGAGACGTAGATGTCGGAGGGGAGTCCCCAGGAATCCACCTGGCGGACGGCTTCCTCGACGACGGACCTCGCCTCGGCGAGCCGACCCGTCTCCCGCAGGATCTCGGCCTTCAGCGCGAAGGTCTTGGCCACGGGCC
>CAYNFM010000082.1:0-15683 GCA_964396415.1 uncultured Treponemataceae bacterium | reverse complement strand
ACGTTGTCGCCATGCCGCGACTATAGCAGGAAAGGCGCCCGAGGGGGTAGGCATGCGCGCCGGCGGGCGCCTTAGGTCGGTGAAGACCTATCCGCGACATCGAGGTAATGCGCGGGTCCCAGCTTCGAGGAAACCGGGGGTTCACTCGGTCCTCGGCGAGCAGATCCCTGGAACGCTCGCCTGCGGAAACGTTCACCCCCGGTTTTCTCGGCGTCCCGCGCATCACCTTTAGGTCGCGGGTAGGCAATAGAATATATTCGCCGCCCGCCGTCGGGCTCTCCGCTGCGATGCGGTCGGGCGCGATCGCGCCCACTACAATCAATTCCTTTACGCAAACCGCGCCTTGGCGCGGTATCCCTCGCGCGGAGGAGGTCATCACCGCAGTGAGGGCATGCACGATTCTTGTGTCGCGGCTTGTTAAGTCAATGTAGAATGATTGTACGCCATTCGACGAAGGGAGGCTCGATCATGCCGGACAGAGAGGTCAAGACTATCAAGGATCTGATCTACTACCAGTATGCCAAGATCATCGCGAAGAGCGCCCTGGGTCCGGACGCCAAGAAGGAAGCCTATGGCTTCATAAAGAAGACATTCAGGCAGCTCCGAGACGACGAGAAGAAATGGTCAGAGATCCTCCGCGAGGACAAACAACTCGTCGAGGCGGAAAAGGTCTGCGTCTACTGCGGAAGCGACCGAGATCTTCAATGGGAGCACATTGTCCCGAAGTCCCTCGCCGTCAACGAGTGCTGCCCTTCCTGCGACCGCATACAGGGCATTCATAATCAAATATGGGCCTGCAAGTCCTGCAACGCCCAAAAGGGCACGAAAGGACTTTATCGCTTCTTCGACGAGCTCCACCCCGAGGCCGAAAGCCTATCCGATATCCTTCCGCCCCTCCTCGAGAAGAAATACCTCAAGACCATATACTACTGCCACCAATGCAAAGGGACTCTGGACCGGGACGGCGGCGGCGCGGCGCTCTCGGTGCTGGCTCTGGATCTTTGAGACGATTCAATGTTCACGAAAAGAACCGCCGCTTCAAGGAGGGGAAGGGATACATGGTCCTCTCCCGAAAATACGACAGCAGGAAAGATTTTTCTCGATTGGTTTAAAGACTAATATTGATGTAAAAAATTTTGATTTGCATCGATAAATATTTTGAGATTGCATAGGAAAAATAATGTTTCCATGCACCCTTTGATAAGAGTCCGAAGAGATGGCGCGACTTCCCAATACTGGACGCCCACCGAAGAAAAGGGCAAGCTCCGCGGCAGAACTAGGCCTGGCGCCGTAGGCTTCAATCTCTATCTCTACCTTTCGCCGGGAGGATTGCGCCCTGCCGGAAGGATAGTCGGCTTCGGTCCGGTCCGTTAGCAGTTCCTCTACGGCCGCGAGATCGGCCTCGAGGGCCTCTAGCTCAAGCCGTTTGACCATGATGTCAATACTTCCAATTCTCGTAGGCGAGCGGGGCTGCGTTCAATACTTCTCTATAGACCCTCCTGGGGCATTGCCTCGTCCATGACAGCCCTGAAGCGGTCGATGTGGTCTTTCTCGAAGATATACGCGAGCTCGATGACACTCGTGTTCCGGACACGGGCGCCGATTGCCCCTCCACGTATACTACTTCTAGGAGATAACCACACCCCAGAGCACATCGGGAAGCCGGCCCGACCCCTTTGGGTTTATCCGTAATTCGTCGCAGATGTGACAAAATCGACCTACCATATCCTCCAAAGAGCGCCTTTCACGATTGTATTCAAGGCGGTATGATGTCGATATGTAGATCCCTGAAATAAAACTCGGGATTCATAATGCTTTCATACGGACGAAAGATGAAAGGAATAGATACACCTCGGATTGTGGGCGAAGACTCTTCCTTCATGATGACGGATTACCATGCGCGCATCTGGGCCTGGAGCCTGACCCGACAGACGTCGATCCCGACCTACGAGACCCTGGCCGGCAGCATCATGGGAGCCCAAATCGACCTGAATCCCCACCAGATAGACGCCGCGTTGGCTGCCCTCAGGTCACCCTTGTCGCGGGGAATCCTCCTCGCGGACGAGGTGGGCCTCGGCAAGACCATCGAGGCCGGCATCGTCATCGCGCAGAAGTGGGCGGAGAATAAACGGAGAATCCTTCTCGTCCTGCCGGCGAGCCTCCGGAAGCAGTGGCTCGCCGAGCTCGCGGAGAAATTCTATCTTCCTGCCCTCATCCTGGAAAGGCGAAGCTTCGAACAATGCGTTCGTGAGGGTAAGGGTAATCCCTTCGACCAGCCTGGGCTCATCCTTGTGGCGAGCTACCAGTTCGCGGCCGCGAAGGCAGAGCTCATTCGAGGGATCGGCTGGGATCTCGTGGTCGTCGACGAGGCGCACCGAGTCAGAAATTCCTGGCGGAAGGAGAATGTCACCGGTCAGGCGCTCCGGCTCGCGCTTCTCGGGAGGCGCAAGATCCTTCTCACGGCGACTCCGCTCCAGAACAACATGATGGAGCTCTTCGGCCTCCTCTCCTTCATCGACAACCAGGCCTTCGGCGACGAAGCCTCGTTCAGGCTACAGTATCTACACCTCGCCGAGGAAGGCAAATTCGAGGAGCTCCGCGCCCGGATCGCGCCCTTCTGTCGCCGGACCCTCCGCCGTCAGGTGGCCGAGTACATTCGGTACACCAAACGCATCTGCTTCACCCAGGCCTTCGAGCCCGGCGAGGACGAGCAGGAGCTCTATGACGCGGTCTCCGCTTGGCTCCAGCGTCCGGATCTCTTCGCCCTGCCCACGGGGCAGCGGCAGCTCATCACCCTCATCCTGCGCAAGCTCCTCGCCTCGTCCACCTACGCCATAGCTGGCGCCTTCGACACCACGATCGCGCGGCTCGAGGATTTGAAGCTCAGCATGAAGGCGGAGGAGCTGGCCGAGGATGTCGACGGCCTCGACGAGGACATCGAGGAGTGGGCTGACGCGAGCCCCGAAGCCGTGCCCGATCCGGTCAGGTTGGAAGCGGAGATCGAGGAACTCAAGGATTTCCGCGATCGGGCCCGAGCCATACGGGACAACGCGAAGGGCCTGAAGCTGCTGTCCGCGCTGGACAAAGGCTTCACCGAGCTCGACCGACTCGGCGCGGAGCAGAAAGCCATCATCTTCACGGAAAGCAGGAAGACTCAGACATACCTCCTCGGCATCCTGGCGGAGACCCCCTACAGGGACTCGGTGGTCCTCTTCAACGGCACGAACGCCGATCCGGAATCGAAGGCCATTTACCGCGAGTGGCTCGAGGAGCACAAGGGGAGCGACCGCATAAGCGGCAGCCCCAGCGCGGACATGCGCGCGGCCCTCGTGGACCGCTTTCGGACCCAAGCCAAGATCATGATCGCCACCGAGGCGGCGGCCGAGGGGGTCAACCTTCAATTCTGCTCTCTCGTCATTAATTATGACCTGCCCTGGAATCCCCAGCGCATCGAGCAGCGGATAGGCCGATGCCATCGCTACGGGCAGAGATTCGACGTGGTCGTGATCAACTTCCTCAACACCAGGAATCATGCCGACCAGCGCGTCTACGAATTGCTCGCCGAGAAGTTCAGGCTCTTCGACGGCGTCTTCGGGGCCAGCGACGAGTTGCTTGGGACCATCGGCTCCGGGCTCGACTTCGAGCGCAAGGTATTGGAAATCTATCGGACCTGCCGCGATCCGGCCTCTATCGAGCGTGCCTTCAATGAGCTCCAGGCGGAATTCGCCTCCATGATCGATGAGAAGATGGGCGACACGAAGCGGAAGCTCATGGAGAACTTCGACGACGAGGTTCGCAGCCGCCTCCGCCTGCGCGAGGAAGAGGCTCGCAGCCTGAGAAGCGTCCAGGAGAAGAGCCTCTATTATCTCACGAAGCATCTTCTGGGAAGCCTTGCTCGCTTCGACGACCTTGGATGGACCTTCGAGTACCAGGGGGGCCGCTACGGGTTCGACGCCGCCCAGCCGGGTATCGATCACGTGTACCGGCCGGGACAGAGTCTCGCCCAGCAGGTACTGTTGAACGCGCGCGGGCTTTGCACGCCGGAGGCCCTCCTCGAATTCCACTATGACGGAAGAGACCACATCGGCGCCGTCGGTGCTTTGGTTGGGAAGCGCGGCTTCTTGAAAGCCTCGCTTGTGCGGATCGCGAGCGAAGAGACCCTCGACGAAGCTCTCCTTCTCGCCTGCATCCTTGAAGACGGCAGCATAGTGGAGAGCGAATCGGCGATTAAACTTTTCCGAACCGCAGCTGTCGTCGTGCCCGAGCCTCTTTCCGACTTCCCTCTGGAGCTCGACCTCCAGGCGGAGCGGCTGCGACAAGAAGCCACAGCCGCAAACCAGGCCAAGGCGAGGCAGTGGCTCGAGCAGGAGATCGACAAGCTCGACTCTTGGGCAGACGATTTGAAGGCAGGCCTGGACCTGCAAATAAAGGAACTCGACGCGAAAATACGGCAACTCAAGAAGGCCAAGGCTTTCGCCGCGAGCCTGGAGGACAAGCTCTCCTGCGAACGCGAATACAAAGCCCTCGAAAAGGAGCGCTCCAGTCTGCGTCGCCGCCTCTTCGACGCCCAGGACGAGATAGACGCGAAGCGGGACGAGATCATCGGCTCGATCGAGGACCGGCTCAAGGCGCGGGAGGAGATCGAGACGCTATTCAGAATAGGGTTCAGCGTGATTAACGATGTGGAGGTCCCCAATGGCTGATCAGGGAGAAAGAAAGGCTTTGACGGTCCTGGATCATTTGGTTGACTTCTCGGGGACGCAGGAACCTTGGATAGCCGATGCCCTGCGCAGGATCGTCGAGCAAGGCGGATGGACAGGGGCGGATGTCGAGGAGCTTTGCAAGCATCGAAAAGAGGAGGCGCTCGACCCCACTTTTTCAGACTCTGTGTATGTGCCGATATCGAGAGCGTCGAGTCATGCTTCTCCAAGCGGCGACAATACAGCGTCGCTAATCTCTGTCTGTCACGTCGCGGGTGTGAACCGTCTGCCCGAAAACCAGACGGTACCCTTCTCTCCCTCCGGCATCACGGTCATTTACGGCAATAACGGAAGCGGAAAGTCGGGCTATGCGAGGATATTGAAATCAGCCTGCAAGTTCAGAGGCACGGCGCCCGCGATCGAAGGCGATATGGCGCTTCCCGCACCGCCCAAGCCCCAGGCAAAGATCGCCATCCAGGTGGGGAGCCGAGAAGAGACCCTGGCATGGGATGGCGATTCCTCGCTCGACGATCCGCGCCTACGGTCGATGTTTGTCTTCGACTCGACTGTCGCGGAGAGCTATGTCTCCGCCGAAGAGGCGGCGCATTTCATTCCCTTCGGACTGCAGATACCCAGGCAGCTCACGCAACTGATGGACGAGGTGAAGGGGACCCTCGGAGCGGAGATATCCGCGGCGCAGAGCGAAAACGACGATTGCTTCACAAACTTGAAGATCGACGGAGAGACAGAGGCGGGAAAGCTCATCAGGTCGGAGGGCTTGGCCGCGCGCAAGCTGGAACAACTCTCCACGGTGAGCGAGGAAGAAAAGGGCCAGCTCAAGGATTTACGGGCCTTGCTGGAGGCGCAAGACGCTCAGGCTTTGATCGCTACATGGCGAATTTACGACCAGCGCCTGAGAGAATTCAGGGAAACCCTCGAGACAGGTTCGCGGCTCGCGCTCGCCGAAGCTCAAAAAACGGTCTTCGACTGCGTCACCACCTATCATGGTGCAAAGGCCGCGGCTGATGAGGCCCGGCAGGCTCTCGCAGAAAATGCCCTGCTCCCCGGCACAGGGAAAGAGGAGTGGCAGGCCCTGTGGAAGGCTGCGGAACGCTTTTCCGTAAACGGCGCCTATCCCGGGAAGCCCTATCCCTACCTGGAGGGCGATACCCGCTGCGTGCTCTGTCAGCAGCCGATAAGGGAAGAGGCGGCAGCGCGCATGAGGATATTCGCGCAGAACGTGGCGGCAAAACACGAGACGGCCTTGCGGGCTGCGGGAGAAGGAATCGAGGCGCTCATCAAGAGCTATCAAGCCGCGCCATCGCTCGCCGGTGCGCTGAAGATGGCTGATACCATCCTCGCGGAACTCTTGCCGCAAGAAAAAACGGAGACAATCCGAAAAGCCTGCTTGACGCTCGATACCGCAATCTCGACTTTGAAGGACGCCCTCCTCCGCACGGAGCCCGCGCAGGTAGCGGCTCTGTCGATAGTAGACGCCACGGCGAGCGTCGACACGGCGATCGTAAAAAATGAAGCCCGCCTGAGTCAGGCGACCGAGGCGACCGATCCCGTCAAGGCGGCGGAGCTCAAGAAGAAGGCGAGCGAGCTGGCGGCGAGGTTCCGCCTGGGCGAAGTAAGGCCCCTCGTACTGGAATACTTCGAGCATGCCCAAAAGATCAAAAAACTCGGTGCATTGAAGAATCGCATCAGTACGACTGAAATCACACGAAAAGAAAAGGAGCTCACCGCCCAATTCGTCACCGAGAAGTTCATCGCGGACTTCAAGAAGGAAGTGGATCGGTTGGCAATATCGACCCTTAAACCCCAATTGACCACAAAGACATCCAAGGCCGAGACGAGGTTCAAAATCGCCCTCGAGGAGAACAATCGCTCCATCAGCGTCGGAAACATCGCGAGCGAGGGAGAACAGCGGGCCGTGGCGCTGGCCTGCTTCTTGGCCGAACTGGGGCAGAGCACGGACCGCTCGACGCTGATCTTCGACGATCCTGTCTCTTCGCTCGATCACCACAACCGGAAGCGGATCGCGAGGCGGCTGGTGGAGGAGGCGTCCATTCGACAGGTGATCGTCTTCACGCACGACTCGATCTTCCTCCACGACATCCTCGATGAGACCGAGTCGAGGAGCGTGCCGTGCTCGAGCGGGCGGCTGGATTGGAAAGACAATCTCCCGGGACATTATTTTCCCGACATACCTTGGATTAACTCCACGGTAAAGGTGCGACTCGACGCCCTTGAAAAGAAGCTCGGACAGATCAAAAGACAAAGAAATCCACAAACTTCGCAAGAAGATAAAGATAGTATTGGCATCTGGTACGATTTCTTTCGCACGACGGTCGAGCGCATCGTCGAAGAACAACTTTTCAACGGCTGCGTGAGCAGATTTGAGGAATACATCGACATCGGAAGCCTGAGGAAGTGCAAGTGCATAGATCCGTCCGACATCGACGAGGTGCAGCGGCTATTCGGTATCGCGAGCGACTTCATCGCCGCACACGATCACTCCGCGGAGTATTGTGCCGATTATCCGAGCTGCGATGAGATGAGAGAGCATCTTGAAGCGACTAGGCGTCTTGTAGAATCGATCAAGACTAAACAGAAGGCGGTAAGCTAGCATGGAATGGGTGCACGCTAACGGCTACGGTCATACCCGAATAGATATCGGAGGGCTTTGATGTATATCAAGAGAATAGAGCTCAGGAATATACGCGGATTCAAGCATCTGGACTTCAACTTGGATCGAGGTAATGGCGAATACGCCGGATGGACCGTCATCACCGGCGACAACGGCTCAGGGAAGAGCTCGTTGCTCAAGGCGATTGCAGTATGCCTGGTGGGAAAGGATACGGCCCGCGCACTGCAGCCAAGCTTTGTCGGTTGGACGCGTTCGGGGGTGGGCGATGAGGAATTTTCCATAACTTTGGATATAGTCCGTACACAAGGCGACGACGAGTTCGTCGACCAAGGAAAGACCACAACTCGGGACTTCAAGGCAAAAGTACAGATCAGGGCGTCAGGGAAAGAGCCTTCATTGGAAACGACTATTCCGCCTGGTGTCCATGCGACCTACAAGACACCGGATCGGAGCGTTTGGTCATCCGAAGCATGGGGGTGGTTCTCTTGCGGTTACGGTCCCTTCAGACGAGTCTTCGGAGCTTCACCCGAGGCTACGCAACAGATGGTTTCGTCAAGCACGACTCGTTACGCCACCATGTTCAATGAAGCGGCCTCACTGACCGAGGCCGATCGGTGGATACGGGACTTGAATTACAAGGCACTTGAAAATCGTACCAATGAAAAAGACCATTTGGAGAAAGTTCTGGCCATTCTCAAGGACGACCTCATCCCCTCAGACATGGCAATCGAGCGCATTGATTCCGACGGACTCTGGCTTAGGGACCGGAATAGGACCTTACTTTCTTGGAAGGATATGAGCGACGGATATCGCGCAGCGCTTGCACTCTTGGTCGACATATTGCGGCATATGATTATCGCTTACGGCTCCGATGACCTTTTTGCCCAAGACGCAGGGGGGCATATCGTTGTCAACAGAAGCGGCGTCGTGCTGATCGACGAGATCGATGCGCACCTCCATCCCGAGTGGCAAAGGAAAATCGGGTTTTGGTTGAAAAATCATTTTCCGAAGATTCAATTCCTCGTTACCACTCACAGCCCGATAATCTGTCAAGCGGCTGACAGGAACGGCATCTTCAAACTCCCCGATCCTGGGAGCGACCAGGAACCATTCGCTGTGAGAGAAGAAGAGTACCAGAAAATTATCGCGGCACGGCCGGATACGATCCTCCTCACCTCTGCGTTCGGGCTTGAGAACACGAGATCGGAACGCGCAATAAAAAGCAGACAGGGATATTCCAGGCTCAAAGCGATGGAACGGGCTGGCGTGAAGCTGGGTCCCGACCAGAAGGAAGAACTAAAGCAGTTGGCATTGTTCGCCGAGATCGACGAGGAGCTCTAAAGCATGCGCTTTGTCGGAAGAATTCCGCTTTCGCCAGAGGCAATTCGGGGACTAAAAAATCGGCAGGCGAAGGTTGATGAAAAAGTGCGCGAGGGGACCCTCGATGCGATAAAGGAATGGAAGTCGGGAGGAACCCTGGATTCGGTGAAAGCCGCAAAACGGGTCTTGCAAGCGATGGCCGGGGAGACCGAGCGCTGCATGTACTGTCAGGATTCACATGGCACCGATATAGAGCATTTCAAGCCGAAGACCCCTTTCCCCGAGTCGATGTACCAGTGGGAAAACATGCTTCTCTGCTGTGCAGAATGCGGCAGATTCAAAGGCGATCGGTTCCCCATTGACGCCGATAGCAAGCCACTGTTAGTCGATCCTTCTCGGCAGAATCCCTGGGATTACATCGACTTCGATCCTCAGACGGGAAACATGACGGCCCGTTTCATTGCGGCGACAGCCAACTTCTCGAAGGAAGGCGAGACGACCGTTACGGTGCTCCACCTTGATCGCCGTGGCGCCTTGTCCAGTCTCTATAAACAAGCTGATAGGCGACTGAGAGAACTGACGTCCGCCGGCGTGGGATCGATGGAAGATGACGAATCGCTCGCTGATCGATTACTGAAAAACGATGACGCAGGCTTGCTCGGTTGGTATATCCAGGGTTCAGGGCAAAAAGAGGAGCCCTTTGCAAGCCTGGCTCGACTCCGTCCTAGAGTTGTCAACGCCATTAGATCGAAGCTGGAGAGTCCCAATGCCCGCTAAGCCCAAACTCGAGCTCACCTGGATAGGCAAAGAAAACCGCCCCCGCCTGGAGCCCCGCATACTCCTCCACGACCCGGAGAAAAGCTACCACGCCAAGCACCGGGTGAGCGATGGCGACATCTTCGATAATAAGCTCATTTTCGGCGACAACCTCCTGGCCCTCAAAGCGCTGGAACACGAGTACGCGGGAAAGGTGAAGTGTGTCTTCATCGATCCTCCGTACAATACCGGCTCGGCCTTTACTCACTACGATGATGGGATCGAGCACTCGATATGGCTGGGGTTAATGCGGGATCGGTTGGAGCTCATCAAGGCACTTCTTTCCGACGATGGGAGCCTATGGATAACCATCGATGACAATGAGTGCCATTATTTGAAAATTGTATGTGATGAGATTTTGGGTAGGGATAATTTCGTCGCAAACTGCATCTGGGAAAAAGCTGATTCGCCTAGAAATTCTGCCCGGCAATTCTCAACCGATCACGATCATGCATTAGTCTTTTCAAAGCGGCCTGATTGGATACCGCGAAAACTTGCAAGAACTGAGAAGGTAAATTCAATATATACTAATCCCGACAATGATCCCCGAGGACCGTGGCTGCCAGGCGATCCCTATGCGAATAAACCGTATTCAAAGGGGCAATACAGAATAACGGGACCCACCGGCAGGGAATTCTCCCCTCCTCCAGGCAGGTATTGGAGAATCGCACAAGAACGGCTTTGGGAATTGAATCGGGAAGGTCGAGTTTGGTGGGGGCCGAAGGGCGATGCTCGACCCAGTATCAAACGTTATCTGAGCGAAGTTGGGGATATGGTTCCTCGAACGATTTGGAGTAAAGAAGAGGTCGGCAGTAATAGAACTTCAAAAAACGAAATGCGCGCACTATTCCCGGGTGAATCGTCATTTGATACTCCCAAGCCAGAAAACCTGATTGAGCGGATATTTAATATCGCCACCAATCCCGGCGACCTTGTCCTCGACTCCTTCGCGGGCTCGGGCACTACCGGGGCGGTGGCCCACAAGATGGGGCGCAGATGGATCATGGTGGAGCTCGGGGAGTATTGCCATACCCACATCATCCCGCGTCTCAAGAAAGTGATCGACGGGGAGGACCCTGGCGGTGTGACCGAGGCGACGGGCTGGAAGGGCGGCGGCGGCTTCCGCTACTACCGCCTGGCGCCCTCGCTCCTGCAGAAGGACAAGTGGGACAACTGGGTCATCAACAAGGAGTACGACGCCGCCATGCTGGCCGAGGCGGTTTGCAAGCTGGAGGGCTTCAGTTACGATCCCTCGGACTCGGTCTACTGGATGCAGGGGCGCTCCACCGAAAGCGACTACATCTATGTGACCACCCAGAACCTGGGGAGGGAGCAGCTCGCCCTTCTTTCCGAAGAGGTGGGGGAGAAGCGGAGCCTCCTCGTCATGTGCGCGGCCTTCAGGGCACGGGCCGACGAGTTTTCGAACCTCACTATCAAGAAGATTCCGAATGCGGTCCTCGCCAAGTGCGAGTGGGGCCACGACGACTACAGCCTCCAGGTGGAGAACCTCCCCGCGGCGCCGAAGGCCAAGAAAGAACAGCCGGACCTCTTCGGAGATGAGGAATGAGCGACGATAGCCTGCCGCAGAATAAAGTGCTTCTCTACCAGGCCGAAAACGGCAAAGTTCGCGTGGAAGTCCAGTTCGACGGGGAAACCGTTTGGCTGTCCCAAGCCCTCTTGGCGGAGCTCTACCAGACTACGCCCCAGAATATCACCCAGCACATCCGCGAGATCTACGAAGACGGAGAATGCGAGGAAGGGGCAACCTGTAAGCAATCCTTACAAGTTCGGCACGAGGGCGATCGCCAGGTTCGCCGCTCCATCAAGCTGTACAACCTGACAATGATCCTGGCCATCGGATTCCGTGTCCGTTCAAACCGGGGCATCCTGTTCCGTCAGTGGGCCGGCGAACGGCTGCAGGAATACACATTGAAGGGGTTCGCCCTCGATGATGACCGCCTCAAGGCCGGGGGCGGGGGGCTCTATTTCGACGAACTGCTCGCCCGCATCCGCGACATCCGATCGTCCGAGAAGGTCTTTTGGAGAAAAGTTCTCGACATCTACGCCACCAGCATCGACTACGACCCCAGCGCCGATGCATCCAAGGAGTTTTTCGCTACGGTCCAGAACAAGATGCATTGGGCAGTCCATGGCCATACGGCCGCCGAGCTGATCGTCTCACGGGTTGACACCGAGGCTCCTCACCTGGGCATGACGAATTGGGTAGGGGCCGCACCCAGGAAGGCCGATGCCGCCATAGCGAAGAGCTACCTGAATGAGGAAGAATTGGATGCCTTGAACCGGATTGTCGCTGCCTATCTGGAATTCGCCGAGCTACAGGCCTTGACTCGAAAACCGATGAGCATGGCCGCGTGGATCGCCAAACTCGACGACTTTCTCAGGCTTTCGGACCGGAACATCCTGGACCATGCCGGGGCGGTTTCCCACCAGGCGATGCTGGACAAGGTCGATGCGGAGTATCAGCGCTATCAGGAAAAACAGCGCGACGAGCTTTCCCAGGTGGAGAAGGACATGATCGCCCTGGATAAGAAAATCCGGAATACCCGGGAGAAACCACATGGCTGATCGACACGTCAACGCCATATCCGGCCGCCTCTCTCTCCGCGAGCCCCAGCGGCGTTCCCTGGAAATACTCGCCCGAGTCTGCGAGATCGCGCCGCCTTCCAAAGATGCACGGACAGAGGACTCACTCGCGGCGATACGGAGCGAATTCCCGGATGTGACCGACTTCGAGCGCGACTTCCCCTCGCTCTGCTTCGCCCTCGCCACGGGCGTCGGCAAGACCAGGCTCATGGGGGCTTTCATCGCCTGGCTCCACCTCGAGCGGGGCGTCGACAACTTCTTCGTCCTCGCGCCGAACCTGACCATCTACGACAAGCTCATCGCCGACTTCAGCCCCGCCTGCGCGAAGTACGTGTTCCGCGGCATAGCCGAGTTCGCGGTGAATCCGCCCCTCATCGTCACGGGAGACAACTACGAGAGCGGGATAGGCGTCAGGAAGGACGAGCTCTTCGAGACTGGGGCGCACGTCAACATTTTCAATATTTCAAAGATAACCGAGAAGAAGACCAAGGAAGGAGCGGCCAAGAGCGCGGTCCCCCGCTTCCGCAGGCTCCACGAGTATATCGGGGAGAGCTATTTCGAGTATCTCCGCTCCCTGCCCGACCTCGTCGTCCTCATGGACGAATCCCACCGCTACAGGGCCTCCGCGGGCATGGCCTCCATAAACGAGCTGAAGCCCATCCTCGGCCTGGAGCTCACCGCCACGCCCTTCGTGGAGAACGCCAAGGGACAGACCCCCTTCCGGAACGTCATCTACGGCTATCCTCTCGCCGAGGCGATGGAGGACGGTTTCGTGAAGGAGCCGGCGGTCGTCACGCAGAAGAACTTCGACCCCTCCCAATTCGGCCCCGCACAGATCGAAAAGATAAAGCTGGAAGACGCGGTGCGCGTCCACGAGGCCACGAAGGTGGAGCTCGCAACCTGGGCGAAAAACTCGGGACTCCCGCGGGTGAAGCCCTTCATCCTGGTCATCGCGCGGGACACCACGCACGCCTCCGACTTGATCAGGCTCATGGAATCGGATCAGTTCTTCGAGGCTCGCTACCGGGGCAAGGTCATCCAAGTGGATTCCTCCAAGACGGGCGCAGAGGAAGAGCTGATGATCACCCGGCTCCTCGCCGTGGAGAAGACGGATGATCCGACGGAGATCGTCATCCATGTCAACATGCTGAAAGAGGGCTGGGATGTCACGAACCTCTACACAATCGTCCCGCTGCGGCCGGCGAACGCGCGGACTCTGGTGGAGCAGTCGATCGGCCGGGGCTTGAGGCTCCCCTACGGAAAGCGCACCGGAGTCCCGACCGTGGACAGGCTCAACATCATCGCCCACGATAGGTTCCAGGAGATCATAGACGAGGCGAACCGTCCCGGCTCGGTCATCAGGATGCAGAGCATCGTCCTGGACCCGGAGGCCGGGCAGAAGCCTCCCAGGATCGTCGTCGGCACGAGCCTCGTGCGGGCGAGCCTGGGCCTGAAACCCGAAAGCGCTCGGCGCGCGAGCGAGCAACGCGTCGCCGATCTCGCCCTCAGAGTCGTGGCCGACTACGCTGCCCGCAGGGGCGGCGGCCTCGCCTCGTCCGCCGACCTCAGCAGGCCGGAGGTCGCGGCAACGATCGCCGCGGAGGTGGCCGAACGCTATCAGCCCTGCGGCGAACTGGAATTTGAAGACGCTCCCGACATCCCCGCGCTCACGCAGGAGGTCATCGAGGCCATCCAGAAGAAGAGCATCGACATCCCTCGCATCATCGTGCTGCCCAAGGGCGGGGGCCAGATCGGCTGGAGAGCCTTCGCGTTGGACTGCTCTCCCCTCGAAAGCCTTCAACCCCCGAGCCGGGAGGTCCTCATCCAGCATCTCAGGACCCAGGAGCGCTACGCCCTCTCGCTTCAAGGTCGGGACGAGGCCGAGGAGCGGCTCGAAAACTACATTGTCCGCAGCCTCATGGATTTCGACGACGTTTCCTACGACGATCACGCCGACCTCCTGTACGAGCTCGCGGGGCAAGTGGTGGCCGCGTTCAGGAGAAAATGGGAAGACCCAGAAATCCGGAACATCCTTTCCTCCCATCAGAAGCGTATCGGGGACTACGTCCACGCCCAGATGTCGTCCCATAGAGTGGAGGATGTCGCGGAATACGAGGCCGTCGTGAGCCGCGGCTTCACGGAGATCAAGGAGTGCGCCTACACGGTCCGGGGAGACGACGGCGTCCTGGATTTCCGCGCGACGATCGACGACAGGAAGAACATCGACCAGTACGTGTTCACAGGCTTTTCCCGCTGTCTCTACGATCTGCAGAAATTCCAATCCGACACCGAGCGCCGCTTCGCGATCCTCTGCGACCGCGATTCTTTACGCTGGATGAAGCCGGCCAAGGGTCAGTTCACTATCTGGTACCGCTCCCCCGGGAACGAGCAGCTCGAATACGTCCCGGACTTTGTCGCCGAGACGGATACCGCCATCTGGATGGCCGAGACGAAGGCCGCGAAGGATATGACGGCGGCCGATGTCCTCGCGAAACAAGAGGCTGCGGTGTCCTGGTGCTGCCACGCCTCGGATCACGGCCGGAAGCCCTGGCGCTACGCCCTCATCCCCCACGACGCGGTCAAGGAGAACATGGACCTCAAGGTTCTCCTCGCCCAGTTCGCGTCATAAATGCTTCCCCATGAGCATTCAAGGCGACGAGGTCCGCGAAGCTTCCACCCGCCGGGACCTCTATCGGCGCGTCCTTCTTGCCCGCCCATTTGTCGAATACGTATTTGACGAAGAGGAGGACGAGGATGTAGTCCTTGTACTGCGAGACGTCCATGCCGCGGATGGTCCTTATGCCCGAAGTCAGCGGCAATGATATGCCGAAAGCCGGGCTCCCCGCAATCGCGAGTCTTCCTTCGCAGCGTTGACTGAATGTGCATCCCCCTGTCGTTGCCCCATCACGCTCCGCCCTCATGGCCCGTATCAAGTCGAAAGATACGAAGCCGGAGCTGGCGGTTCGTCCTTTCCTCCACCGCAGGGGCTTCCGCTATGCCCTGCACCGCCGCGACCTGCCGGGCACGCCCGACATAGTCCTACCGCATTATAGGGCCGTCGTCTTCATCCACGGTTGCCTCTGGCACGGGCATTTCCCCTGTTCCAAGTATCTGCCGCCGAAGGCGCATCGAGATTATTGGATTCCGAAGATCCGCGTGAATCGCCTACGAGATGCGCGGCAGACGCGCGAGTTGAGGGTCCGAGGTTGGAGCGTCTTCGTAGTTTGGGAATGCCAGATCGACGGTGGGAGGCTGCTTGAGGCGCGGCTCGAGCCCTTGCTGGCGATGAAGCGGCCCTATGGCTCGAATGCGATCGCGCTGCATCGCCTCGCGATCTGCGCCTTCGAGATGCGGTCTACCTTTAAGAGGATAGCGAGGATAGTCCGGCGATTTAGGCGGAGGGCGTCCCGTGGACGAACCGGTCGCTACCCTTGCGCATCCTATTTAGATCCTCTCGCGGAGCTGCGCGCCCAGTGACGCCTAGCACCGCGGCGAATGAGCCTAGAGGCCCGAGACTGAATACCTAGCCCGTACAAGCTTCGCGTGATGGGCGCCGAGCGCGGCCATGAAGGCCCTGTGCGAGCTCCAGG
>CAYNFM010000081.1:0-15716 GCA_964396415.1 uncultured Treponemataceae bacterium | reverse complement strand
AGGCTCATGCCGAGGGCCTCGGCCGCCGCCGCCATCGTGTTCGCGGTGTACATGCCGCCGCAGGCGCCGGGGCCGGGACAGGCATGGCGCTCGATGCAGTGGAGCTCCTCGTCGCCCATCCTCCCCGCGGCGTGGGCCCCGACGGCCTCGAAGACGCTGACGATGTCGAGTTTCCGCTTCTCGTAGGAGCCCGCGCGGATAGTGCCGCCGTAGCAGAAGATCGAGGGGATGTTCAGGCGGGCCATGGGCATGATTGAGCCCGGGACCGTCTTGTCGCAGCCGCCTACCGCGAGGAGGGCATCCATGCTGTGGCCGCGGACGACGAGCTCGATGGCGTCGGCTATCGCGTCCCTGCTGGGGAGGGAGGCCTTCATTCCCTCGGTACCCATGGCCTCGCCGTCGGTCACGATGAAGCTGTTGAACTTCATCGGCTTGGCGCCGGCCGCGACGAGCTCGGCCTTGGCGAGGGCGGCGAGCTCGTCGTGATGGATGTTGCAGGGCGAGACCTCTGCGCCCGCGCTGGCCACGCCGACTATGGGAAGGTCGAAGTCTCCGTCGCCGAAGCCTATGGCCCGGAGCATGGCCCGATTGGGCGAGCGTTCCGAGCCCGAGGTCATCTCGCTCGACGGCCGGGCCGAGGCCGCCTTCACGACGCCGACCTCGCCCAGGAGAGGTAGGGCAGCCCGGCGGCGAGGCTCCTGGCGGCGGCGAGCCCGGGAAGGAGCTCGGCCGTCGAATCCCAGAGTCCGGTGACGAGGGCCTTGCGATTGCTCTCGGGCATGGAGAGCCCGAAGCGCCGCCCTCCGGCCCTCACTTCCTTGGCCTCGAGGTCGATCTCGATCCTGATCGACGGATCGGCCTCGGCCAGGTCCTGGAGCTCGCGCGCGTCCTCGGGCCGGACGCTCGCCGCGGGCATGCCGAGGGTGACGCAATTGCCCGCGAAGATCTCCGCGAAGGACTCGCCCACGAGGGCGGCGATGCCGGCGCGCGCGAGGGCCTGGGGGGCGTGCTCCCGCGAGGAGCCGCAGCCGAAGTTGCGGTTGACGACGAGGATCGCGGCCCCGGCGAAGCGCGGGTCGTTGAAGGGATGGGCCTTGGGCGCCCCCGATTCGTCGAAGCGGGCGTCGCGGAAGACGAACTCGCCCAGGCCCTCGAAGCTCACGCCCTTCATGTAGCGGGCGGGGATGATCCTGTCAGTGTCCACGTCGTCCCCGCGCAGGGGCATGGCCCTGCCGGATACGAGGCCGCGGAGATAGGCTTCCTTCGACATCAGACGCTCCTCAGGTCGACGACCTCGCCTGACACCGCGGCGGCCGCGACCATGGCCGGACTCATGAGGAGGGTGCGGCCGCGCGCCGAGCCCTGCCTCCCTATGAAATTGCGGTTGGAGCTCGAGGCGCAGAGCTGGTCCCCCTCGAGCTTGTCGGGGTTCATAGCGAGGCACATCGAGCACCCGGCGAACCTCCATTCGAAGCCCGCCTCGGAAAAGACCTTGTCGAGTCCCTCCTTGCGGGCCTGGGCGGCGACCTGCATCGAGCCGGGCACCACGAGGGCCCGGACCCCGGGAGCCACCTTGCGTCCCTTGGCGACGGCGGCCGCCTCGCGCAGGTCGCTGATCCTGCCGTTCGTGCAGCTGCCGATGAAGGCGACGTCGATCTTCTTTCCGGCTATCCTTTGGCCTTCCGAGAAGCCCATATGGGCGTAGGCGGCTCGGGCTCCCTCTCTGCGCTCGGCCGGCAAGTCGGCCAGCCGCGGCGTCTTCGCGGATACGCCGACGCCCTGCCCCGGATTGGTGCCCCAGGTGACCATGGGCTCTATCGACGAGGCGTCGATTTCCGCCTCGTCGTCGAAGGACGCGTCCTCGGCGCTCGCTATCGAGCGCCAGAAGGCGAGGGCCCTGTCCCAGTCGGCGCCGGCGGGAGCGTAGGGACGTCCGCGCATGTATTCGAAGGTCGTCTCGTCGGGGCTGACGTAGCCGGCGCGGGCGCCGCCCTCGATGCTCATGTTGCAGAGCGTCATGCGGCCCTCCATGCCGAGGCTCCGAACGGCGCCGCCCGAGTACTCGTAGGCGTAGCCGATGCCCCCCTCGACGCCGAGGCGGGAGAGGATGTACAGGATGAGGTCCTTGGCGCCCACGCCCTTCCCCAGGGCGCCCTTCGCGTTTATCCGCCGCACGCGGGGCCTGTCCATCGCGAGGGTCTGGGTGGCGAGGACGTCGCGGACCTGGCTCGTGCCGATGCCGAAGGCGATGGCCCCGAAGGCGCCGTGCGTCGAAGTATGGGAGTCCCCGCAGGCGATGGTCATCCCGGGCTGGGTGAGGCCGAGCTCGGGCCCTATCACGTGGACTATCCCCTGCCTGCCCGAGCCGAGCCCGAAGAATTCGATCCGCGAGGCCGCGGCGTTGGCCTCGAGGGCGGCCATCATCGCCTCGGCCTGGGGATCCTTGAAGGGCCGCGCCTGGGCGTCGGTGGGGACGATGTGGTCGCAGGTCGCGAAGCTCCTGCCCGGAAAGGCCACGGATAGGCCCCTCTCGGCGAGCATCGCGAAGGCCTGGGGGGAGGTCACCTCGTGGACGAGGTGGAGCCCGATGAAGAGCTGGTCCCTGCCCGAAGGCAGCTCGCCGACCTTGTGCAGCTCCCAGACTTTATCGAACAAGTTGGCTGACATCATTCCTCCCTTTCGACCCTCAGGTCGTCTCCGTGCCGCGCGCCATGAGAAGCTTGCCCGACCGCACCATGTCCCTGATGCCGAAGGGGCGGAGCAGGGTCTCGAATGCGTCGAGCTTTTCCGAGCTGCCGGTCACCTCCACGGCCAAGGTGGACTCGGCGAGATCGATGGTCTTCGCCTTGAAGGCCTCCATCACCTGGAAGGCCTCGGCTCGCCGCTCGGAGGGGCAATCGATCTTGACGAGGGCCAGCTCCTTCTGGATCACGTCCTCGTAGGAGTAGTCGCGCGCATGGATCACGTCGACGAGCTTGTTGAGCTGCTTGAGGATGCGCTCGAGGGTCTCGCGCTCGCCGCGGGCTACGATGTTCATCCTCGAGTAGCGCGGGTCCTGGGTCTCGGAGACCACGAGGCTGTCGATGTTGAAGCCGCGCCTCGAGAACACGAGGGCCACCCTGATGAGGACGCCCGGCTTGTTCGAGACGTAGAGGCTCAGAGAGTGGCGCGAGGAGCCGCTGTTCGCGTCGTCCATTTCAGGTACCTCCCGTAGGCTTCTCGAGCTTGCGCCTGGGCGCCTCGAGGAGCATGTCCTTGAGCGGGGCGCCCGCGGGGATCATCGGGAAGACGTTGTCGTGCTTCTCGACCTCCGCGTCGACGAGGCAGGGGCCGTCGTGCTCGAGCGCGGCCTTGAGCACCCGCCTCACGTCGGCGGGCCGCGTGATGCGATAGCCCTTGACGCCGTAGGCCTCCGCCAGCCTCGCGAAATCCGGGTTGCCCTCGAGGTCGACGCCCGAGTAGCGCTCGTCGTAGAACATATTCTGCCACTGCCTCACCATGCCGAGGTAGTGGTTGTTGATGACTATGATCTTGACGGGCAGCTTGAGGTTGCGCATCGTCGCCAGCTCCGCGAGGGTCATCTGGAAGCCCCCGTCGCCGACGATCGCGACGACGAGCGCGCCGGGCCTGCCCAGCTGCGCCCCGATCGCCGCGGGGAAGCCGTAGCCCATCGTGCCCGCTCCGCCCGACGTGATCCAGTTGCGCGACTCCTCGGAACCGACGTACTGGGCGGCCCACATCTGGTGCTGTCCGACGTCCGTCGTAAAGACGGCCTTATCCCCGGCGAGCGCTCGCAGCTCCTGTATCACGTGCTGGGCCCGAACTTTCCCCTCCTTCCGGAAGGCGAGAGGATACTCCCGGCGCCAGCGCGAAACCTGCCTGACCCATTCCTCGGTATCGCCGGCCTCCACGAGGGGGAGGAGCTGGGAGAGGACTGCCTTCGCGTCCCCGACTATGCCGATATCGACCTTCACCACCTTATCCATCTCGGCGGGGTCGATGTCGACGTGGATCTTGACCGCTCCCTTGCAGAAATCGGAGTAGCTGCCGACGATCCGGTCGTCCCAGCGGGATCCGACGCTCATGACGAGGTCGCAGGCCACCATGGCCTTGTTCGCGTAGGCGGTCCCGTGCATGCCGAGCATGCCCAGCGAGAGCTCATGGCTTTCGGGCAGGACTCCCTTGCCGAGGAGGGTGCTGACGGCCGGGATCCGCATCCTCTCCACGAGGTCGCGGACCTCCTGGGACGCGCCCGAAATAGCGGCGCCGTGGCCGACCAAGAGGACGGGCCTGAGGGCGGCTTTGAGGGCCTTGGCGGCCGCCGCCACCGCCGCCGGGCTCCCCTCGCGCGGGACCGAGTAGCCGGGGAGATGGAAGGCCTCGGGCTTGGCATCGAGGAGGACCTTGCCCGAGATGTCCTTGGGCATGTCGATGAGAACGGGGCCCGGCCTGCCCGAGCTCGCGATGTAAAAGGCCTCGCGCAACACGCGCGGAATGTCCTGGACGTCCTTGACCAAGTAGGAGTGCTTCACGCAGGCATAGGTAATGCCTGAGACATCGGCTTCCTGGAAGGCGTCTAAACCGAGGACGAAGGTCGGGCTCTGGCCGCATATGACCACGAGCGGGACTGAGTCCATGAGGGCGGTGAATAGCCCCGTGACCGTGTTGGTCGCCCCTGGCCCCGAGGTTACGAGGGCGACGCCGACCTTGCCCGTTGCTCGCGCGTAGCCGTCGGCCATATGGACTGCGCCCTGTTCATGGCGGGTCAAGACTAGCTGGACCTTCCTGCCTACGAGGGCATCGTAAATGGGAATCGCATTGCCGCCCGGGAGGCCGAACACGAATTCGACTCCCTCTTCGATCATGATCTCGACGAGGGCTTCCGCCCCGGTCACCCGCTTGTCGCCCATAGTCACTCCGAATGAGCGAAAAATCAGCGCTTCTCTGCACTGTTGGTAGTATTTACGGATTATTCGCACGAATTGTCAAGGCTTCTACAGGAATAATAGGAATATTAATATACTTTAGTGAAAAATCAGATGTACTATGTCGCTATTTTACTGTATACAAATACAAAATCGACCTTGATGAAGGGCGAAATGTGGGAATATTACACTTTGCTGAAGCACAGGACGCAGTTATGCCCGCCGAAACCGAAGGAATTGGAGATGGCGGCCTCGATCTTGGCATCCCGCGCCTCGCCGGGAACGTAGTCGAGATCGCAATCCGGGTCGGCCTTCTCGAGGTTGATCGTGGGCGGGATGACGCCATGATGGATCGAGAGGGCGGTGATGGCTGCCTCGAGGGCGCCGGCGGCGCCGAGGGTGTGGCCGATCATCGACTTGCTCGAGCTGACCGGCGGATTCGGGTAGCCCCGCATGCCGAAGACGCGCTTGATGGCGAGAGTCTCGACCTTGTCGTTGGCCGGGGTCGAGGTGCCGTGCGCGTTGATATAACCGATGCTATCGGGGCTCAGGCCCGAGCGCGCTATCGCCGCCTCCATCGCCTTGGCCGCCCAGGTTCCTTCGGGATCGGGGGCCGCGATGCTGAAGGCGTCGCAGGTCATGCCGTAGCCGCGGAACTCGGCGTAGATCCTGGCTCCACGGGCGGAAGCGCTTTCGTAGCTCTCGAGGACGAGGACGCCCGCGCCCTCGCCGATGACGAAGCCGTCGCGGTCGAGGTCGAAGGGGCGCGAGGCCGTCGCGGGGGAATCGTTGCGCCGCGACAGGACGCCCATTGCATCGTAGGAATCCACGACGAGCGGCGCGATCGTCGACTCGGTCCCGCCGGCTAGCATGAGGTCGGCATGGCCGAGGAGCAGCATGTCCATCGCCGCGCCGATCGAGTTGGCGCCGGTGGCGCAGGCCGAGAGGACGGCGGCGGCGGGACCGTGGATGCCGAGATCGATGGCCGCGTTGCTCGAGGCCATGTTGGCGATGATTCGAGGCACCGCGAAGGCGTTGCCGTGGCCGGGACCCTTGGCGGCGTGGACGGCGAACTGGGCGGCGAGGTGCTCGTAGTCCCCCGCGGCCGAGCCTATGACGCAGCCGACCCTCGACGGATCGAAGGTCGAAAGATCGACGCCCGAGTCCTCGACGGCCGACAGGGCCGCGAAGGACGCCATCTGCGAGAAGCGGGCCATGCGCTTGAGGCGCTTGCGTTCCAGCCGCTCTTCGGGCCGGAAGTCCCTCGCCTCGCAGGCGACGCGGCTTCCGTAGCCGCTCGCGTCGAAGGCCCCGATCTCCGCCGCTCCCGACCTGCCCGCTACGAGGTTCGTCCAAAAGGCGTCCTTCGCGCAGCCGAGGGCCGAGACGACGCCGATTCCGCTGACGACGATCCTCATGCGGACGGGCCCTGAAGGCCCTATTTGGCCCGTTCGACGAAGGTCCCGTCGCGGGTATCCAGCTTGATCCTCGTGCCGATCTCGCAGAATAGGGGCACGGAGACCTCTATGCCGGTATCGAGGGTCGCGGGCTTGAAAGTCTTGCCCGAGGTGTCGCCCTTGACGCCGGGCTCGCAATAGGTGATCGTCCGCTCGACGAGGATGGGCGGGGTCACGCCGACCGGCCTGCCGTCGTAGAAGGTGATCTCGATGGGATAGTCGTCGTCCGCGCTGATATAGCCGGCGTTGTCGCCGAGGTCCTCCTTCGAGATCTCGTACTGCTCGAAAGTCTCCTGCTCCATGAAGACATAGGTGTCTCCGTCGATGTAGGAGAGCTTCATCTGGAAGATGTCGAGGTCGACCGACTCGAACTTCTCGCCGGAGTCGAGGGCGACGTCGGAGGTCTGGCCGGAGACGATGTTTTTGACTCGGAAGTGAGTGACCGTACCGCCTCGGCCGGTTTTTTGACGGAGGATCTTCTGGACGACGAGAGCTTCGTTGCCCACCTTGAAGACCGAGCCGGTCCTGAGTTGTGAAGTGACTACCATATAATCCTCGCTAAAATTGAGTTCGAGTTCCGAAAACGGGCATTCCCGCCGTCCCGAATGGACATTCTACACGATTTCGCGCAAGAAGGTCACGAGGCCCGAAGCCAGGTCCGTCCTCCCCGCGAGCGAATCCGAAAAGACTGTGAAGGCGGGGAGGAGCTCGGAGCGGCGCGACAGGACCGGGAGGAGCGATTCCAGGCCGGTCTCCGCGGGGCCGTCCCGCTCGCGGTCGTTGAAGGACATGTAGAGCTCCTCGAGAGCCGAGAGGGCGGCGCTCGACTCCGGCGCTGAATAAGGGCGCAGCCGATCGAGGAAGGCCGCGACCTTGACCATATGCCCCCGGCCTTCCTGCGGATAGGCCTGCCAGAGGAAGGGTCTGCCCGAAAGGGCGGCGCGGGCCCAGGAGTCCTCGCCGCGGACGATCGAGAAATCGCTCGTCAGCAGGATCTCGTCCCAGCCTTCCTGGGGAAGGAAGGGCAGAGAGAGGAGGGGAAAGGGTTTCCCGGCCGCCGACCAGGCCGAAGCGAGGCAGGGCGAACTCTTCCCGGCGGCCGCGAGGACGAGGATCGGCTTCCCTGCGCCGAATGCCGCGAGGTCGGCGACGATTCGAGCGTAGTCGCGTTCGTAGGAGAATACGGATATCCAGAAGAGGTCCTCGGCGAGGGCCGGGACGGAGCCGGCCGGGAAGAGCGGGCCTGACGGCGAAGAGCCGAGGCGGGCGAGGAGCTCCCGCCGCATGGCCGAGCGGCCGGACTCGCTCGATGCTCGCGAGCGCGCTCGGGCGAAGCTCCCGTCCATGAGGAGGCCGCCGGTCCCGTCGGCGAAGCCGGGCAGGAATATCGCCTTCTTGACGAAAGGCGAGCGCGTCAGCGAGGGCATGCGGTGGAAGTCCTCGGCGTACTTCTCCGCCGTAAGGTGCTCGAGGTCCACGATAAGGCATCCCTCCTCGGACGCGGGATCGAAGAGGATGTCCTCGAGCCAATCGGGACGGCCGCAGGCGAAGCACTCGATCACGATCTTCGGCCTTCTCGCGCGAAAGGCGCTTGCCGCCTCGCCCGTCCCCGCCCCGTTCCAGGGATACAACTCCCAGCCGCGGACTCTCTGGACGGGCTTGGTCGCGTCGACCTCGGGGTCGATCGCGGCGAAGGACGCGAGGTCGCTTGCTACGAGCCTGAGCCGAGGCGGGTCCGGCAGCTCGGAGAGGGAGCGGGCGAGCCTATAGGCGACGCCGACGTCGCCGTAGTTGTCGACTACTTTGCAGAGGATGTCGATGTCCATGGTCAAGCGCGCGGCAGCTGTTGAATGCGATCGAAGTGGGAATCGCGGGAAAAAAGCGCGAGATCGTGTTGGACGGCGAGAGCCGCGATCCAGATGTCATTCGTCGGGATGGGAGTGCCCTGTTTCCTCAATTGCAAGAATAGCCTGGCGTAATGATGGGTCGTCTGCTCGTCCGGCCATAAGACTCTGATCCTGGGTCGATTCAGGAATAGGCTCAGGTTTCTCTCGTTCGGACCGCTCGCCGTCCCCGCGATAAAGCCTGCCCGAAGCTCGGCTAGCGTCACAAACGTCAAGTACACGAGCTCGGCGGTTTGCAGCCGGGAGACGGCTTGAGGAAGACCATCGCAAAAATCCCTGTATCGGTTCGTATCCAGGAGTATTCTCATTTCCAGAGCTCTTCATCGACTCGATCCATCTCGGCGACGACCCGGTCGAACTCGGGATCCGCGACCCAGGTCCCGGCAAGATCATCGAGATCGTCGTAGCGCGGCTCGACGACTCCGAGGCCCAGCCCCCGAGCCAAAGCGTCAACGGCCACGCTATTGAGACTCCGGCCCTCGGCCTTGGCGCGTTCCCGAAGCATGGCGCTCACCTTATCCGGCACTCCGCGAATCGTATATTGAACGCTCTGCCTGCTGTTCATGCATTCATGATAGGCAAACTATGCATGCAAGGTCAAGCATCATGCCTTAGCCGTGCCCGCCACGAGCGCATTCCGTCTGGCGCGAATCCGAGGCGGCGCTGTACAGTGTCCGAGAGATGTTCCCGGTATCGCGGATAAATCAGTATTTTTCACTCAGGGAGGCACCGTGACGGCTCAGGCCATCCTAATCTGCTATGTCGCCCTCGCCATCCTCGACCTGGCGTGGGGAATCCTGCTCACCGCCCTCAATTACCGAAGCGTCGCGAGCCACGGCGGGAGCGTACCCGAGGAGCTCAGCGAGAAGCTGAGCTCCGAAGAGGCCGCGAAGGCGGCCGAATACTCCAAGGCCAAGATGCGGCTGTCCTTCGTCGCGAGCCCCATCATGACAGCCATCGTGCTTGCCGCCGCCGTCCTCGGCCTATTCGGGCTCCTCGACCGCTTCTTTGGCGGCTTTGTCACGGACGCCTATTGGCGCGGCGCCCTCTTCCTGGGCGCCCTCGCCGTGGCGCAGGCCCTCATCGGCAGCCCCGTCTCCCTGTACGCCACCTTTTCCCTGGAGAGGCGATTCGGCTTCAATACTACCAAGGCCAAGACCTGGCTCCTCGACAGGCTGAAGTCCGCCCTGATCTCGGCGATACTCGGCCTCCCCCTCCTCTATCTCCTCTACACCTTCATCGACGACGCGGGTTCGCTCTGGTGGCTCTGGGCGGCCGCTATCTTCTCGGTGATCGACCTTTGCCTCAGCCTGATCTATCCCCTCGTAATCGCGCCCCTGTTCAACAAGTTCACGCCCTTGCCCGAAGGGGGCCTCGCCTCGCGGATAGCCGAGCTCGCCCATCGCCTCGATTTCAAGGTGAGCGGCATCTTCGTCATGGACGGCTCCAAGCGATCGCGGCACTCGAACGCCTACTTTACGGGCCTCGGGCGCGTCAAGCGCATCGTCCTCTTCGACACCCTCGTTTCGCAGATGTCGGAGGACGAAGTCCTCGCGGTCCTGGCCCACGAGATCGGCCACGAAAAGAAGCGCCACGTCCTCAAGGGGACGATCCTATCGGTAGTCCTGTCCTTCTTGGCCTTCTGGGTCCTCGATCGCTTCATGGGATGGGGAGCGCTCTATGCCGCCTTCGGCTTCGCGGCCCCCTCGAAGCACGCGCTCCTCCTCATCCTGGCCCTCGTATCGGGACCGGCGACCTTCTTCCTCGCGCCCGCCTTCTCGGCCTGGTCGAGGAAGCACGAGTACGAGGCCGACGCCTTCGCCGCCGGGGCGGCCGGGGCCGACGCCCTCGCGTCGTCCTTGGTCCGCCTGAATCGCGAGAACGCGTCCAACCTCTGGCCCCACCCCTGGTACTCGGCCTGGAACTATTCGCACCCGACCCTGAGGGAGAGGCTGGCCGCGATACGGAAGGCCTCCTCGGGCTAGATGCTGCCCGTCGTGTAGCGCTCGAGCTGGCCTATCTCGGCGGCCTGTCGGTTGATGAGGAGCTCCTGCTCCCTGAGGAGCTCCTTGATCACGTCTCCGATCGAGACCACGCCCACCGGCTTCCCGCCCTCCAGCACGGGCAGGTGGCGAATCCTCTTGTCGGTCATGAGGCTCATGCAATCGGAGACGGTCGTCTCGGGGCTCACGTACAGCACGCGGCTCGTCATGATCTCCTTGACCTTGGTCGCCTCCATCGTGCGTCCCTTGATGATGATCTTGCGGACGAAATCGCGCTCGGAGAAAATGCCCGCGAGACCTCCCTCGGCGTCGAGCACGAGGACGGCGCCGACGTTCTTGTTGGCCATCACCTCGAGAGCCGCGAGCAGGGTCGCCTCCGGGCTCACGCCGACGATCTCCCTCCCCTTCACCCCCAGGATATCCTTCACGGTCGCCATGGGTCACCTCCATTCCGCCTGATAAAGATAAGATAATCCGATTCGTCGGCGAGTGCATCATCGCCGCGCCGCTTTTCGTCGCTTAAGAGCCGTTCTCGAGGGCTGACTTCGAGGGCTCGGCCGGTCTACAATCGCCGGCATGGGCGGAATAGGCAAAGAATCCCGATCGATGGAGCTGGGTCTGGTCCTCGTGGCCAATATCGTCGGCGGAACGTCGGCCATCATGATCAAGGCCTCGACGATCCACCCCGTCCTCCAGGCCTCGTATAGGCTCCTCTTCTCGGGCGTCATCCTGGCGCCGCTCTTCTTTAGGGAGCTGAAGCGCTCGGGCAGGCGCCTCTCGCTCCGCTTGGTCGCGCCCTCCCTCCTTCCCGGCATCGTCCTGGGGCTCCACTTCATCACCTGGATAACCGGCGCGAGGATGACGCTCGCCGGGAACGCGACGGTCATAGTGACCATGGTCCCCGTGGCCATGCCCTTCCTCGTCTTCCTCATGACGCGCGAGCTCCCCCGCAAGGCCGAGATCCTCGGTACCCTGATCGCCCTCGCCGGCATCGCGATACTGGCCTCCTTCGACTACCGTCTCGATCCGGGCCATTTCGCCGGCGATCTCGTCTGCTTCCTATCCATGATCCTCTATTCCGTCTATCTCGCTCTGGCCCGTCGCTTCGCGCCCAAGGAGCGCATCTGGCTCTACCTCGTGCCTCTCTACCTCGCGGGCGGCCTCTTCTGCTTCCTCTGCGCCCTGCCTTTCGCCGATCCGCTGCGGGGCATCACCGGTACGGACGTCGTCATGACCCTCGGCCTGGCCCTCGGCCCGACCATCGTCGGCCATTCGCTGATGAACCGGGCAATGACCAAGCTGGCGCCCCAGACCGTCTCTCTCTTCAACCTCACGCAATTCATAGTCGCCGGCATCCTCGCCTATTTCATCTTCGGCGAGCTGCCCCGTCCCGAGTTCGCCTTCGCGAGCGTCCTCATCGTCGTCGGCGTCTGCATTCCCATCCTCGCCAAAAAGGAAGGATAGGGCGCGAACGAGCTTGCCGCCTGTCCGTTTCCGCGAGATAATTCGCCTATGTTCACGAAAAGCCGGAGCGACGGGACCTATATCAAAGAATTGCCTTACTTTACGAGACTCATGCCCTATCTCATGCCGAAGCGTTCCGAAGCCTGCATCTACTTCGAGCAGGATTTCGACGTCACCAAGGCCCTCGCCTACGTCCACGCGGCGAACGCCGCCTGTCCCCCGGGCGAGAAGAGACTTACCCTCTTCCAGGTCTTCCTATGCGCGACCGCGCGCACCCTGGCCATGAGGCCCAAGCTGAACCGCTTCGTCGCCGGCTATCGCTACTACCAGCGCAACCGGATAATATTCAACTTCGTGGCCAAGAAGGAGCTGACGGAAGGCGGGGCCGAGATCAACGTCACCCTTCCCTTCTCCCCCTACGAGACGCTTTCCACGCTGCCGCCCAAGGTTTCCGCCTTCGTCTCGAGGATCAAGAGGGGCGAGGCGACCGACGCCGACGACCTCAACGCCTTCCTCGCGCGCCTTCCGAGGTTCGCGAACCGCATCGTATTCGGGACCTTGTCCTTCCTCGACTACCACAATGCGCTTCCCCTCTCCTTTACCCGGGGCTTGCCCTTCTACTCGAGCGTATTCTTCACGAACGTAGGCAGCGTGGGGATCGACGCTCCCTTCCACCACAACTTCGAGTTCGGCACCTGCGGCCTCTTCGTCGCCATCGGCAAGATCCGTCGCGACATTGTCGCGGGCGACAGTGTCGTGCGCGACGGTGTCGCGACGGGGCGGGCCGGCGACGATGCGGGAAGGTCGGAGCCGCGGGACAGGGTGAAGGTAACCTTCACCTACGACGACCGGATCGCGGACGGGATCTACTGCGGCAGGGCCATAGACCTTCTCCGCTCCTTCGTCGAGGATCCCGCCCTCCTCGAGGCGCCGCCCGACCTCGACCCGGATACCCTCGCCGAGCTTGGGATCCCCGAGCCTCCGCCGTCCGCGACTGGTGCATAGACGCGCCCATGTACGAAGCCAGGCCCTGGTTAGCCCATTACGGCGGCACGCCCGCGACCCTCGACTATCCCGAGCTCTCCGTCTTCGGGATGCTGAAGGCCGACGCCGAGCGCCATCCCGCGATCGCGGGCCTCGAGTTCATGGGGAGGACGACATCCAAGGCGCGGCTCCTCGAGCGGGTCGTAGCCATGAGCCGCGCCTTCGCGGCCGCGGGGATGACGAGGGGGGACCGGGTCCTGATTTGCCTTCCCAACATTCCCCAGGCCGTCGTCTCCTTCTATGCCCTCTCCCGAATCGGCGCTATCCCGGCGCCGATCCATCCCCTCTCCACGCCCAGCGAGATCCTGGGCTTCGCCCGCCTCGTCTCCGCTTCCTGGGCCATCACCCTCGATGGATTCTTTCCCCGCTTCGCCGAGGTCATGGGGCCTTCGGCGACGCTCGGCGACGACAGGCCCGTCGACGGGGAATCCGTCGATTGCCCCATTCGGAAGACGGTCGTCTGCTCCATCGGCGGCGAGACGGGCTTCCCGACTTCCCTCGGCTACGCCCTCGGGCCCGGACGCAAGGTCCCTCGCGTTCCCTATGGGGAATCCGGCTCCCTGCTCTCGTGGCGCTCCCTGGAGGCGGGCTCGCGCGCGTCGCCGGAGCTGCCCGAGCCGGATCCGCTCTCCGCCGACGAGGCCGCCCTCGTCCTTTTCTCCGGCGGGAGTACGGGAGAATCGAAGGCCATCCTCCTCTCCAACAGGAACTGCAATGCCCTCGCGATACAGACGGATGCCGCGGGAGGTCCCATCCTTCCCGGAGACGCCATACTGTCCATACTCCCGATGTTCCATGGCTTCGGTCTCGCCGTAGGGATCCACGCCATCCTCGTGCACGGCGGCACCTGCGTCCTGGTCCCGCGATTCAAGGCCGACGCGCTCGCCCTCCTCGTGCGACGCCACAAGCCGGCTTTCATGGCGGGAGTGCCCACCCTCTACGACGCCCTCGCCGCCGACCGGAATTTCTCGCGCGCGCCGCTCGGATCCTTCAAGGGAATCTTCTGCGGCGGCGATTCCCTGAGTCCCGAGACCAAGTACCGCTTCGAGGCCGTGCTCAGGAAGAACGGCTGCGGCGCCTCGCTCCGCGAAGGATACGGCATGACCGAATCGGTGACCGCCAGCATCCTGATGCCCGAGCGCGAGTACCGGGAGCGCTCCATCGGGCTGCCCTATCCCGATATGCTGGCGAAGGTGGTGCGGCCCGGTACGACCGAGGAATGCGCCGCGATGGAGGACGGAGAGATCTGCGTGGCGGGCCCGACGGTCATGCTCGGCTACCTCGACGATCCGGAGGCGACCGCTCAGGTACTGAAAACCCATCCCGACGGCCTTACATGGCTCCATTCCGGCGACATCGGCTGCATGGATGCCGACGGCTTCTTCTATTTCAAACAGCGGGCGAAGCGGATCATCAAGACTTCGGGCATCGCGGTCTACCCCTCCCAGGTCGAGGACGTCCTCAACAAGCACCCCGCGGTCCGGCTATCCTGCGTCATCGGCGTCCCTCACCCGACCCAGGTCGAGGTCCCGAAGGGCTTCGTTACGCTCAACGAAGGCTATGTCCCGAACGGCGAGCTCGAGAAGGAACTCATCGACCACTGCAGGAAGCGGCTCATTCCCCACTCCTGTCCCCGCCGAATCGAATTCATGTCCGAGCTTCCCATGACTCGAGTCGGGAAGGTCGCCTTCAGGGCCCTGGAGGAGCGGGAGAGGGGTAAGGCCTAGCGCCGCGGCTCCGGCTCCGTGCTCGGGAACCGTATCGCCCACCTCGTTCCCGACTTTCGGTCCAGGGAGATCTTCCCCCCGAGCTGCTGCGCGAGGACCTTCACGAGGTTCAATCCGAGAGTCTTGGGCCCATCGATGCGGACGTCCTCCGACATTCCGATTCCGTTATCCTCCACGCGGAGCACCATCCCGTCCTTCGACTCGATCCTTATGACGACCTTGCCCCTGGTCCCCGGCGGGAATGCGTGCTTCTCGGAGTTGGACATGAGCTCGTTGAGCAGGAGGCCGAAGGGGACGGCGAAGTCCAGGCCCCCGAGGCTCGGGCCCTCGGCCTCGAGCTCGAACTCGGCGGAGGCCGAGGCCCTAGTCTCCTCGATGAGCCTTCTGGCGTAGGATACGATATCGATCTCGTCCAGCTGGTCGGTATCGTAGAGCGTCTCGTGGACGAGGGCCATCGCGAGAATGCGCTGGACGCTCGCCTCGAGGGAGGCTCGCGAGTCGGTATCGCCCTGCCTGTCGGCCTCCAGCCGCAGCAGGCTGATGATCACCTGAAGGTTGTTCTTGACCCTGTGATGGATCTCCTGAAGCATCACGAAGCGCTCGTCCAGGGCTCGCTCGAGTTCGGCCGTCCTCTCCTTGACCCGGGTTTCCAGGAGGGCCACGTCCTCGCGATGGCGGAACTCGTGCCTGTAGAGGACGGCGCCATAAATTACGATGAGGCCGAAAAGCACTGCCATGTCGGCCGCGAGTTGGGTCGGGAAAGCATGGGAGGACCCGCTTAGCCCGATCGCGAGAGCGATGGCATAGGGAACGAGAGAGAAAATGGCTCCGATCCAAATCGCGCAAGGTCCGAGACTATATTGCGAAATCAGGATGAGGCCAAATATCAAATAGATCCCGCTCGTTATGTTTCCCGTAGTCGCAGTTGCGGCTCCGAGAAGCGCAGTTATAAAAAAAATAGAAACCTGCAGCCATTTCGTGATTGGCGATATCCAAAGGGCGGAGACTATTCCACAGACGCCCAGGACCATGACTGTTGAGTTATTCCAATTTAATATAGCTCCTATAAGGTTGCTGTCTGAAAGAGTGAGAAAGGTCAATACATTAAAGATATCTGCCGCGACCGCGACTGCGCCGATAGCAAAACCGACGAGTTTTTGCAACCCGTCGGGAGCGGCGATAAATTTAAATG
>CAYNFM010000080.1:1860-15970 GCA_964396415.1 uncultured Treponemataceae bacterium | reverse complement strand
CGAGCGAGCGGCCGAAGTGCGCGACAGGGTCCGCAAGCTCAAGGCGCGGCTCGAGACGCTCAAGTCGGAATGGGAGGAATCCAGCCGGGACGAGCGGGCGAGCGTCACCGAGGAGGAGGTCCGGGAGGTGCTTTCGGAGGCCACCGGCATACCTCTCGCGCGCCTCGCCGAAGGCGACGCGGAGCGCCTCCTCAATATCGAGCGCGAATTGCATAAGCGCGTGATCGGGCAGGACCAGGCCATAAGCACGATCGGGTCGGCGATCCGCCGATCGCGCTCCGGAGTCTCCGACGGCCGAAGGCCCATGGGCTCCTTCATCTTCCTGGGGCCCACCGGCGTGGGCAAGACCCTCGTGGCCAAGAGCCTCGCCGAGTACCTCTTCGGATCGGACGAGGCCCTCCTCAGGATCGACATGTCCGACTTCATGGAGAGGCACAACGCCTCGAGGCTCGTCGGCTCGCCTCCAGGCTACGTAGGCTACGACGAGGGCGGAATGCTCACCGAGCGAGTCAGGCATCATCCTTACAGCGTCGTGCTCTTCGACGAGATCGAGAAGGCCCATCCCGAGGTATTCAACCTCCTCCTCCAGCTGCTCGAGGAGGGGGAGCTCCGCGACAACCTCGGCCATGCCGTATCCTTCAGGACCTGCGTGATCATAATGACGAGCAACGCGGGCGCGAGAGAGATATCCTCCAAGGGCCTCGGCTTCAGGCCCGAGGACAGGCTCCTCTCCTACGCGGAGATAAAAGGCTCGGCCCTCTCCGAGCTGAAGCGCCGCTTCAATCCCGAGTTCGTCAACCGCGTGGACGATATCGTCGTATTCAAGCCCCTCGACATGGGAGAGGCGAGGCAAGTGCTCGAGCTCCTCGTCACCGAGCTCTCGAGACGGCTGGGCGAGCGCGGAATAGCGCTCGACGTGAAAGAGGAGGCAAAGGCCTACCTCGCGGCGAAGGGCTACGATCCCGCCTATGGAGCGAGGCCCATGCGACGCGTCCTGCAATCCGAGGTCGAGGATCCCCTGTCGGCCCTGATACTCGAAGGCAGGCTTCCTCCGGGCACTGCCGCATCGGTGGATCGCAAGGGCGAGGGACTCGCCGTGAAGGCCAAGAGGGCGAGGATCGCGAGAGCGCGGCCCCCCGTTCCCATTTAGCGCGTCGTCGAGGCCGATCTACCTTCCGATCAGTCCTTGTCGGCCTCGCCGATGAGGGAGCGCAGTTTCCTTATCCTGGAATCGTCGAGCTTGACCGAGAGGTTCTTCTCGTGGCTGGGAAGGACCAGGCCCTTGGGCCCGTCCTTGGCGCGCCTCAGGTATTTTACGGAGGTGTAGTACAGCTCTCCGCCGCCGTTGGATCGTCCCTTGGAATAATAAATCGCCAGATTTCCGGCGTCGAGCAGGACCTCGAGAGGAACGCTCTTTCCTTTTCGGCCTTTGATGAAGACGTAGGATCCCGGCCAGTCGCGGGCATGAAGCCAGATGTCGGATCCCCGTACCTGCCTCCGCAGCAGCTCGTCGTTCTCCTTGGCCGAGCGGCCGATGAGGATGGTCCATCCCGAGACTTCGAGGGACAGGCCGGGATGAGTGCGCCTTTGAGCCGCGCCGCCCGCCGAGGGGCGCGAGGTCCCGCCTTTGGACAACGCGCGCGCGATCAGGAGCGGCTCGCGCTCGCGCTCGAGATCGGCGAGCTCGAGCGCGAGCCTTTCGAGCGAG
Source organism: uncultured Treponemataceae bacterium (assembly GCA_964396415.1). GTDB lineage: Bacteria > Spirochaetota > Spirochaetia > Treponematales > Rectinemataceae > UBA1306. Next base: position 14,262 of record CAYNFM010000080.1, on the reverse strand, counting down.
GCTTTAGCCTCCCCGATCTCCGATTCGAGACCCGCGAGACCCGATTTGGCTTTTCGGTGGCGCTCGTAAAGCTCTCGCGCGTTGTCTACGATCGATATGCGCGGATCCACCGGGATGCGGACCCGACCGCCCACGTAGAAATCCTCGCACTCGAGGTACTTGCCCTCGTAGCCCATGCCCTGGTTGGCCATGAGGATATCCCCCAGCTCGCGCAGGCGCTCGTGCTCGCGGAATTCGGCGGCTTTGTCCGACAGCTCCGCGATGCGCTCCTCGAGCGACCGGGTCTTCCTTCCGTAGCGCTCGCGGGCGGCCTCGATGAGCTTCTCGCGGGAAAGGGCTCCGCCTTTTTCCGAATAATACGCCTCTATCCTCTCGTTGAAGCTTCCCGTCCCGGGCAGCTCTCGGACCGTGAACTCGCGCTCCGGACGATCCCTCGCGGAAGCCGGGCCTTCGACGAGACCCTCCTCGATCGCGCAGCGCTCGCCGGAGACTTCTCCCCTCTTGGGCCTCCGCGCGAGAGCGTCGACGACTATCCCCTCCTCGTCGACGAGGACGACGTTGCCGGCTCCGCTCCAGAGGCGGGCATAGAGCGTCAGGCGCGAGAATTCCACGACCTCGCTCCTTCCGTCGCCGCTCGGGGCCGACCTCGGGACCGAGATCCCCAGCTTGACGATTCGCTCGCGGCCGATCTGCCCGATGGATTCGATTCGTCCGCCGCGCGCCCGGGAGCGGAGGCATTCCATGAATCGCAGCGGCCTCGTGGGTTTGGGAGGAGGGCTCGAGAGGGCATGGACGCGGCAGGCGCCTTGGGCGATCGAGACGAAGAGCTCGGTGGTCGCGCCGGCTTTATAGAGGCCGAGGGAAAGGGAATCGAAGCTGGGCTGGATCACGCGCTCGATCTTCGCTCCCGTCACGTCGAGCTCGGAGAGGATGAGGTCGATCTCCTTCCAGTTCAGCGACATCATCTACCATGGCAATGCTTGTACTTCTTGCCGGAACCGCAGGGACAGGGGTCGTTCCGCCCGACTTTGGCTCCCGAGCGCACGACGGTCGCCCCCTCGGGGCGGGATGCCTCGGCGACCGCGGAGCCTCCGACCGAGCTGCCCGTGGCCGTCCCGCCGAACTGCCCCACCTGGTCGTGGGAGGAAGCCACCGAAACCGGCCTCACCGGCCGCGCCTGTCTCTCCTCGGGCGTCTGGATGCGCACCAGGAAGAGCCGCGTCGCGATCATCCGGCGGATGTCCTCGATCATGCGCTCGAAAATATCGAAGCCCTCCAGTTTGTACTCGACGAGGGGGTTCTTTTGCGCGTACGAGCGGAGGTAGACCGCCTCGCGCAGGGCCTCCATGCCCTCGAGGTGGTCGAGCCACTTGTTGTCTATTGCCTGAAGGTATTGGAAGCGGATGAAGTGGTTGAGATTGTCCAGGCCCGCGAATTCGAGTTTCTGGCTCAGGTCCTTTTCCAGCAGCTCGAGGGCATGGGCGCGTATGGCTTCGGGGCTTTTGGCCTCCGGGGAGTCGAGCCTGAAAGGCAGTTGTATGTTGAAGGTTTCCTTGAGTCCCGCCTGGAGATCGGAGTATGCGCGCGCGCCGTCCTTGCTCTGCGTCTCCTCGAAATTGGCGACGAGCTCGTCGGTCATCTCCTCCGCGGCCGCCTTCACGCGCTCGCTGAGCCCCTTGTCGAGCAGGATGGCGTTGCGCTGGTCGTAGATGAATTTCCGCTGCTCGTTGAGGACGTCGTCGTACTCGAGGAGGTGCTTGCGTATCTCGAAGTTGCGCTCCTCGACCTTCTTCTGGGCGTTCTCGATCGTTCGATTGAGCAGGGGATGATAGATGGGCTCGCCCTTCTTCATCCCCACCCGGCTCATGAGCCTCTTGAGGTTCTCGCCGCCGAAGAGCCTCATGAGATCGTCGTCGAGGGAGAGGAAGAATTGGGACCTCCCCGGGTCGCCCTGGCGTCCCGAGCGCCCTCGAAGCTGATTGTCGATGCGCCTCGACTCGTGGCGCTCCGTGCCGAGCACGTAGAGGCCGCCGAGGCTCCGAACCTCGTCATAGTCCTTGCGCCAGCTCTCGTATTCCAGCGCGAGAGCCTTGTCGTAATCCGCGTCCGAGGCTTCCGAGCCCGCGCGCCTGCGCGCCCTGAATTCGGGATTGCCGCCGAGCTTGATATCGGTGCCTCGGCCGGCCATGTTCGTGGCTATCGTTACGGAGCCCTTCGCCCCCGCCTCGGCTATGATGAGGGCCTCGCGCGCGTGGTTCTTCGCGTTGAGCACCTCGTGGCGGACCCCCTTGCGCGTGAGCAGGGCGGAGAGCCTCTCGGACTTCTCGATGGACACGGTGCCGACGAGTATGGGCTGGCCCTTCCTATGGACTTCGGCTATCTCGTCGCAGATCGCGTCGAATTTCTCGGACTCGTCCATGAAGACCAGATCGTCCTCGTCGGTCCGCACCACCGTTCGGTTGGTGGGGATGACTACGACGTCCAGGTTGTAGATCTTCATGAATTCCGGCGCCTCGGTATCGGCCGTGCCGGTCATGCCGGATATTTTTTTATACAAGCGGAAGAAGTTCTGGAAGGTGATGGTCGCGAGGGTGCGGTTCCGCCTCGCTATCTTGATGCGCTCCTTGGCCTCGATGGCCTCGTGCAGGCCGTCCGAGTAGCGCCTGCCGTGGAGTATGCGCCCGGTGAACTCGTCGACGATCTGGACCAGCCCCTCCTGGACCACGTAATCCACGTCCTTCTCGAACAGGATGTGGGCCTTCGCCGCCTGCGTGAAGTAGTGGACGAACTCGAAATTGCCTTCGTCGAAGATCGAGCCTTTGATGAGCCCGCGCTTGACGAGGAGCTCCTCGATCCTGTTCATGCCTTCCGAGGTGAAGGAGACGCGCTTGCCCTTCTCGTCGATCTTGTAATCGCCCTCGAGGAGCTCGCCCTCGTCCTCCTTGGGATACTCGCCGGTCTGGGGATCCTTCTTCACCTCCGCGAGCTGGGTCACCAGGCGGTTGACCTCGTTGACCTTGAATGTATCGTCCTCGGCCGGGCCCGATATGATGAGGGGCGTGCGCGCCTCGTCGATGAGTATCGAGTCGATCTCGTCGACGATGCAGTAGTTGTGCCCGCGCTGGACCTTGCCTTCGAGGCTCCACGTCATGTTGTCGCGCAGGTAATCGAAGCCGAACTCGTTGTTGGTCCCGTAGGTGATATCGCAGGCGTATTGCGATCGCCGGATCTCGTTGTCCATGTTCGAGAGAATGACGCCGACGGAAAGGCCGAGGTAGCGGTGCACCCTTCCCATCCATTGCGAGTCGCGCTCGGCGAGATAGTCGTTGACCGTGACGATATGGACTCCGTCGCCGGAGAGGGCGTTGAGATAGGCCGCGCCGACCGACGACAGGGTCTTCCCCTCGCCCGTCTTCATCTCGACGATCTTTCCCTGGTGGAGGACGATGCCGCCGAGGATCTGCACGTCGAAGGGCCTCTCGCCGAGAATCCTCCTCGCCGCCTCGCGCACTAGGGCGAAGGCCTCCGGCAGGAGGAGGTCGAGGCTTTCGCCCGCCTTGTATCGAGCCTTGAGCTTTTCGGTCTCCTCGGGGAACTGTTCCGGACGAAGCGCGATCGCCCAGGACTCCTTCGAGTTCACCTCGTGAAGGACGGGCAGGAGCGCCTTTACGTCGCGCTCCTTCTTCGTGCCGAAAAGCAAGGCGAGAATGTTAAAACTCATGACGGATAGAATACCTACATCGAAGAATGGGGGTCAAGCTCCGCCCAGGCGCCGGGCTATTCGCTGTAGCCGCCCCCGGTGATTATCGGGTGGGAATGCGCGCCTTCCCAGAGGTAATCCGTCGGGTCGAGGTAGCCTCTGCCCATTATCACCTCGTAATGGGTATGCGGTCCGGTCGAGAGCCCGGTGTTGCCCAGCACGCCTATGGCTTGGCCCTGCCTGACGGCCTGCCCGCTGTGCACGAGGATCCTCTCCATGTGGCCGTAGCGGGTCATGTAGCCATAGGCGTGGGCTATTATCACGCAACGCCCGTAGCCGCCCTCGACGCCGGCGAAGATGACTTTGCCGTCCGCGGTGGCGTCGATCAGGTCCCCCGATCGGTACGTCGAGCAGTCGATACCGGTGTGGAAATAATTCTGACCCGTGAAGGGGTTGAGGTTATTCCCGAAAGTCGTGGAGATATGCCCTATATCGCCGGCTATCGGCCATATCGCGGGAACTGTCTCCTTGATCGAATCCATCTGCCCGAGCATCGAGCCGTATTCCGCGATCACGGGAGCCGTTTGATCGAGTCTGGCCCGAATCTCCGCCAGGGATCGGGCTTCGGCCATGCGCTTGACGAACAGCACGGACAGGACGGGCGGCTTCGCGGCCTTTGCGCCTTCGATCGAGGCATCCTTCACGACGATAGGCTCGAGCGCGGCTTGAAAATCCCGAAAGGCGCCGGAAAGGCGGCTCGTCTGCGCCTCGAGCGCGTCGAGCTCGCCTTGGGCCTCCGTGAGCCGGGCGTTCGAGACCCTGGCCCTGGCCCGCTCGCCGCCGAGGCTGGTCGTAAAGGCGAAGGCCATGATCACGATCGCCGCCCCGAGCATGGCCATCCCCGCCAGTCCGAAGAGTGAGACGCGGATTCCGCGGGGCGGCGCCTCGTCGTGCGTGACGACCAGTATGGAAACGCTCTGGCTGCCCCCCCGGACGAAATGCAGCCATCCTGCGAGGCCGCGTCGTGCCGAGACGATTATCGCGGCCGAGATTTTCTTGTAGACTGCCCGTTCGGCGCTCTTGTAACGTCGCAGCAAGGATTGCATGCCTGCCTTCCGCGTGGAGGATTACCCTTTAATTTAACGGCTTCGCGCCATCCATGTAAAGACGGCGGCGTTGACATGCCTCCGAGTAGGGCGCTAAAACCTATCTATGATTCCTACCGCGCTCCGCAGGCTCGCGTTTACCATGGCCTGCGCCATGGGGGCCCTCCTCCTCGCCTCCTGCGCCGCGGGGGAGAAGTCGGGCGTCGCGGTCAAGCGGGAGCAGCTTTTCACCCTCGGCTACGGCCCGGCCGAGGATCAACTCGATCTCTTCCAGACGGATCGCGGCAGCGCCTCCCTCAAAACATGCCTTACGATGAGCGAGGGCATATTCTATATATCCAATGGCGCGGGCGCGAAGCTCGTGCGCTACTCGTCCTTCGGCGATCCGCTTTCCATGATCTATAATGCCGACGGGGCCTCTGAACCCGTGGTGCTCAGCCCGGCTCCGGCCGGGAACGAGGGGAAGGGCCCGAGCGTCCCGGCGGATCCCGAAGGGCTCGGACGGAAGGCCATGCCCTATCCTTTCAGGGAAGTCGGGGAGATAGCCGTCGATTCGAAGCAGACGATCTACGTGGAGGACCGCCTTCCGCCGGAGCGCCGCGTGCAGGACAGGGATTCGGGAGCCCTCCTCGACCATGTCGTGCTTCGCTTCGGCAAGGACGGCCGATTCATGGATTATCTCGGCCAGGAGGGTATAGGCGGCACGCCTTTCCCCTACATACTCGGCCTATATGTAATGTCCTCGGACGACTGCGTCGTCGTCTCCATGACGCAGTCGAGCTGGCTCGTCCATTGGTTCGACAAGGGCGGAGTCCTGGCGAGCTCACTCAAGCTGAGGAGGGACGCGCTCCCGATGCCCGACAAGGAGCCGGGATTCGTAGCCTCGCTCGACAAGATCGTGCCCGACCTCGGCGGAAGGGACCTCCTCATCAAGATCGATTATTATAGGCAATCCACGGATCCCGTCGCCAAGACCTCGGCGGGCGTCGAATTCGCGAGCTCGTGGATATACCGCATGGACCTCGCCGACGGGAAGTACGTGGACCGATGGCAGGTACGCGCCATCGAGAAGACGGCGAAGGGCGCCGACGGCCATAGCGTGAAATTCGCGCGGATACCTGCCTTCCTGGGCGTCGCCGGAAGGGACTTCTTCTTCATCTACGCCAACGACGACGGAAGGACCTATATCTCCACCTTCGACAGGATCACCCGCCAGACCGTCCGATACGCCCTGGACATCGCGGCCGATGAGCTCTTCTACGACGCGTTCTACCTGTCGCGCGAAGGAGTGCTGTGCGCCCTCCTCGCCACCGAGTACGAGGCGAGGGTCGTGTGGTGGCGCTTCGACAAGCTCCTCGGGGTCGATGGGGGCTTGGCGAAATGAAGTTCCTCGTCGCCTGTTCCGAGGCCGCCAGGCTCGACGCCGCCGTAGCCGAGCGAGCCGCCGTCCCGCCGCTCCTCCTTATGGAGGACGCCTCGCTCAGGCTTTGGGACGTCCTCTCGCCCCTGGCGGCCTCTCGCGGCGCGGGCTATTCGGGAGGCCTCGTCGCCGTCTGCGGCGCCGGCAACAACGGGGGCGACGCCTTGGCCCTTCTTCGTCACGCGCGCTTCTCGGGCGCGAAGCGGGTCGCCGCCATACTGGCCGGAAGGCTCGGCGAGCTCGCGTCGATTCACGCCGCTTCGCTCAAGGCCCTAGGCGTCCCGGTTCTCGACTGGAACGGGGACAGGCGGTCCTGCGAAGGAATCCTCGCGGAAGCGACCCTCGTCGTCGACGGGATTTCGGGCACCGGCCTCAGGGGCCGTCTGCGCGAGGAGCTCTCGTCCCTCATGGACGCGCTTCGAGGCGGATCGCCCATCGCGGCGATAGACCTTCCATCGGGCCTTTCCGACTCTTTCGAGGACGGCTTCCCGCTGATCTCGGCTGCCTGGACCCTCTCGGTCGAGCCCCGCAAGGCATGTCTGTACTTCCCGAGCGCGAGGGCTTCATGCGGAGAGATACTGCCGATCGTCGGAGTCTTCCCCGAGGATGCGGCGACGGAGACGCGAGCGGCGCTTCTCGAGGCGAAGGACCTGGACTCCCTCGCCCCCCTGCCTCCCGAGACGGCATATAAAGGCGAAAGGGGCAGGGTGGCGGTCTTCGCGGGCTCCGCGGGCGCGAGCGGAGCGGCCGTGCTCTCCTCGAGAGCCTGCCTCGCGGCCGGCGCCGGCATCGCGGCCCTCTTCGCGTCGCGCGAGCTCTACCCCATCGCGGCCTCCATGCTCGACGCCGTGATGGTCAAGCCCGAGCCGGAGGACGGAGCCTTCGACGGGGCGAGGTGGGATTCCATTCTCGTCGGCCCGGGCTGGGGCAAGGGGCCTTCGCGGCAAAAGAGGCTCAGGGCCCTCCTGGACGCCGGCCTTCCCGCCGTTCTCGACGCCGACGCGATAAGCCTTTACCGCGAGCTCCTCGATTCGGGCTTCTCTCCGTCCTCTCCGATCGTCCTGACGCCGCACCCCGGCGAATTCGCCGCCCTCACCGGCATCGGTCCCGAGCTGTCCCTGGCCAACCCGGCGAAGGTACTGGCCGAGGCGGCGAAAAAGCTGAAGGCCGTGATCGCGCTCAAATCCCAGGTAACCTGGATCGCCTCGCCCGACGGCGAGCTCGCGGTATGGGACGGCATGGAGAGCGCCCTGGGAACGGCCGGCTCGGGCGACGTCCTCGCGGGCCTCGCTGCCGGCCTGCTTGCGGGAAAGGCCGCGAGGTCGCGCCTCGACCATGCCGCTCCGAGCCCGTCCGACGCTTTCTCGTCGGCTTGCGCCGCCGTCATAGCCCATGGCCTTTCGGGTCGGGCGGCCCGTCGCGCGCGCGGCTGGTTCGAGGCCGGGCATATCATAGAAGAAGCGGCCAAGATCCTCGGCATGAGGGCAGCGTCCCCTGCGGGCTCCGCCTGGGGGATTTTACCTTGACCTATGCCCGCCCGTACTCTACAGTGGCCCCAGCAGAATGGAACGATCAGTAGCGGGAATACTTCTCCGGGAAGGTAAGGTCTTTATCGCCAGGAGGGGGGGGGTCGGCAGCTTCAGCGGGTTCTGGGAGTTCCCCGGAGGCAAGGTCGAGCCCGGCGAGAGCGACGAGGAAGCCCTGGTCAGGGAGTTCGACGAGGAGTTCGGCATCCCGATCGACGCGAAGAGGCTTCTCGGCGAGATAGTCTTCCCCCACCGAGGCAAGGATAGAGTCCTCGCCGCCTGGCTCATAGAGCTGGAGCCTTATCACAGGCCCAGGCTGCTCGAGCATTCCGAGATCGCGTGGAAGGGCTCCGGCGAGCTCGAGTCGCTCGGCTTCGTCGATTCCGACCGGAAGCTTCTCGAGTTCATCCTGCCCTTGCTGAACCCCTAGTCCTCTCCCTCGGCGTCGAAGAGGCCGAGTTCGGCCTTTTCCTCTCCCCCCTCTCCGCTCGACGTTCCGAGGAGGAGCTCGACCTTGCCCTGGATCCTGTCGAGGTCGCGCTCCAGGCCCTTCGAGAGCCTGACGCCCTCCTCGAACACCGCGACCGCGTCCTCGAGGGGGAGATCCGGCTCCTTGATCTTTTCCGCCAGCTCTTCCAGTCGCGCGAGCCTCTCCTCGAATTTCTTCATGGCAGCACCTCCATCGTCTTCGCTATCGCGCCGCCCTTCGCGAAGGTGATCGCGACGTCCTCTCCCGGCGACAGGGCCGAGGCGTCGCGCAAAGCGGCGCCGCCGGCCGCCGGCCTGACCACGGAGAAGCCGCGGGCCATGACGGCTTCGGGGCTCATCGCGGCGAGATCCCGCGACGCGAGCTCGAGTCGGCGCCTTCGCGATTCGAGCGCCGCCGCCCCTCCGCGTTTCAGCTCCTCCGTCGCCTCATCCAGGCGGCGAGCGGAAGGCATGAATACCCGCATGAATCGCGCCTCCACGGCCGAGGGCTCGAAGCGGCCCACGAGAAGGCGCGCCCTGTCCATCCTCGAGCGAATCGCCGTCTCGAGCTCGGCCGCGAACTGGCCGACCTCCCGCGCGAGGGCGGTCCTGCTCTCCGATACGAGCTCGGCCGCCGCGCTCGGCGTCGGGGCGCGGAGGTCGGCGGCGAAGTCCGAGAGGGCCCAGTCGATCTCGTGGCCCACCGCGCTGATGACGGGTATGGCCGACGCGGCGACGGCCCGGACCACGAGCTCGTCGGAGAAGGGGAGGAGGTCCTCGAGCGAGCCGCCGCCCCTGCCTACTATGAGCACCTCCCCGAGAGCCAGGCGGTTGGCGGCCTCGATCTGGGCGGCGATCTGGGCGGCCGCGCCCTCGCCCTGCACCGAGGCGGGCAGGACGACCACGTCCAAGCCGGCGTTCCTCCTCTTGAGGACGTTGAGTATGTCGCGGATCGCCGCGCCGGTCGGCGAAGTCACGACCGCCACTCGGGAGGGAAAGCGCGGAAGCGAGCGCTTCCGGGAATCGTCGAAGAGACCCTCCGCGGCGAGGGCGCGCTTGCGCTCCTCGAGCATGGCGAGGATGTCTCCCTCGCCGGCGCGCTCGAGCCTCTCGACGATCAGCTGGTATTGGCCGCGGGCGGCATAGACCGACATGCTGCCTCGCGCCCGCACCAGGAGGCCGTCCGCGGGCTCGAAGCCCTGCGTCTTGTAGCGGTAGCGGAACATCACCGCCTGAAGCATGGCTCCCCGGTCCTTGAGGGTGAAATACAGGTGACCCGAGCTCGCCGGCCGGCAATTGCTGATCTCGCCCTCGACGAGGACCGAGGGCAGGGAACCCTCGACAATCTCCTTGACCAGGGCGGTGAGCTCGGACACGCTAAGCGGCCGTTCGATATCGTCCATGACTCCGCCACGATACGGCAAGGCCCCCCGCTGGCGCAAGACCGGCCGAACCGACTATACTGTCTATGCATGGATCCACGCGACCTTCCCGTCTATCAGCAAAAGGAGCGCATACTGGAGGCGCTCGAGGGCCACCAGGTCATCGTCGTGGAGAGCCCGACCGGCTCGGGCAAGACCACCCAGCTTCCGGTCATTCTCCACGAGGCGGGCTATTCCCGGAACGGCCTCATAGGCGTGACCCAACCTCGGCGCATCGCCACGCTCTCGGTGTCCGACTTCATCGCGAGGCAGCTCGGCGTCAAGGTCTCCGGCCTCGTCGGCTACAAGATGCGCTTCGAGGACAGGACGAGCGACGGTACGGCGATCAAGATAATGACCGACGGGATACTCCTCCAGGAGATGAAGCTCGATCCGGCCCTCTCGCGCTACGGGATCATCATGGTGGACGAGGCCCACGAGCGGAGCCTCAACATCGATTTCATCCTGGGGCTCCTGAAGCGGGTCCTCGAGTCGAGGCCCGAGTTCAAGGTCATCGTCTCCTCGGCGACGATCAACGCCGAGGTCTTCTCCGAATACTTCGGCGAGTGCCCCATCGTCAAGATAGAGACTTCGATGTTCCCCGTCACCCTCGTCTACGATCCGCCCCTGCCCGATGGCGCGCAGCCGAGCGGAGGTTCCGACGAGGCGATGCAGGCCAAGATCGAGCAGATCGTGTCGCGCATCGTCTCCGAAAAGCGGGAAGGCGACATCCTGATCTTCCTGCCGGGCGAGAAGGCGATCAAGGAATGCATGAAAAGGCTCGCCTTCGGCCCGGTGGGGTCCAGGCTCCACATCATCCCCCTCTATTCGCGGCTCGGGAAGGACGAGCAGGAGCGAGTCTTCGAGAAGGCCCCCCTGTTCAGGACCAAGGTCGTCATATCGACCAACATCGCCGAGACCAGCGTCACGATCGACGGCATCACCAGCGTGATAGACTCGGGGCTGGCGAAGCTCAATTACTATAATCCCAAGACCTTCACCTCGAGCCTCATAGAGACGCCCATCTCCAAGGCTTCATCCAACCAGCGCAAGGGGAGGGCGGGCCGTACCCGGCCGGGCAACTGCTATCGCCTCTACTCGAGGGCCGACTTCGAGAACCGGCCGCTCTTCACCACGGAGGAGATTTATCGCACCGATCTCACCGAGGTCCTGCTCCGGATGGCCGAGCTCGGGATAGCGGAGTTCGAGCGCTTCGAGTTCATCGCCGCGCCCTCCAAGTCGGGCATCGCCGGCGCGATCGACGCGCTCAGCCTCCTCGACGCCCTCAACCCGGACCGGAGTCTCACCAGGGTCGGCGAGATGATGTGCGCCTTCCCCCTCCTGCCGCGCCATTCCAGGATCATCGTCGAGGCCGTGCTCTCCTATCCCGACGTGATCGACGAAGTCCTCATAGCCGCGAGCTTCCTGTCGACGATGAGCCCCTATATCCTCCCCCCGGGCGAGGAGATGGAGGCGAGGCGGGCCCATCACGCCTTCCGCGACCCCGCCGGCGACTTCATCTCGTACCTGAAGATGTTCGCCTCCTTCCGCGCCGCTCGCGACCCGGGGCGCTGGTGCGAGCTGAACTACCTGGACGAGCGCACGATGTTCGAGATAGTGAGGATCAAGGAGCAGCTGGAGCTGATCGTATCGGACCTGGGCATGCCTATCTCCGGCGGAGGCAGCATCGACGATTATCTCTGCTGCGTGAGCAGGGGCCTCATCCAGTTCGTCTGCGTGCGCCAGGATCGGGGACTCTTCCGTTCCCTGACCGCCGAAAAGGTGCAGATCCATCCGGGCTCAGTCATGTACAGGGAGAATCCGCAGTATATAGTGGCGGGCGAGATCGTGCGCACGACGCGGATGTACGCCATGTCCGTCTCGCCGCTTCGCCGCGACCTCCTCGCGCGCATCTCGCCGCGCCTGGAAAGCCTGGTCGGTGGGGGCGTCGCGCGAGGCGTCGCGCGCGGCGCGGCGCGCGGCGCGGCGGAGCGCGCCTTCGGCGCCGATGCGCAGGACCGCGACCGCGGCTCCAAAAGGGCCGCGCCGACTCGGGAAGAGGCGGCCGAAGCCTCGATCGAGAACAGGCGTCGCGAGCGCGACTTCACGAACAAGGTAAGGATCGCGTCGGAGCTGTTCGACCTCAAGCTGGACAAAAAGAGGAAAAAGCTGGTCGAATTGGAATGGCCGCGGCTGCTCAAGGTCCGCGATGCTCTGGATCGCGATTCCCTGGCGCTTTATAAGGGCATGAAGGGGGTGGTGCTGCAGGGCCGGCAGCGACTTCTCGACGGGGAGAGGCTCGACCTCATCCTTAAGATAGCCCCCTGGCTCGACCTCGAGTCGGACCTGGGTCGGGAATGGCCGCGCAAGAGCAATTTCGACGCGAAGGAGGATCTCGCCTCGCTTATCGCCGCCCTGGACCACGTCATGCAGGTGTCCCGGGCGAGGGACAGGACGAACGAGCTCGGATTCGTGGCCTTGTTCACCGATTCGGAAGGGACCTACTGGTTCCGCTGCTCGCGCGGCTTCCATACGGCCCTCAACGAGAGCGTGGCCAGCCTGGAATGCCTGGTCGACGAGCTGGGCGAGGACACGAGCGACGAAGATAGGGAGAAGGTGAGCTCCCTTTACCGGAAGCTCTCGTCTTTTTTCGAGTAAGATGCGCGAATCATTCGCGAGCCCGATATCCGCGCGCCGCTGCCCGCTCGGCCTCCTGGCGGCTTCCCGAAGGCTGGGCCTCGAACGCAAGGGATCGAGCAAG
>CAYNFM010000080.1:0-1760 GCA_964396415.1 uncultured Treponemataceae bacterium | reverse complement strand
CGACGATCCAGGGATCGAGCAAGCGACGATCCAGGGATCGAGCAAGCGACGATCCAGGGATCGAGCAAGCGACGATCCCCGTTTTTTCGTGGACACATTGGATGGAGCCGGCTGAATGTGGCCGTGGCCGCAAGCAGGGCGGCTCCGAGGGGGCGTCTTTACGTAGCAGCCCTCGGAAAGCAGGCAGGCGAGTTCCTCGCAGGGCAGTTGGGAAACGGCTTTGCCATTCGTTTTCGAGAGCGAAGAAGAGACTTTCGCCCATTCCGGGTTTGTTGCGCATCGCTTGAATAGTCAGTGCCACATAGCAGATATACACAGCTCGGCCATCTTGATGATTGAACGGGCCCGACTTGGAGTGGGGAATTGTCCAAGTTGGGCGGGCGTCGCGCCCAACTTGGACGGGAGCCGCGCCCAAGTTGGAGAGATGGCGCCGCCAAGTTGGGCAACGGTCGCGACCAAGGTGGCGAAGGACCCATACTAAGTTGGGGAGAAGAGAATAAACACTGATGGTCGGGCGATGTACCACATTTTCTTTCCCGCGGGATCAGTGAGACCGAAGTCATTGTCGAGTTCTTGATAGGCGATGAACAAGGCATCCGAGGCGATGGATAGGCCTTAGAAAACGAGGCCTATGGAATTATCAAATTACAGTCTCAAGGTTGCCTTTCGGCTTTCCACCATAGATACATCTTTATTCTTTCACTGAAAAGCAATTATCCCACTGAAGCCCCTCGTTTTGCTGACGCCTCCGGGTAATTCCGATTTAAACAGGTGTAGGTCCCCACCCTGTGCAGGAGCTAATCTGGTCTGGTCGAGGTATCGGCGAGGATGGGAACGCCGGCTGCAAACGCCGGCTGTAAACACGGACATCGTCGCCACATTTTCGAACGGGTTGTCTGGTCCTTTGCCGGCAAGTCCTTTACCCGTTCAGGGATTCGAAAAGTTCCCTGTACTTCTCGTGGATCATGTTCTTATCGAACTCCCCGAAGCGTTCGAGCATTTCATCCAATTCCTTCTCGTCGAAGTACTTTTCCGTATCGGGGAAGAAACTGCCGTCCTCTTTTTTGATGTGAACGGGATAAAATGCCGCAAGCCAGGAAATGATCCCTTTTATCGCGCCTACCGTCGCGCGCTCACCGCGCTTGTAGCGCTCGTTGAGCGCGACGATCTCCCCGACTTTCATTCGCGCCTGCCGGTGCTCTTCGATCAACTCGCCCATGATTCGCGAGTCCGCGACGCCGAGGCTCTTTTTCCCCAATTCCCGGAAAAGGATGTTTTCTTCCTTTCCGTGGTGCGTTTTATCCGCATAGGTCTTAATAAAATCTACGACGTCGTCGACGAAGATCGGATCATAGCTTTGTTCAGTCATGGCCGTCGCCTTTCGATCGGCGAGCGCCAGCATCTTCTCGATGAGCCGATGCTCTATCATCAATGGACCTCGTGGCTTCATGCGACTCTCCTCTCCGCATTATAGGGCGACCACAGGCGCGAAACAAGCCGCTTTCTTCCGGCTTCGCGAAGTCCGACGCCCGGCCGGAGTCATGTGCCGGCCTCGACGCGACCCGCGCGGCCGATGGAATTTTACATTCCTACTCACCGGTAATATCAATTTTAGATATATACTATCAATTCCTTCTATAGCGCATTTCCCAAAGTACCCCGTATCCTGGAATTGCTTTCAAGTTCGTTATTCCATACGTGGAACAGGAGGATTTGGATGAAAAGGATTCTCGTTGTCGCCCTGGTGGGCATCGCGATGG
>CAYNFM010000079.1:13811-16057 GCA_964396415.1 uncultured Treponemataceae bacterium | reverse complement strand
CGAGGCCCACTACCAGACCTTCTTCACCGGGGTCATCGTCATCGGGGCGGTGCTCCTGGACATGTACCGCAATCGGAAGGCGGCGGAAGTGCGGATCGAGACTCCGGCGGACGCGTACCGGGCGTCAATGGCGAAGAATATAGCCGCCCTGAGGCAGGAGCTATCCTCGCGCGCGGCCGCGCGGGACGCGCAGGGGGCCGCGGAAGCCCGGAAGCGGATCGCGGCGGCCCGAATGGAGATGAGGAGCACCTTCGCGAAGATGAAGAAGGAAGAGAAGGCGGAGCAATCTCGAATCCGAGCCGAGGAGAGAGCGGCCGAGCATAAGTTCGCGGAGGCGCTCGGGCGCAAGGAGCCCTCGGGGCAGAAGGAGCCGGAGCGGCCCTAGGCCCGGACCATGATCGTGTTGAACAGCTCCGAACGCACGTTCGGGGTAGGAAATTCTCAGGAGGAGTCTATGAGGATCTTAGGACGAAAAGGCTTGCTGCTCGTGGCGGCGGTGCTTCTCATCGGTCTGGCGCTGCCGACCTTCGCCGACGATCAGCTGTACATCCCCGTCATCTCGAAGGGCTTCCAGCACCAGTTCTGGCAGGCGGTCAAGCAGGGCGCCGAGGCCGCGGCGAAGCAGTACAACGTACAGATCACCTTCGAGGGACCGCCCACCGAAGCCGACATCCAGCCCCAGGTGCAGATGCTGGTCAACGCGATGGCGAAGAATCCGGCCGCCATCTGCCTCGCGGCGCTCGATACGAACTCCGTCATGGATCAGCTGAACGAGGCGATGCAGAAGCATATACCCATCATCGGCTTCGACTCCGGCGTTCCGAACGCTCCCAAGGGGGCGATCTACGCCACCGCGGCCACCAATAGCTACAACGCGGCCGCGCTCGCCGCGGACAAGATGTTCGCGGTGATCAAGGACAAGGTCGCGGCGGCGACCGCCATGAAGCCGGTCACCATCATCGACTTCAACCAGGACGCCACCAGCCAATCGGTGACGTCGCGCGGCAAGGGATTCCGGGACGAGATGATCAAGCTCATCTCCACCCAGACCAAGCACGGCAAGTCCGACATCAAGGTGACGGGCAACCCGGCCTACATCGCCTCCGACAGCCCGACCATGGGAAAGGCCGTAATCATCGACGTGGTCGTTCCGGCCACTCCGAAGGACACCGACGCGACGGATTCCGCCCAGGCCATCCTGAACCGCGTCAAGTCCGACAATATCCTCGGCATCTTCTGCTCGAACGAAGGAGTGGTAAGGGCGGTCCTTTCCGCAAGCGACGACGGCAGCGCGCTCCCCACCCAGTATCCCGGCATGGTAGTCGTCGGCTTCGACGCCGGCAAGGCCCAGAAGGCCGCCGTGAAGAACAAGTACTTCCTCGGCTCCATCACGCAGGACCCGGTCCGGATCGGCTTCCTCGCCGTCGAGCTCGCCTATAAGGCCGTGAAAGGACAGAAGGTCGCCGACGTAGACACGGGCGCCAAGTTCTACACCGCCGATAATATGGATCAACCCGAGTTCGGGCCCTTGCTCTACGACTGAGGTAGCCAAGGCCATGCTTTTCGGGGCGGCCGTCGCGGCCGCCCCTTATGTTGGGAGCGCGTCGAGGCGCGAGCGTCAAGGGAGGAGGACTGCATGATAGCGTGCTGCGGCGAGGCCTTGATGGACATGGTGCCCTATGGGGACCGCCCCGACGCCTTCCTCGCCTGCCCCGGAGGCTGTCCCTACAACACGGCGATCGCGGCGGCCCGCCTCGGGGCCGAAGTCTCCTTCCTGGGCCGTCTCGGAACGGACTTCCTCGGTACCCGCCTCTACGATAGGCTCGTCGCCAACCGGGTCGATGCCTCGTCGGTCGCCCGCAGCGATCAGGCCGCCACCCTCGCCTTCGTGAGCCGATCGCCTTCCGGTGACGCGCGCTACGCCTTCTATTCGGAGGGCGCCGCCGACCGAAGCCTCGTCGCGGAGGACTTGCCGCCGAGGCTTCCCCCTAAGGCGCGCTTCCTCATGATCGGGTCGATCTCGATGCTGCAGGAGCCCATCGCCTCCACCGTCGAAGCTCTGGCCGCGCGCGAGCGGGGGCGGCTCCTCGTATCCTTCGATCCCAACATCCGCCCTTCGCTGATCGAGGGTCGGTCGGAATACATCGATCGATTCCGACGCTGGGCATCCTTGTCCGCCGTAATCAAGATCAGCTCCGACGACCTCGGATGGCTGTATCCCGGCTCCGCGCCGGAGACGGCGATCG
>CAYNFM010000079.1:5338-13711 GCA_964396415.1 uncultured Treponemataceae bacterium | reverse complement strand
GAGCCCGAGGGCTGCATGACTCCGCTCTTCGGGATTCGCCTGGCGCAGGGGACCGTCAACGCCCACTGGCTCCCGCCCTTTCGCCTCCCTCCCGAGAGGATGAAGGAGGAAGGGGGCGGCCTTCTCGGCCGTATCGCGGGTGAATTCCTTTGCAGTCCCAATTTCGGTCCTGATTGCGTCGTCGACGGAGCTTCGGTCCCGGCCCACGGCTGGGCGGCGAACGGGGAATGGCGGGTCGATGGCTTAAGCGTAGACGCGGAGCGCGGCGAGGCTTATTGCGAGCTTTCGCTCGAAAGCCCCTCGACCGAGCTGCCCCTCGCTTGGAGCCGGCGAATGACGGTCCTGGAGGGGCAGAGCGCCTACTATAGCCTGCTCTCCATCCGCAATCGAGGGAACGCGCCGCTGGCGATCAACGTCGGGCACCATAACACCGTCGGCTCGCCCTTCCTCGAGCCGGGCTGCAGGATCAGCCTCTCGGCTGAGCGATTCCGGACCCCTCCCGAGGGGACCGAATTCGACCCCACCGGGCGTCTCGCCTTCGGCGCCGAGTTCGCTTCCCTCGCCGCCGCCCCGCTCCGCGTGGGAGGCGTCGCCGACATAGGGCTCGTGCCCGGTCTCGTCGGCAGTACCGATTTCGCGACCGGCGCGGTTTCGCGCAAGCTATCCCTCGGCTGGAGCTGCGCGGTCAATCCTCGGCTCGGGCTCGCCTACCTCTGCTTCTTCCCCGGCGCCGTCGCGCTGCCTCGCGGCGAGATAGCCCTCTCTTTCAACGATCTGTGGATGCAGTATGGAGGCCGGCGCTTCAAGCCCTGGGCCGAGACCGAGGGCGGCGAGGATCGGACTTTTTGCCTCGGCACGGAGAATGCGACGGGCGCTTACGCCAATGGCCTGTCTTATTCGCTCGGGCAGCCGGAGCTTCTCGGGCTGCCGACTACCGTCGAGATACCAGGGGGCGGTGAGAGGCGGCTGTGCTACGGGACGGCCCTCGTCGAGCTGAAGCCCGAGATCAATCGCGAGGGCGTTCTGGCCGTCGAGGAGGAGGGCGCCTCCGTAGTCCTGAAAGGGAGGAAGGCCTACCAGCGGGTAGCCTTGGAGGGCGATTTCGCTCGCCTTCGCCGGTCCCTAGGATGGCCGAGTCGCTGAGGCGGTATCGATGGGGCTTTGGCCCTTGACGGGCCTGGCCAGCATCCTGATTCGCTCCACCGAGGCGTCCTCCAGTATTTCCCCGCCTTTCGATATCGTTCTCACGATAAGGCGATAGCTCCCTGGCGCCGCGTCGGCGGGGACGAGGGCGATGAGAGTGGAAGGCTGGACCAGAACGTAGACTTCCGCGCGCGATTCGATCCCTGCCTCGTCCTCGAGGAAAAGGCCGAGTCTCCGGTCCGCGGGGTCGAACTTCAGCCTCGAGCCCGATATCCGCATGGCCCCTCCCGCCTCCGCCACCTCGCGGCTTCCCGAGGGCAAGGCCTCGAAGGCCGCGAGCCTGGGCAAGCGACCATCCCCTTCCCTGTCGCGGACGCAGTTGATACCATGAAGCGCTTCTTTCTCGATCGACCGGTCGATCCGGAAATCGATGCGGAGACTGTGTCCCGATCCGAGGCTATTGGGGAGGAAAGGATCGAATAAGGAGCCGAAGCTGCCGCTGGCAACGGGAAGGGCCGAGCCGAGGGGCGTCTTTACGTAGCAACCCTCGGAGAGGAGGCGGGCGAGCTCCTCGCGGGCCAACTGGAAGACGGCGAGAATATCGGTCTTCGAAATCGTCGTCCTGCCCGCCGCCATGCGGTCTATGAAAGCCTCGCTTTCCACGACCTCCGACCAGGAGGCGAGAGCGTAGTAGGGGCTTTGGCTCGTTCCGAGATTATTGCGCATTGCTCGAATAGTGAGTGCCATATGAGAAATAAACGCCGCTCAGCCAGCTTGGTGATTGAACGCGCCCAGCTTAATCGGCGGAATTTTCCAAGTTAGGCGGCCGTCGCGACCAACTTGGCCGGAAGCCGTCGCCAAGTTGGGCAATAGCCATGACCAACTTGGGCAGTGACCGTGACCAAGTCGGCGAAGGGCGTTCCATGAGAACGATGGATGTCTTTGAGCAATTGGCGGCGATCGGCTATGCAGTCATAAAAGGGCGCCCGTCTTTTGCGCAGAGGATGCTTACGAGGTCGCGGCCGGATTTGAGCGAATTGGTCAAACCCCCTCCCGGCTGGACCCACTGGCCGACCATATAGAAATTTCTCAGTCCCGGCAAGGTCTTCGGCATGCGCATGGTCATCGCCCTGGGCGTCATGAACCAGCCCTCGAAGCTGCCTCGCCTATTCCCCGTATACCGCTCGAAGGTCAGCGGCGTGGCGACATCGAGTGCCTCGATATCCTTCCCGATCCCGGGATGGAATTCCTCGAGGGCGGCTACGAGCCGCCGGGCGATTTTCGTCTTTTCATCCTCATAAGCTCGACGATCCTCCTCGAGGATCTTCCAGTAGTCGTAATCCGAGGGATACAGCACCTGCAGGACGGATTTTCCGGTCGGGGACATCGTCCTATCGTAGCAATAATGCTTGATCCCGATCTTCGTTTGAACACGCTTCTCGATCTCGATCGGCTGCCTGAGGATATGAACCGATAGGGGGGCTTCCCCGGAGAAATCCCGACGCACTCCGAGCGAGAGACAGAAGAGCGGCTCGAAGATCGGAAGGCTATCGTAGCGTTTGCGGATTTTTTGGTCGAGAAATTTTCCGGACAGCATTTCAAAGATCGTCGCGTATCCGTCGGCGGCCGAGACGACGATATCGGCGTAGCGCTCGGTCCCGTCGTCGAGCCTTATGCCGACAGCCTTGTCTCGCTCGACGACGATCTTCCCCACGTGCGAGGAGCATCGAAATATCCCGCCCAGCTCCTCGTATTTTTTCTCGATCGCGCG
The DNA here is from genome assembly GCA_964396415.1 of uncultured Treponemataceae bacterium. Lineage (GTDB taxonomy): Bacteria > Spirochaetota > Spirochaetia > Treponematales > Rectinemataceae > UBA1306. The sequence continues at coordinate 10,797 of CAYNFM010000079.1, read as the reverse complement.
GCTGAATTCGAGGGACCCTCCGATCGGATATCCCGCGTTGCGGTCGTGCTGCCACGCCAGCATCAACACGACCGCGAGGAAGGAGAAAGCCGGGTCGCCCAATATCCCCGCGACGCCTTCGCGGAGATGGGGATTCCTGAAGCCCTTCGCATAGGCGCCTATCGTCATGTCCCTGTAGGCGTTGAAATCCTTGAGGTAGGGCCTCATCGATCGAAACATCTCCAGATAATCGCGCATTCCCATCAGCTCGAAGGGTTTGTCGAAAGCCGAGGGGAAGCCCGTGAACCTTTTTATCATGTCGGTGAAGGCGTCGATTCGACAGCCGTCCTCGGGACCGATGGCCTTCATCCCGGCATTCGTCCTGTCGGCATCCGAGTAGACGGTAAACGTCTTCATATCGTCATGAGTTCCCGTTTCGATCCGCGTGAAAACCTCGTGGTAGGCGAACTCCCTCCCCTCGAGGGCGCCGACCTCGTTCCAGTACTTTCCCATAAGACCGTCGCCGGAACTCCCGGCGAGCCAGTGTACGCATCCGTCGAAGGTATAGTCTCCGCGCTTCCAGGAGGTGCAGAGGCCTCCGGGGAGGCTGTGCCGTTCGAATATCGTGGAATCGTAGCCGTTCATCTGCGCGTAGCAGCCCGTCGATAGGCCGGCCATGCCTCCGCCGATGATGATCATGCTTCTACCCACGATTATTCCTCCCCTTGAAGGGTCCAAATTGTCTCGGGTCTTCCCCGATACCGCCTTAATCTACGGGCGGCCGATAGCCGATCCCTCTATCCTGACGACGTCGCCCTCGACAAGAAATGCGATTCGCAGGCCGGCCTCTTTGCGATCGGGCCATGGAGCCTTCATCCCTTCCCTCCGGATCGAATCATCGGTTCCTCGCGAGATAGTAGCGCATCATCTTCTTCGCTTTGCCGATGCTTGTTCTTCGGAGGTAGTCGGCTATTATCGGATATGCGTATCGCTCCGGCAGCAGCGCTTCCGGCAAGGGCGGCTCGGTACGTTCGACGTGGACGATATAGGCGACCCAAGCTCCGGCCATGCGATGGAAGGTATCGCTGTCCGATCCGTCGGACTCGTCGACGTAGGCCTTCACCTCCCGCATGAATGAGTCGAGATGGGCGGCGCGCTCGGGGATCTTCCACGCCGAGGCCATCCGCTCCATGTCCTCGTCCATCAGGTCCTCGACGTCGAAGAGGAAGACGTTGGACGACAGTCCCGACTCCCTGAGCCTGGCCTTGAGCTCGGCCCGATCGATCCTCGTGTTGATATACGAATTCTGCGCGAAGCGTACGAATCCCGCGTATTCCAGGAGGGACCTCGTCATGGCCCGCTCCTTTTCCCTTCCGCTCTCGAACGAATAGACGGCGACGACGAATCCCTTCTTCCTGCGCCGACGCCTTTTCCCCATATTGTTCATCAGCTCGATCTGCAGAGGCGAAACGCGGTATCGCGTGGAGGAGCCGGACTTTATCGCATCGACATAGCCCGACTTTTTCATCCGCGAGAGCGCCGTCCTCACGGTGCCCTCCGCGAGGCCGAAGAGAGCGCCGACTTCGTAGAGGAACTCGAGTCTCGCATAGGGAATTCCCTGGAGATGCATTCCCCTCATCGTCTCCGGAAACATCATCGGGAAATGCAAAAGCTCGCTCGTCGCGATGGGGAACATATCTTGAAACGGCACTTCCGGACCCCTATTACAATATCAATAATTCTATTAGTAAGCATTGTAACAAGCTTGCGGAATTGTCAAGCGACGGCCCGGAGGATGCTCCGCGGCGCGGAGTATCCGGAGGCAGTCACGCGGGGAATCGTTCCAAATCCCCTCCGCGACTATTGACAATATCTCCCAGCGCTGCTTGAGTTGAAGAGGCCCGGCCGGCAAGGACCGGTTGCGCCGAAGTGTTTGGGGGAAACGTTGCTTGCTTTTTCATGGATAGTATCGAGGGAGCGCGGATGCGGAGATCGCTGTATGTCTCGCTGATCGCCCCGGGCCTCCTCCTGTTGGCTGCCTTTCTTTTCTACCCCCTCATCGTGGTCCTGGCGCCTACCTTCGGCTCCGGCGGACCCTTCCTCGGACGCTATATCGCGTTTTTCGGCGATCCGTATTACCTGCGGGTCTTCGCGCGGACGGTCCGGATCGGCCTCGTCGCGACCATGGTCTGCGTCATCCTGGGGCTGCCGACCGCCTATTACATTTCCCGCCGAAGCGGACGGACTAAATCCATCCTGATGGCCGTTTCGATTTTTCCCCTGCTTACCAACTCCGTGGTGCGGGCCTTCGCATGGATCATCATCCTGGGGCGCGAGGGCGTGGTGAATTCTCTCCTATTGGCGCTCAAGTGGATCGACAGGCCCCTGACCCTCCTGTACACCGAATTTTCGATCCTCGTCGGCACCGTCTATCTCTTCCTGCCCCTCATGCTCGTCACCCTGGTGGGGAGCATGGACAATATCGAGGAGGACGTGACGGAAGCCGCCGCGAGCCTGGGCGCGAGCCGTTTCGTCGCGTTCATGAAGGTCGTGTTTCCCTTGAGCCTCCCCGGCATCCTGGTGGGCGGCGTCCTCGTGTTCACCGGCGCCATCACCGCGTATACCACGCCGACCCTCCTCGGCGGCAACAGGAACATGCTGCTCGCGACGCTGATCTATCAGCGCGCGATGAGCCTTTCCGACTGGACCGGGGCGGGCGTGATAGCCCTGGTGATGATCCTCATGACCTTGGCCGTCGTCAAAGGCATGCAGGATTTCGCCAAGCGTCTGGACCGGAGATAGGATGGCAGCCAAGAGGCAGCTCGGATTGACGGCCTTCTCGGCCGCGGTCTTCCTCTTCCTGGCTGCGCCCCTGGCGATCATCGCGGTCACCTCCTTCGGCGAGGCGAGCACGATCCGCTTCCCCATCCAGGGCTTCACCTTCAAATGGTTCGGGGCCGTCTTCGCCTCGCGCTCGTTCATGTCGTCTCTCGGGCTCAGCCTCATGCTGGCCGTCTACGCTACGCTTCTCGCCCTGGCGATCGGAATCCCCGCCTCCTACGCCCTCGGCAAAACCGCGTTCAGGCATAACACCGCTCTGCGGTCGCTTTTCCTGTCGCCGATCTTCGTGCCGGGCATCGTCGTTGGCTACGCCTTATTCAAGTTCCTGGTCATCGAGCTGCGAATGCCGGTCCTCGCCGGCCTCCTGATGGGACATTTCCTGGTCATCCTTCCCTACGTCATCCGCGTAGTCGGCGCCAGCCTGGAGCAGTTCGATTTTTCCATCGAGGAAGTGGCATGCAGCCTGGGTTGCAACAGGGCGCAGGCCTTCGTCAAGGTGGTGCTTCCCAATATCGGATCGGGCATCGTCGCCGCGTTCATGCTGGCCTTCCTGAACTCCTTCAACAACATCCCGGTCTCGATGTTCCTGAGCGGACCGGGGGTATCCACCTTTCCCCGAACCCTAATAAGCTACATCGAGTACAGCTACGATCCCTCGGTATCGGCGATCTCGGTCCTCCTCATGGCCGTCACGGTCGCCCTGATGTACGTCGTGGAAAAGACGCTGGGCATCGGAAGCCTGGCGAAATAGGATACGGATATGTCATATGCCTCGCTGGAAAACATTCAGGTCTCCTACGACGGTAGGACCAAGGTGCTCGAAGGCCTGAGCCTCGACATAGAGCGAGGGGAACTGGTTTCCCTCCTCGGCTCGAGCGGCTGCGGGAAGACCACGACCCTGCGCGTCGTGGCCGGCTTCATCGAGCCCATGGGAGGCGCCTTCAGGCTGAACGGGAAGGACCTGACCCGGACTCCGGTGCACAGGCGCAATTTCGGCCTCGTGTTCCAGAGCTATGCCCTGTTCCCTCACTTGACGGTCTTCGACAACGTAGCCTTCGGCCTCAGGCTGCGAAAGCTGAGTTCCGGGGACATCAGGAAGCGGGTCGAGGCCATGCTCGAGATCACCGACCTCTCCGCCTTCGCCGGCCGCTACCCGAAGCAGATGTCCGGCGGCCAGCGCCAGCGCGTCGCCCTCGCCCGGGCCTTGGTCATCGAGCCGGAGCTGCTCCTCCTGGACGAGCCCTTGAGCAATCTCGACGCGAAGCTGCGCCTCGGCATGCGGGTGGAGATCAAGCGTCTCCAAAAGAGGCTCGGCATCACCACCATCTTCGTGACGCACGACCAGGAGGAATGCTTTTCCATTTCCGACCGAGTCGCGATCATGAACAAAGGGGCCATCGAGCAATTCGACCTGCCTGAAGCCATCTATTCGCATCCCGTCAACGAATTCGTCGCGCGCTTCGTCGGGTTCACCAATTTCTTCGACCTCGCCAAGGTCGGTCCGGGGCGTTTCCGCGACTCCCATGGTGGGGAGATCGAGGTCGGCGTCGATCCGGGCGCCGAATCCTGCGTCGGCGCCATCCGTCCGGAGGATATCGAATTGTCGGGGTCGAGCGCGGAGCGGAGGAACGTCGTTCCGGGCATAGTCGAGGTCCGTACCTTCCTCGGGCAAAGCTACCAGTACGAGCTATCGACGAACCTAGGCCGCCTGGTGGCGAACGCCCCCAAGGAACAGGCTTTCGAGCCGGGTACGCGGGTGTTCGCCCGCTTCCCGTCCGAAAGAATAGTGCTGTGCTAGCGGCCGATCGCCGCGTAAGGAGCAAAGATATGAAGGAGTTTTCGAAAGCGGCGCTCGTTCTCGTAATCACCCTATCCTCGGGCGCCCTCGTCTCGGCGGCCGGTCCCGGGGACGCGGCGCCTTCGGGGACCAGGACCCTGGTCGTCTCGACCTGGGGCCTGGGCGAGGACATCCTGTGGCGGGACGTCTACGGCCCCTTCGAGAAGGCCAATAATTGCAAAGTAGTACTGGATCTAGGTACCACTCCCGAACGGTACACGAAGCTCGCGGCCGACCCGAACACGACGGTCGATGTGATCGAGCTTTCTCAGAAGGCTGCCGCCGACGGATACGCCGCGAAGCTCTTCGCGAAGGTGGACTACGACAAGATCCCGAACGCGAAATACCTGATACCCGCGGCCAAGGCGATGACCAAGAGCGGCTTCGGCCCCGCGTACACGCTCAATAGCATAGGCATCGTCTACAATCCCAAGGCCATCAACTTCAAGATCCAGGAGTGGGCGGACCTGTGGCGTCCCGAGCTAGCGAACGCGATCTCGATACCGGCGATCACGTCCACCTTCGGACCCGCCATGGTGTACGTCGCGGCCGACTACGCGAAGGTTCCGGTGAGCGACGACAAGGGAGCGGCCGCCTTCAAGGCCCTGGCAGGGCTCAAGAAGAACATCGTGAAGACCTACGAGAAATCCTCGGACCTGGCGAACATGTTCGCCAGCGGGGAGATCGTCGCGGCGGTCGTCGGCGACTTCGCCATCCCCATCATCACCAAGGCCCTGCCCGAGGCGAAGTACATTGTCCCGGCGTCCGGTACCTACGCCAATTTCAACACCATCGACGTGGT
>CAYNFM010000079.1:0-5238 GCA_964396415.1 uncultured Treponemataceae bacterium | reverse complement strand
AAGCGCTTCGAGGAGAAGAATGTCCGCGTGCGCGACGGGATCTTCGCCGAGGTCTCCGCGGGCCTCGGGCCCCTGCCCGGAGAAGAGCGGGTAAACGCGGCCGGGACCTGGCTGTTACCCGGGCTCGTCGACATCCACATGCACATCGAAAGCGCGATGACGGTGCCGTCGGAGTTCTCCCGGATCGCGCTCCCATGGGGAACCACCACCGTCGTCGCCGATCCCCACGAGATCGCCAACGTGCTGGGCGTCGAGGGCATCCGGGCCTTCATGGATGCCGAAACCGGGATGGACGTCTTCTACGGGCTGCCTTCCTCCGTCCCCTCGACGAACCCTTCGCTCGAGACCACCGGAGGCCGCATAGGGCCGGAGGAGGTGGCCGTCCTGGCCGCCGACGACCGGGTGATCTGCCTGGGCGAGGTGATGAACGCCGCCGAGCTGACGGGCGAGGCCGATACGCCGACCAAGCGCCTGATCCGCTGTTTCAAGGCGGCCAAGCCGCGATATCCGATCGAGGGGCACTGCCCGAAAATCGGCGGCGCCGAGCTCGCCGCCTTCATCGCCTCGGGCGTGTGGGCCGACCATACGCAGCAGACGCCCGAATCGATCCTCGAGAAGATCGACAACGGCATGTTCATCGAGCTGCAGCGCAAGTCCATCACCGTCCCGAACATAGAGACCGTCGTCGAGCATCGGCTGTACGAGCATGTAGCCCTCGTCACCGACGACGTCCTGCCCGACCAGCTCATGAGCGGCCACCTCAACCTCCTCGTCCGGCTCGCGATCGAGCGGGGCATGAGCGCGGAGGACGCGATCTATTGCGCGACCTACGTGCCCGCCCGCCACATGCTGCTAAGCGACCGGGGCTCGATAGCCCCGGGGCGGATCGCCGACTTCATTATTCTGGACGATCTGGAGACCTTCTCCATACGCTCCGTGTACAAGCGGGGAGTCTTGGAACGCTCCGAGCTCTATGGGCCCGGCGCCGATCGCGGATCGAGATTCCCCGCTTCGTTCTATGCGACCGTACGGCGCCGACCCCTCGCCGAGGATGATTTCCTGGTCCGCACTCCGGCCCCCACCTCCGCGACTGGGCTCGACTGCGTGACCATTCGGATCGATCCCGAATCGACCTTCACCGAGCGCGGCTCGGTCCGCTGCCCGGTCTCGGGCGGCCTCGTGGATTGGAGGGCGGCCGGGCTCTCCCTCATCGCGGCGATCGAAAGGTACGGGCACGAGGCGCCGATACGCTTCGGCTTCGTCGAGGGCGCTCTGAAGGAAGAAGGCGCGATAGCATCGACCTGGGCCCACGACCACCACAACCTCCTCGTGATGGGCAGCTGTGCGCGGGACATGGCGCTCGCAGCGAACGCGCTGATCGGCCAGCAGGGCGGATATATCGTGGTGCGCCGCGGAGAGATCGTCGCGAACGCTATCCTGCCGGTGGGAGGCATCGTAAGCGACGGGCCGCTCGAGGCGCTGGCCGAGTCGATTCGCCGGGTGCGCGCCGCGATGCGCGCCCTGGGATACGAGCACGTCGACGAGATCATGTCCTTCAGCACCCTCTCCCTCCTCGTATCGCCGAGCATCAAGATCGGCGACAAGGGCCTGGTCGACGTCCGGACTCAGACTATAGTGGAGCCATATGAGTTTTCTGATAGATAAGGTACATGTGCTGACAATGAACGCGGCCATGGACAGCTTCAAGGACGGCTGTGTGGCCGTGGAGGGCGACTCCATAGTCGCCGTCGGGGATCGGAGCCTTCGCGACCGCTATCCGGGTTTGGAGCGGATCGACGGAGAGGGGGGCATCCTGATTCCGGGCCTCGTCAACGCCCACACGCACAGCGGCATGATACCCTTCCGCTCCCTCGGCGACGACTCTGTCGACCGGCTGCGGCGCCTCATCTTCCCTCTGGAAGCCTCGATGACGGCCGAGCTCGCGCGCGCGAGCGCCCGTTACGCCTGCTGCGAGATGCTCCTGGCCGGCGTCACCACCTTTCTCGATATGTACTATTTCGAGGACGATATCGCCCAGGCCGTGAAGGAGGCGGGCATGCGGGCCTTCCTGGGAGAGACGGTCGTCGACTTCCCGAGCTGCGATTCCCCGGAGCCCCACGGAGGTCTCGGATACGCCGAGCGATTCATCCCCAAATGGCGGGGCGACGAGCTGATCACGCCGATGGTAGCGCCCCACGCGCCCAACACTAATAGCCCGGGAAAGATCGTCGAGGCCCGCCGACTGGCCGAGCGCCACGGCGTTCCGATGATGATGCACGTCAGCGAGATGGACTACGAGGTCGCGCATTTCCGCGACGAATACGGAAAGACGCCGATCGCCTTCCTCGATTCTTTGGGCCTGCTCGATGAGCGGTTCATCGCGGTCCACTGCGTACTCGCGAACGACGCCGACATCGACATACTCGCCCGCCGCCGAGTCCCCGTCGTTCACTGCATCGGGGCGAACACCAAGAGCGCCAAGGGCGTCGCCCCGGTGAAGAAGATGCTCGAGCGCGGCGTCCGCGTCGCGCTCGGCACCGACGGCCCCGCAAGCGGCAACACCCTGGACCTGTTCACCCAGTTCGATCTCTTCGCCAAATTCCACAAGACCGCGAACAGGGACAGGTCCGCCTTCCCCGCGGCCGAGATCGTGAAGCTCGGCACCTGCGGCGCGGCGGCGGCCTTGGGCATGGGCGACAGGATCGGCTCGATAGAGCCGGGTAAGAAGGCGGATCTGACCCTGGTGGAGACCCGCTCCGCCAACATGTTCCCCATCTTCGATCCTTACTCGGTCCTCGTCTACAGCGCCAAGGCGGCCAACGTCGACAGCGTCTTCGTGAACGGCCGGTGCCTGGTCTGCGGCAAGCGGCTCACCGGGCTTTCGCTCGAAGACTCCCGCGAAGAGCTGTCGGCGAGGATGGTCGATTTCCGGAAGGCTGCGGAATCGCTGGCGAAAAGTATTTGAAGGGATTCCGAATATCGCCTGTTCCGGCTCCGGGAAGGCCTGAGTCATCTCGCGGCGAATCGTCAATCTCATGCTTTCCAGTGAGGCCAAGCCGGAGCGGATAATCGCATTAACGTATACCGAAAAGCGCCTGCCGCCTAAAAGGGTGACATCGTCTCCTTAATGACATGGAATATCCTGCGAAGTAGCCTATATATCGCGCCAATCCGACCGTTCAAAGAGCGATCGAACGCGAGCAAGAAATGAGACAGACTATCTAAGGTATTCCTCGGTATATAGCGTGAGCTCGACCATGCGCTCGAGGAGTTCCTCTTTCGTGACCTCGGGAAAGTTGGCGAGTACCAGCTCCTTTGCGAAGAGGCGGGCGATGTAGCGGATCTTGGTCATCCCCTGACGTGAAGCGTAGATGAAGTCGGCGTGGGCGTTGTTTATGACGATTACGGACTTTTCCGTGTCGTAGCGCGAGCGCCAGAGCTCTCCCGGCGCCTTTTTGTAGGTATAGCCTGGGAGGCCGCGGCGCGATGCGCCGGCCCCGCCGCTAGGGCGGTGGATAAGCTCGGCGGTGACCGTGACGAGGGCATTTGCGACTACGACCGTCTCGCCCTGCCGTACGCGGAGCTCTACGGTCGCGACGCAGGGCTCATCGGGAGCGATGTATTCGGCATAGGCGGCATCGATACCCTCGATCGACCCGGCGCCCTCCCAGACCTGCCATTCGTAGTCGAGTCCCGAGTCGATCATTCGACCCGATTTGTCCCGCGCTACCGCTTTGAGCTTCTTTCGCTCCCCGACGCCGATCACCGACGAGGCGGGCGAGATCATGAGCTTGTGCAAGGGGCCGGGAAAATCGAAGAAGCTTTTCTGCGCATCCGCGCGCTCGAGAGCCTCGGGCAGATATTCCCCGAAGCTTGCGTCCTCTCCGGAAGACGGCTCGGCCGTCGCCGCCAGGGTAGCCTGGCCGGGTTCGGCTTCTCCCGGGATCGCCGACGGTCCCGTTCCGCCTCCCTCGCCGCCCGCTCCACCCTTTCCTTCGGAACTCTGCCTTCTCGTCTCCCGGGTCTTCGCCGCGAGCCACCCGTATTCCTCAGTGGGGAGATGGAGGAAGGCCTCGCGGAGGGCTCGCGTGACCTTACCGAGAATCTGCCGACTCGCCTCTTCTTCCTCGGCGCGGCGCTGCTCGTCGAGCAGCCCCATAAGGCTTTCCTCCACGGGCTGCAGGGCGACGCAGAACGACTCGTAGGCCTCGTCAAGGACGATCCCGTCCCGCGTCCCGGGCGTGAGCTGGAGGAACGGGGCATCGATGATTCCCTCGATCTGACTCGCCGTCCAGGGAGAGCGAGCAAAGGCATCCAACGAAACGATACTCGGGATAACGCGCGTGCCGCGCTTATAGAGGCCGATCGCGTTATCTCCGGAAGGCTCGGCAAAATAGAGCTCGAGATAGATCTCCCCGAAGGGACACCGCGGCTCCGGGAGAGCGTGGATGAGGCGACCTTTGAATTTCCTAGGTTCCACGAGGAGTTCGCGTCGCGAAGTATGGTCCACGATTCGTATGCGGACGCCGCTTTTAGCTATGCGATCGCGGAGCTCGGACGCGAGGAAGTTCTGTATCTTGTCGCCGGAGAGCACGCGGACGCCGGCGAGTATGGGTGCGATCAAAAGCTCCGTCCCCGAATGACCGAACAGGGAGCTCGATTCGGAAATGGCGTATGAGGGATTGCCTTTGACGAGCTTCATGCTGCGGGCCGTCCCGTCCTCGCCGGCCGAGGTAAGCGTGCAGGTCTCGCCAACGGTCCAGAACGACAGGAGGCCGATGCCGAACTCGCCCTGTAGCCCGGTTTCACCCTTGGTCTTGAGCTCGCGCTTGATGGAATCGCCGATATGCGTAGCGACGTAGCGGAAATCCGAGATCCCTTTCCCGTCGTCGACGATCTTGATATAGGGCTCGTTCCTGCTTTTCCCTCGAACGATCGTCACGTTCTTCGCGCCTGCGTCGATCGAGTTTTCCACGAACTCCGCCAGCGCTTTGAGCGGGTTGTTCTGTGAAAGGGCGATGATCGAAATCACATTCCAATGATCGCCTATTTTGAGCTTGCCCGACTCGCTCTCGCCCTCGTGCTTCATCTTCTCACTCTATGACGGAACCGTACGCGTAACAAGCGGATCTACCGGTGAAATCCATATCACTGCCGCCTGCGTCGGGCTCTCCGGGCCCCCTCAAAATAGGCTGCGGGTTTCCGGGCGCATATCCCCCGGCCAGGGTGAAACGAAGA